>CAYOBI010000011.1:27117-46919 GCA_964402325.1 uncultured Propionibacteriaceae bacterium | reverse complement strand
ACGTACCCGCAGGTCGGGTCGGAGGCGAGCGGGTCGCCCAGCATCGCGTAGGCGCGCGCCCGCGAACCGCCGCAGATCCAGTTGAACTCGCAGACCCCGCACTTCCCGGAGTACTCCGAGGGCCGACGCAGCGCCTGCATCATCGGCGCCTCGGCGTAGATCTCGTGGAACGGACGGTCGCGCACGTTGCCGCAGTCGAACGGGAGGAACCCGCTGGGGTACACGTCGCCGATGTGGTCGATGAAGGCGAAGCCGTTGCCGGAGTTCACCCCGATGGCGGGGCGCGGCGGGCGGCGGTCACCGCCGGCGCCGAGCAGCTCGACGGTGCGCTCCGTCAGTCGCGCGTGCAGCGGACCGGTCTGTGGGAGCGGCAGGCCGGCCTCGAGCGCGTCGTCGCGCTGGATGGCCACCCGGCGGTAGGTCTGGCCCTCGGTGGTCTTGATCGCGATCCGGTCGGAGATGTCGTGCAGCCAGTGCATGACGTCCTCCATCTCGTCGGGTGAGAGACACTCGAGGTTGGAGCCGCGGCCCATCGGGACGAGGAACAGCAGATACCAGAGGTGGGCGCCCATGCCCATCACGGTCTGGACGATGTCGGGCAACTCGTCGAGGTTGTTGCGGCAGATCGTGGTGTTCACCTGGAACCGGAAACCGTGCTTGACCACCAGCTTTGCGGCCTCGAGTGTCGCGTCGAAGGTTCCCTCGATCCCGCGGAAGGAGTCGTGGGTCGCCGCCGTGGCACCGTCCAGGGACAGCGAGAACGCCTTCACCCCGGCGTCCCGTACGGACGCCAGCCGTTCGTCGGTCAGCAGCGGCGTGACCGACGGCGACAGGGCGATCGGCAATCCGATGGAGGTGCCGTACGCGATCAGCTCCTCCAGGTCGGGTCGCTCGAACGCGTCACCGCCGGACAGGATGACGATCGGCCGGGGTGTCCCGTACGCTGCGAAATCGTCCAGCAGGGCCTTGCCCTCGGCGGTCGTCAACTGCCGCGGATCGGGCTTGGTGAAGGCATCCGCCCGACAATGCCGGCAGGCGAGCTGACAGGCCCGGGTCACCTCCCAGACCAGGACGTGGGGGCGCTCCCCGGCATCGTGGTGGAGCGTCCGGACGACGCCCGGATGTGCGGCCGTGTGCATCGACATGGCACTACGGTACATGTAGTACGTCGACTGCCGTCCGCCGTGGACCGTGGCCGGAGGTCAGCCGTCCAGGTCGTGCAGCGGCTCGTGCGCGGCGACGACCCGCTCCGGCACGTGCGGCTCGGGGCGGGGGATCGGCTTCATCCGGTGCGGGATCCGGTCCCGGGCGTACGTGATGTCGGAGTAGCCGTGCTCCAACGGGCGGCCCTGCTCGTCCAGGGAGACCATCACGATCTTGTCCACGGTGATGATCGACTCGCGGGTCACCATGTTGCGGACGTTGCAGCGCAGCGTCAGTGAGGTCCGGCCGAACTTCACGGGGAAGATCCCCAGCTCGATGATGTCGCCCTGCCAAGCCGAGGACACGAAGTTGATCTCGGACATGTACTTCGTCACGACGCGCTCGTTGCCGAGCTGGACGACCGAGTAGAGCGCGACCTGCTCGTCGATCCAGGAGAGCAGATGCCCTCCGAAGAGGGTCCCGTTGGCGTTCAGGTTCTCGGGTCGGACCCACAATCGGGAGTGATAACGCATCCTCGGCTCGTCCATGACCGACAGTCTAGGGACGCGCCTCCCGGATCGCCTCCGGTGGACCATCCTCGTGCCCCGGCCCGCGGAACCACCGCAGGATCGTCCGGCCCACCCCGTCGTCCGCGCACGGGTGCTCGACCGCCCGGCCGATGTCGGCGAGCAGCGGGTGGCGCGGCGGCATCACGTACGCCCGGCCGGCCCAGGTGAGCATCCCCAGGTCGTTCGGCATGTCCCCGAACGCCGCCACGTCCTCGGGCCCCACCCCCAGCGAGGCGCAGTAACGGGCCAGCATCGCCGCCTTGTCCACGCCGCGGGCGCCGACCTCCACCAGCACCCGGTCGCCGGCCTCTGCCCCGGCGGTCGACCAGGTCAGCGTCAGTTCGTCGCCGGCCGCCTCGCGCAGCGCCGTCAGCAGGGCGTCCAACGGCGTGCGGAAGCTCTGCACCAGCACCTTGAGCACCGGCCCCTCGGTCAGCAGGTCCTCCAGCGGCGCGCACCGGTAGCCCGGCACGTCGGGCGGCGACTCGAGGTACCCGGGCTCGTAGCCGAACGAGTCGGCCCGCTGCAGCCCCAGCGTCGCGCCGGGCAGCACCGCGCGGACGTGCTCCCCGAGCGCGACGATCAGCTCTGGGGCGATGTCCACCACCTCGGCGACCTCGCCGGTCGCGGCGTCGTAGCGGATCGCCCCGTTGCAGCCGATCACCGGGGCGCTGGACAGGCCCAGGTCGAGGATCGGCTGCATCCAGGTCGGCGGGCGACCGGTAGCGAACACGACGTGCACGCCCTGGTCGACGGCTGTCCGGACGGCCCGCGCGTTGAGCTCGGAGACCTCGCCGCGGGGGTGCAGGAACGTGCCGTCGAGATCGGTCGCGATCAACCGGGGGATCACAGCTTCGACCTTTCGGGGATGCCGGTGCCGCTCGCGGTCGGCGACGGTGAGGCCGAGGCCGGCGAGGGGGACGCCGACGCCGACGACGGCGAGGGCGTCGGGGACGCCGAGGAGGGGGACGGCGTGGGCGAGGGGGACGCCGACGACGGGGACGGCGAGGCCGACGCGGACTGCTCCTGGGGTGGCGGCGGGGTCTGCGGCGGTTCGTGGCGGAACAGCAGGATCGCCACCAGGACCGCGACCGCGGCGACCAGCACCATCAGCAGCCAGGAGACGAACAGCGTCACCCATCCTGCGCGGTCGAACCGGCCGGGCCACGGCAACGGCCACACCGACGTACGCCCGGACGCGGTGTCGTCGGCCCACGGCAGCCGGTAGTCCGGGCCGGCGGCCGGCGGGGCCGCCGACGGCAGGACGAGGGCGACGTCGGCCAGGATCGAGGTGGCCAGCGGCAGCTGGTCGGGCAGCAGGGCCACCCAGGGCGCGTCGGGGCCGGCGGCCGCGAGCGGGGCCTCCGACTCCCGGAGCCGGGAGCTGAGCCGACCGGTGTCCTGGCCCCACCCGCCCCGGGCGAGGACGAGGTCGACGTGCAGCCGGTCGACCCGGCCGGTGAACCGGTCCCTTGCCACCCGGTCGGCGGCCGCACCGCGCGACAGCAGCACCAGCACGACCCCACCGGTCGCGTCCGGGGCTGCCCCGTCGGCGTGCGCGGCGTACGCCACCCCGGCGGGCCCCGCCTCCAGCCGGGCATCCAGCCAGAACCCGCCGACCCGGGGCGGGTCCTCGGGCCGGAGGGGCCGGGCGAGCGGCTCGGGGTCGGCGGATGCACTCATCGCTCCCATCTCACCACACCCCACCAACACCGCGCCGCACCGCACCGGGGCCGCTTGAGCGGTGGCCGATGATGGATGTGCGGTCTGCGAGGATGGTCCGGACCGGACGACGGGAGGCAGAGGTGGACAACCAGGAGGCGGCCCGACTGGTCGACCAGGCCCTGACGCAGGTGCGCCGGGTCATCGTCGGCCAGGAGCACATGGTGGAGCGGCTGATGGTCGCCCTGCTCGCCCGCGGACACTGCCTGCTGGAGGGGGTGCCCGGCACGGCCAAGACGCTGGCCGTACGGACCTTCGCCACGGTCGTGGGCGGTGACTTCGCCCGGGTGCAGTTCACCCCCGATCTGGTGCCCTCCGACATCGTCGGCACCCGGATCTACAAGCAGTCCCAGGAGGGCTTCGACGTCGAGCTGGGGCCGATCTTCGTCAACTTCCTGCTCGCCGACGAGATCAACCGGGCCCCGGCCAAGGTGCAGTCGGCGATGCTCGAGGTGATGGCCGAGCGGCAGGTGTCGATCGGCGGCACCACCTACCCGGCCCCCTCGCCGTACATCGTCATCGCCACCCAGAACCCGATCGAGTCCGAGGGCGTCTACCCGCTGCCGGAGGCGCAGCGCGACCGGTTCCTGCTCAAGGTCGACGTCCCCTACCCGCACGGCGACGAGGAGTTCGAGATCCTGCGCCGGATGAGTGTCGACGCCCCGGTCGCCGAGCCGGTGCTGGACAACGCCTCCGTGCTCGCCCTGCAGGAGCGTACGAACCACGTCTTCGTGCACCAGCTGGTCGCCGAGTACATCGTCCGGCTGGTGCTGGCGACCCGCGCACCGGCCGACTTCGGGATGCCGGACCTGGCCGACGTGATCGCCATCGGCTGCTCGCCGCGCGCCACCCTCGGCCTGGTCGGCGCCTCCCGTGCGCTCGCGCTGATCCACGGCCGCGACTACGTGCTCCCGGCCGACGTGCAGGCCGTCGCCCGCGACGTGATGTCGCACCGCCTGCAGCTGGGCTTCGACGCCGTCGCGGACAACATCGACCCCGCCGAGGTGGTCGACCGGGTGGTGGCGATGGTGCCCGCCCCGACCCCGGTGTGGAACCAGCCGGCGGAGCCGGCCCCGATGCCGCAGCCGCCCGCCCCGGTGCCGGCACCGTACCCGCAGCCGGAGTTCCATGGCTGACGGACCGGCCTCCTCCCTGGTCCGGCCCCCGGACCGCCCGACGCTGCCGCTGGACCGGCTGGCGCCGGAGGCGGCCCTGCGCCGGCTGGAGCTCACCGTCGTCCGTCGGCTGGAGGGGTTCCTGCAGGGTGACCACCTGGGCGTGCTGCCCGGGCCGGGGAGTGATCCCAACGACGCCCGGCCGTATCTGCCGGGGGAGGACGACGTCCGCAAGATCGACTGGCCGGTCACCGCCCGCACCCGGGTCACGCACGTCCGCGACACCATCGCCGACCGCGAGCTGGAGGTCTGGACGCTGCTCGACATGACCCCGTCGATGAACTGGGGCACCGCCGGCGTGACCAAGCGCGACCTGGGGATCGCCGCGTTGGCCACCTTCGGGTTCCTGTCGCAGCGGATGGGGGACCGGTTCGGCGGGATGGTGATGCGCCCCGGGGGCGTACGCCTCGTCCCCGCCCGGTCGGGCCGGACCGCCCTGTACGGGTTGCTGCGCTCCCTGCTGGACGAGCCGATCGTCCCCGACGACACCGACCCCGGCCTGCCGCTCTCGGCGGCGATCGACGCCCTCGGCCGGGCCCAGCGCCGCCGCGGGCTGCGGATCGTCGTGTCCGACTTCCTCACCCCCGGCGACACCGAGGTCGACCCCGAGGTGCCCCCGGAGTGGGAGCGGGCGCTGCGGCGGCTGTCGGTCCGCAACCAGGTGATCGCGGTCGAGGTGATCGACCGGCGCGAGATCGAGTTCCCCGACCTCGGCGACATCCTTGTCCGCTCGCCCGAAACGCCGTTCGAGCGCTACGTCAACACCGGCGACGTACGCCTCCGCCGGGCGATGGACGCGGCCGCCGCCCGGCAGCGGGAACGGACCCGGCTGGCGCTGCGCCGCTCCGGCGTCGGGCACATCGTGCTGCGCACCGACGGCGACTGGGTCGCCGAGATCGCCCGATTCGTCCTCGGCTACCGGCGGACGGCGGCGCTGCTGCACCGCCCACCCCGCGGGGTGTCGCGATGAGCGGGTTCACCGACTTCTGGCGCAACCTCACCTTCGGCGACCCCTGGCGGCTGCTGTTCCTGCTGTTCGTCCCCGCGATCGTCGGCCTCTACGTCTGGGCGTCGCGGCGGCCGGGCCGGCGGGGCATCCGGATCACCACGACCGCGCTGATCGACCTGGTCGGCGGCCGACGCTCGCAGTGGCGGCGCCACCTCGCCGTGGCCCTGTCGCTGCTCGCCCTCGGTGCCGCAGTCACCGGCTGGGCCCGGCCCACCACGCTCGCCGACGTCCCCCGGGAACGGGCCACCGTCGTGCTGGTGATGGACGTGTCGCTGTCGATGGAGGCCACCGACGTGGCCCCCACCCGGCTCGCCGCGGCGGTCAGCGCCGCCACCTCCTTCGTCAACCAGATCCCGTCCACCTACAACGTCTCCCTCGTCACCCTGTCCGGCGCCCCGGCCGTCGTCGTGCCGCCGACGCTCGACCATGCCGCCGTCACCCGGGCGCTGGCCGGTCTCAAGCCGCAGGAGTCGACGGCGATCGGGGACGCGATCCTGGCCGGCCTGCGGGCCCTCGAACAGGCGCCGCGGGACCCGGCGCACCCCGACCAGTTGGCGCCGGGCGCGATCGTGCTGCTCTCCGACGGTGACAGCACCACCGGCACCAGCGCGGTCCAGGGCGCCCAGAAGGCCGCGGAGGCGAAGGTGCCGGTGCACACCATCGCGTTCGGCACCGAGAACGGGTACGTCGACGTCGACGGGAAGCGGGAGACCGTCCCGCCGGACCCGCAGGTCCTGGCCGAGGTGTCGCGGATCACCGGCGGGCAGACGTTCAGCGCCGACAACATCCGCCGGCTCGACCGGGTCTACCAGGACATCCGCTCCGACATCGGGGTGGAGAAGAAGTCGACCGACGTCAGCTCCACCTTCGCCGGCTATGCCATCATCGCGGCCGTCCTGGCGACCCTGGCGGCCATCACCCTGGGGGCGCGCCGACGATGATCCCGATGATCGAGTTCCTCTCCCCGGGCCGGCTGTGGCTGCTGCTGCTCGTCCCCGTGCTGCTCGGCGTCCACCTGCTGGTCTCCCGGCTGGCCGCCGGCGGACGCGGCGGTCACGACCCGCTGCTGGCGTCGTTGCGGGTCGAGCGTGGCTGGCAGGTGCACCTCGCGGTCCTGCTGTCGGCGCTCAGCCTGGTCGCCCTCACCGTTGCCTTCGCCCGGCCCAAGCAGGACGTGCTCGTCCCGCGGGAACGGGCCACGATCGTGGTGGCGATCGACGTGTCGCTGTCGATGCAGGCCGACGACGTGTCCCCGACCCGGCTGGCGGCGGCCAAGGAGGCGGCCCAGGAGTTCACCCGGTCGCTGCCCGCCTCGTTCAACGTCGCGCTGGTGTCGTTCGCCGGCACCGCGACGATCGTGGTCCCGCCGACCCAGGACCGCGGCGTGGTGACCTCGGCGATCGACGGCCTGCGGCTGCAGCCCTCCACGGCGATCGGCGACGGCATCTACGCCTCGCTGTCGGCCCTCGACCAGGTGCCGCCCGACCCCGACCACCCCAACGACCCGCCACCGGCCCGGATCGTGCTGCTCTCCGACGGCTTCACCACCATCGGCCGCCCGGCCGCGCAGGCCGCCGAACAGGCCGCCAGCCAGTCGGTGCCGATCTACACCATCGCGTACGGCACGCTCGGCGGCTCGATCATGATCGAGGGCAGCCGCCAACCCGTCCCGGTCGACTACAACGAGCTCGCCAACGTCGCCCGGATCTCCGGCGGCAAGGCCTACCGGGCGCAGACCGCCGGACAACTCAAGGACGTCTACCGCGACATCGGTTCGTCGGTCGGCAAGCAGGCGGTGCCGGTGGACGTGTCCAACCGGTACGTCGGGTTCGCTGCGGCGTTCGCCCTGCTGGCCAGCCTCGGGGTGGTGTCCCTGGCGGCCCGCTGGCCGTGAGTAGGGTGCGTCCCATGGGAGACGTACGCGACAACCTGGCGGAGGTCCGGCGACGGATCGACGCGGCCTGCCGGGAAGCGGGCCGCGATCCGGGGGAGGTCCGCCTGCTGCCGGTCAGCAAGACCCACGGCCTGGACCGGATCCGCGAGGCGTACGACGCCGGCTACCGGCGGCTCGGGGAGAACCGGGTGCAGGAGGCCGTCGCGAAGTGGCAGGGCAGCCTGGACTGGCCCGGCGTCGAGTGGGCGGTCATCGGGCACCTGCAGACCAACAAGGCCAGGGACGTAGCTCGGTTCGCGGTGGAGTTCCAGGCCCTCGACTCGGTCCGGCTGGCCCGTGAACTCGACCGCCGGCTGCAGGCGCAGGGGCGCGCCCTCGACGTGCTGATCGAGGTCAACTCCTCCGGCGAGCCGCAGAAGTCCGGCGTCGCCCCCGAGGAGGCGCCGGCGCTGGCGGCGGAACTGCGGGCGTACGACTCGCTGCGGGTCCGCGGGCTGATGACCGTCGCCGTGCGGTCTCCTGATCCGGCCCGGGTCGGGGCCTGCTTCGACCGGATGGCGACACTGCGGGAGCGGCTGCGCCAGGACGACCGGGCCGCCGGCCGCTACGACGAGCTCTCGATGGGGATGTCGGGGGACTTCGAGCTGGCCATCGCGCACGGCGCCACCTGCGTACGGGTCGGCCGGGCGATCTTCGGCGAGCGCCCGCCCCGGTAGCGCCCGCCCCGGGGACGGACGCCCGACTGGCGCCGTGACCCCCGGTCGGCAAGAATGGGGACTGTTCCGACGTGGACGCGAGGTTGCTGGGGAAGGCGTATCTCGTACCAGGGAGGAACGAACATGACGAACACCAGGGGCGTCCTGTACGTCCACTCCGCACCGTCGGCACTGCGCCCACATCTCGAATGGGCCGTCGGCGGGGCGTTCGGCGCGCCCGTCCACCTGGACTGGCAGCCGCAACCGGCTGAGCCGGGCCTGCAGCGCTGTGAGCACTCGTGGGTCGGGCCGGTGGGACTCGGGGCGAAGGTGACCTCCGCACTGCGGGGATGGGACCACCTGCGCTTCGAGCTGACCGAGGAGCCGACGGCCGTCAGCGACGGCCAGCGCTGGATGTGGACCCCCCGGCTGGGGATGTTCCGCGGCCAGGTCGGCGTCAGCGGCGACATCGTCGTGCCCGAGGAGCGGATCCGCTGGGCGATGGCCCAGGACGCCCCGCAGGCGGCGATGCTCGACCTGCTCGGTGACCCCTGGGACGCCGAGCTGGAGGTGTTCCGCTGGGCCGGCGAGGGCGCCCCGGTCCGCTGGCTGCACCGCGCCGTCTGAGACCTGCCTGTCTGAAACCTGACCCCCTCGGCCCGGAGTGTTCCGGGGCGAGGGGGTCAGGTCATGTCGGTGGCGGCGTCGGGTGCCGCGCCGGGCGATCAGCCTTCGGTGATGTTGCCCGAGGTGAAGGCCAGGGCGACGTTGTGCCCACCGAAGCCGAAGGAGTTGTTGATGGCGGCGATGTCGCCCTGCGGCAACTCGCGGGCCGTCGTGGCGATGTCGATGTCGAGGGAGTCCTCGGGGTCCTCGAGGTTCAGCGTCGGCGGCACGATCCGGTTCTTCAGCGCCAGCACCGTGAAGATCGACTCCATCGCGCCGGCGGCACCCAGCAGGTGGCCGGTCTGCGACTTCGTGCCGGTGAAGATCACGTCGTCGGTCGCCGCGCCGAGGGCGGAGCGGACCGAGCGGACCTCGGTCAGGTCACCGGCCGGGGTGGAGGTGGCGTGGGCGTTGACGTGCCGGATGTCGGAGGGCTGGAGCCCGCCGTCCAGGACGGCCAGCCGGACCGCCTCGGCCTGGCCGAAGCCGTCCGGGTCGGGGGCGACCATGTCGTACGCGTCGGAGGTGACGCCGGCACCGGCGAGGGTGGCGTAGATGGTGGCGCCACGGGCGATCGCGTGTTCCAGCGACTCGAGCACCAGCACGGCGGCGCCCTCACCGAGGACGAAACCGTCGCGGTGCTTGTCCCACGGACGGGAGGCCTTCTCCGGTTCGTCGTTGCGGCGCGACAGCGCCTGCATCTGGCCGAACGCGGCGACCGGCAGCGGGTGGATGACGCCCTCGGCGCCACCGGCGACGACCACGTCGGCCCGGCCGAGCCGGATGATGTCGAGACCCTGGGCGATCGCCTCGTTGCCGGAGGCACAGGCGGAGACCGGGGTGTGGATGCCGGCGCGGGCGTGCAGCCGCAGGCCGACCGTCGCGGCCGGGGCGTTGGCCATCAGCTTGGGGATGGTGAACGGGCTCACCCGGCGGTGGCCCTTCTCCTTCTGCACGTCCCACTGGCCGATCAGGGTGTGCAGGCCGCCGATGCCGGTGCCGACCGAGACGGCCAGTCGGGTCGGGTCGACGGCGTTGTCGTCGTCCAGCCCGAAGCCGGCGTGCTGCCAGGCCTCGAGGGCCGCGACCAGACCGAGCTGGGTGGAGCGGTCCATCTTGCGGGCCTCGACGCGATCGATCAGGGAGGCGGGATCGACCGCGGCCTCCGCGGCGATCCGGGTCGGCAGGTCCTGAGCCCAGTCGTACGCCAGCGCGTGGACACCCGAGGTGCCCTTGACGACGTTGGCCCACGTGGTGGCGGCGTCGCCGCCCAGGGGGGTCGTGGCACCGAACCCGGTGACGACAACGGTGGAGGACATGGTTCAGGGTCTCCTAGCGATCGCGGGAAGTGTTCTGCGGGTGTGGGGCCGGCGCCCGGCCGATGCCGGCCCCACGACAGGAGCTGGTGTCAGTTGGACGCGCGCTCGATGTAGGCGACGGCGTCGCCGACGGTCTTGAGGTTCTTCGACTCCTCGTCGGGGATCGAGACGCCGAACTTCTCCTCGGCGGCGTAGATGATCTCGACCATCGACAGCGAGTCGACGTCCAGGTCGTCGGTGAACGACTTGTCGAGCTGGACGTCCTCGACCGGGATGCCCGCGACCTCGTTCACGATCTCGCCCATGGCAGCGGTGATCTCTTCGGTGGTAGCCATACTTCTCTCCTTGTGGTGGGTGACTTGGTCAGCTTGGAAGGTATCAGGGCAGGATGATGACCTGGCCCGAGTAGACCAGTCCCGCCCCGAAGCCGATGATCAGGCAGGTCTCGCCCGAGTGGACCTGGCCGTCCCGGTAGAGGGCCTCGATGGCCATCGGGATGGACGCGGCCGACGAGTTGCCGGTGTTGGCGATGTTGTGCGACACCAGCACCGACTCGGGCAGCTTCAGGGTGCGGACCATCGCCTGGGTGATCCGGTCGTTGGCCTGGTGCGGGACGAAGACGTCCAGCTCCTCGGGGGCCAGGCCGGCGGCGGCCAGCGCCTGCTCGGCGTAGTGGCAGACGGTGAACGCGGCCCACTTGAAGACCGGGTTGCCGTCCATCACCAGGACCGGCTGCTTGCCCTCGTCGACGGCCTGCGGCCAGTGCGGCACCTGCTGGATCAGGTGGCCCTGCTCGGCGTCGGAGCCCCACACGACCGGGCCGACGCCCGGCTCGTCGGAGGGGCCGATCACCGCGGCGCCGGCACCGTCCCCGAAGATGAACGCGGTCGACCGGTCGCCCTTGTCCGTCAGGTCCGAGAGCCGTTCCACGCCGATCGCCAGCACGTACCTGGCGGCGCCGGAGCGGACCAGCGCGTCGCCCTGGGCGATGGCGTACGAGAAGCCGGCGCAGGCGGCGGAGATGTCGTACGCCGCGGCCTTGCTGCCCAGGTCACCGGCGACCACGCAGGCCAGGCTCGGGGTCTGGGTGAACCAGCCGACGCTGGCGATGACGATCGCGCCGATCTCCTCGACCGGGACGCCGGAGCGCTGGAGGGCGAGCTTGGCGGCCTCGACCGCCATGTACTCCACGGTCTCCTCGCCGGTGGCCCAGTGCCGGGTCGAGATGCCCGACCGGGTGCGGATCCACTCGTCGGAGGACTCGATCCAGGTGCAGACCTCCTCGTTGGTCACGATCCGGGAGGGGGAGTAGCCGGACATCCCGTAGATCCGGGAGTACGGCGACCCCTCGGACGCCTTGATCGCGTGGCGGGGGGAGAAGCTCATCGGGTGACCTCCGTGTCCTCGGTCTGGTCGGTGGACTGGGTGTGCCGGGTGACGAACTCCCGCGCGGCGGGAAGTTCGTCGGGGGTGTTCAGGGCGAGGACCTCGACGCCCTTGAGGTTGCGCTTGGCGATGCCGGTCAGGGTGCCCGCCGGGGTCAGCTCGAGCAGGCCGGTGACGCCGAGGTCGCGCATCGTCGCCATGCACAGGTCCCAGCGGACCGGGGCCTCCACCTGGCCGACCAACCGGTCGAGCATGTCGCGGCCGGAGTCGACGACCCGTCCGTCGCGGTTCTGCACCAACCGGGTGCTCGGGCCGTGCGGGGTGATCCCGCGGGCCAGCCGCTCCAGGCGGGCGGTCGCCGGGGCCATGTGCTTCGTGTGGAAGGCGCCGGCGACGCTGAGCGGGATGATCCGGGTGCGGGCCGGGGCGTTCGCCTGCAGCACCGCGAGCTCCTCGACGGTGCCGGCGGCGACGATCTGGCCCGAGCCGTTGTGGTTGGCCGGGGTGAGCCCGGCGGCCTCGATCGCGGCGAGGACCTCGTCCTCCTTGCCGCCGATGACGGCCGCCATCGAGGTGGGCCGTACGGCCGAGGCCTCGGCCATGCCCTTGCCGCGCTCGCGGACGAAGACCAGGGCCTGCTCGGCGGACAGCACGCCGACCAGCGCGGCGGCGGTGATCTCACCGACCGAGTGGCCGGCGACGACGCCGACCTCGCGGAAGGCCTCGGGGGAGTCGAACAGGGCGGCCGAGGTGGCCAGGCCCGCGGCGACCAGCAGCGGCTGGGCGACGGCGGTGTCCCGGATGGTGTCCTCGTCGGCCTCGGTCCCGTAGTGCTCGAGGTCGAGGCCGGAGACCGCCGAGAGCCAGTTCAGTCGATCGGCGAAGGCGGGGTCCGCCAGCCACGGTACGAGGAATCCTGGTTTCTGAGCGCCTTGTCCCGGCGCGACGACTGCGAGCACGTTTCCACTCTCCCGCCTCGGCGTCCGGGATGCGGCAGGGCCCCGGACGAAATCGGACGTCCCAAGTTTGTCGGAACCCCACAACCCGCCCGCCGCCGGGGGCGCCGTGGCCGTCGGGCCCGGCCTCAGGCGTTGTGGTCGGCCAGCAATCGGCCGAGGGTGAGGGCAAGTCGCAGGGTGTACGAGTCGCGCGGATCGGTGGGGGAGTAGCCCGTCACCTCGTGGATCCGCTTCAGCCGGTAGCGCACCGTGTTGGCGTGCACGAACAGGGCCCGCGCCGAGGCCTCGATCGACAGTCCCTCGTCGAGGAAGCAGGTCAGCGTCTCCAGCAGCCCACCGCCGGAGTCGACCAGCGGACCGTACACGTCGCGGGCCAGGGCCCGGCGGGCGTGCCCGTCGCCGGACAGCGCCCGCTCCGGCAGCAGGTCGTCGGCGTGCACCGGCCGGGGTGCGGCCGGCCAGCCGGGGGCGGCCCGCAGCCCTGACAGCGCGGCCCGGGCGCTGCCGGCGGCCTGGGACAGGTGGTCGACGCGTGGGCCGACCACCACCGGCCCGTCGCCGAACCGGTCGGCCAGCGGCGCGATCACGGGCAGCGGGTCGGCGTCGGCCGCCAGCACCTCACCGCCGAGCACCACCACGAGCCGGTCGCTGTGCACCGCGGCGAGGCAGTCCAGCTTGCGGGTGCGCGCCATCCGCCGGGTGTCCTCGATCTTGCCCTCCGCCTCCGGGCCGGGGGAGGCGCCGACCATCACCAGGGCGCCGGCGGTGGACCGCCAGCCCAGGGTGGCGACCCGCGACATCACCGAGTCGTCGACCTCGCCGCGCATGATCGCGTCGACGACGGTCGCCTCCTGGCGGATGTCCCAGGCGCCCCGGACCTCCGCCGCCGCCGCATAGACCTCGGCGGCGGCGAAGGCGACGTCGCGGCTGTACTCGTTCAGCGCGGCGTGCAGGTACGGGCGGTCGGCCCTGGGCATCAGTTCGTCGATCTGGGCGTCGACGGTGTCGATGATGCTGCGGGTCAGGTCGACCGTCTGCTTCAGCGACACGTGCCGGGACAGGTCCCGCGGCGCCCGGTCGAAGATCTGCACCTGACGGTCCGAGCCCCCCTCGCCGAACCAGTTGATGAACCCGTCGACGCCCGCGCGGGCAACGAGGGTCACCGAGGCCCGGTGCTCCGGACTGAGACGTCCGAACCACTCGTAGCGCGTGTCGACCGCCGCGATGGCAGCGGTGGTCATCTTGGCCGCCACCTGGCGCAGGCGGCGGGCGATCGAGGCGCGCGAACGGGTCGAGGGGAGCTGGATCCAGGTCAGGGCCATGGTCAGGCGCCGGCGCCTTCCTGGGCGACGTGGGCGACCGAGGTGGGATCGTCGAGGCCGTACGTGGCGAACGCCTCCGCGGCCGCACCGGCCCGGTAGGCGCCCTGCGACTCCAGCGACTCGAGCGCCGCGACGACGATCGACTGGGCGTCGATCTGGAAGAAGCGCCGCGCCGCGGCCCGGGTGTCGGCGAAGCCGTAGCCGTCGGCCCCCAGCGAGGTGAACGGACCCGGCACGTACGGACGGATCTGTTCCTGCACCGCACGCATGTAGTCGCTCACCGCCACCACCGGGCCGGTGGTCTCCGACAGCTTGCGGGTGACGTACGGCAGCCGGTGCTCCGCGGCCGGGTGGCCGAGGTTCCACTTCGCGCAGTCCAGCGCCTCGCGGTTGAGCTCGTTCCATGAGGTCACCGACCAGACGTCGGCGTCGACGTGCCACTCGTCGGCGAGGATCTGCTGCGCCTCCAGGGCCCACGGCACGCCCACGCCGGAGGCGAGCAGCCGGACCCGGGCGTACCCGTGGTCCTCGGCCGGGCGGAACAGGTGCAGGCCCTTGAGCACGCCCTCGACGTCCAGACCGGCCTCCGGGCCCGGCTGGCGGACCGGCTCGTTGTACATGGTCAGGTAGTAGATGACGTTCTCGCCCTGCGGGTGCTCGGGGTCGTCGTGGCCGTACATCCGGCGCAGGCCGTCCTTGACGATCAGCGCGATCTCGAAGGCGAACGCAGGGTCGTAGTGCACCACGGCCGGGTTCGTCGACGCGATCAGCGGGGAGTGGCCGTCGGCGTGCTGCAGGCCCTCGCCGGTCAGGGTCGTACGTCCCGCGGTGGCGCCGACCAGGAAGCCGCGCGTCATCTGGTCGCTGGCGGCCCAGATGAAGTCGCCGACCCGCTGGAAGCCGAACATCGAGTAGAAGATGAACACCGGGATCATCGGCTCGCCGTGGGTGGCATACGCGCTGCCGGCCGCGGTGAACGAGCCGAGGCCGCCGGCCTCCGAGATGCCCTCGTGCAGCAGCTGGCCCTGCGGTGAGGACTTCCAGGCCAGCAGCAGCTTGCGGTCGACCGACTCGTAGGTCTGGCCCTTCGGGTCGTACAGCTTGGCCGTCGGGAACATCGAGTCCATGCCGAAGGTGCGGAATTCGTCGGGGGCGATCGGGACGATCCGCTTGCCGATCTCCGGGTCGCGCATCAGGTCGCGGAGCAGCCGGACGAAGGCCTGGGTGGTGGCGACCTTGGCCTTGGGGTTGCCCGGGGCCATCAGTTCCTTGTAGACCTCGTCGCCCGGCAGCTTCAGGGCGAGGGGACGGACCCGGCGCTCCGGGACGGCGCCACCGAGGGCGGCGCGACGCTCGCGCATGTACTGCATCGCCGGCGAGTCCTCGGCCGGCTTGAAGTACGGCGGGTGGTAGGCGTCCTCCAGGGCGGAGTCGGCGATCGGCAGGTGCAGCCGGTCGCGGAACGCCTTGAGGTCGGCCGAGGTGAGCTTCTTCATCTGGTGGGTGGCGTTCTTCGCCTCGAGGGCGTCGATCGTCCAGCCCTTCACCGTCTGGGCCAGGATCACCGTCGGCTGGCCGACGTGCTCGGTAGCGGCCCGGTAGGCGGCATACACCTTGCGGTAGTCGTGGCCGCCGCGGCCGAGCCGCTGCAGCTGGCGGTCCGTGTGGCCCTCGACCATCCGTTTCAGGACCGGGGTGTCGAAGAACTTGTCCCGGATGTACGAGCCGTCCGCGATCGAGTAGGTCTGGAACTGGCCGTCCGGGGTGCTGTTCATCTTGTGCAGCAGGGAGCCGTCGTGGTCGGCGGCCAGCAGCGGGTCCCAGTCGCGCGACCAGAGGACCTTGATCACGTTCCAGCCGGCGCCGCGGAAGAAGGACTCCAGGTCCTGGATGACCTTGCCGTTGCCGTCGACCGGCCCGTCGAGCTGCTGCAGGTTGCAGTTGATCACGAAGGTGAGGTTGTCGAGCTCCTCTCGGGCGGCGCGGCCGATCGCGCCGAGGGACTCGGGCTCGCCCATCTCGCCGTCACCGAGGAAGGCCCAGACGTGCTGCTGGGAAGTGTCCTTGATGCCACGGTTGTGCAGGTACCGGTTGAACCGGGCCTGGTAGATCGCATTCAGCGGGCCGATGCCCATCGAGACGGTGGGGAACTCCCAGAAGTCCGGCATCAGGCGCGGGTGCGGGTACGACGACAGCCCGTTGTGCGGGCCGCGGGAGACCTCCTGGCGGAAGCCGTCCAGGTCGTACTCGGTCAGCCGGCCCTCGAGGAAGGCACGGGAGTACATGCCGGGGGAGGCATGGCCCTGGAAGTAGATCTGGTCGCCGCCGCCCGGGTGGTCCTTGCCGCGGAAGAAGTGGTTGAAGCCCACCTCGTACAGGCTCGCGGCGCTCTGGTAGGTGGCGATGTGCCCACCGACCTCGAGGCCCTTGCGGTTCGCCTTCGACACCATGACCGCGGCGTTCCAGCGCAGCGCTCGACGGATCTCCCGCTCGGTCTCCTCGTCGCCCGGGAAGAGCGGCTCGTCGGCCGTGCTGATCGTGTTGATGTAATCCGTGGAGCGCAGAGAGGGGAGCCCGACCTGGCGCTGCCGCGCCCGGGCGAGGAGCTCGAGCATGATGTAGCGAGCTCGGTGGGGACCCTTCTCCTCGAGGAGCCCGTCGAAGGAGGAGATCCATTCCTCGGTCTCTTCGGGGTCCACGTCTGGCAGCTGGCTCGGGAGGCCCTGCGCATTGGGTGCGGGGCGTTCACCGCGGTTGGCCATGCATCGTCCTATCGTTCGTGCCGACCTGGGTCGTCGTCGTTGTGTGATCAGGCAAAGAGTAAGTACGTTTCGCGGGCCTTGCCAGCCTAGTGGTCCATCATCGGCGGCGGGCGGTCGATCGAGGTGGCGCTGCAGACACCGGGGGGTCGGACGTGACGTGGGGCCTGGGGTCTGGCAATGTGGTGTCCACACACCATGTGTGACGTTGACGAACCATTGAAAGGGGATACCTCCGTGGCCAGCGACGCCGCAGGCCGTTTGGGCCTTGCCGCCGGCCAGCTCGTCCAGGAGCTGGGCTGGGATGAGGACGTGGACGACACGTTGCGCATCGCGATCGAGGACGCCGTCGACGGCGAACTCGTGGAGGACGCCGTCGAGGCGGTCGATGTCGTGTTGTTGTGGTGGCGGGAGATGGACGGCGACATCGCCGACGGTCTCGTCGACGCCCTCACGGACCTCAAGACCGACGGTGTCATTTGGTTGCTGACGCCGAAGGTCGGGCGTGAGGGCCACGTGGATCCCGCCGACATCGCCGAGGCGGCGATCACCTCCGGGCTCGCGCAGACCTCCACCACCACAGGTGTCTCGGGCGACTGGAGCGCCAGCAAGCTCGTCCGGCCGCGGGGCAGCCGGCGCTGATGCAGCAGCAGGTCCCCGTCGTCGGGCGGACGGTCCCGGACTTCCACGGCCACGACCAACACGGCCGCGACTTCGACCTGGCCGAGTGGCGGGGCAGTCCCGTGCTGCTGTTCTTCTACGCCTTCTCCTTCAGTTCCGTCTGCCGTGACGAACTGGAGAACCTGCGCGACATGGCCTACCTGTTCGACGCTGCCGGCTGCCGGATCGTCGCCGTGGCGGCCGACACGACGTTCGTGCTGCGCGAGGTGGACCGCCGGCTGACGCTGGGCTTCACCTTGGTCAGCGACCACTGGCCGCACGGGGCGATCGGCAAGGCGTACGGAGCCTTCGACGACAAGCTCGGCTGCGACCGGCGCCACTCGTTCCTGATCGGTCCCGACGGGGCGCTGGCATGGTCGAAGGTCGTCGACCTGCCCGCCACCCGCGACATCGGTGAACACCTCGGGGCGGTGCACTTCCACTTCCCGGTATAGTGGGTCGCTGCCGTGCAGGGCGCATAGCTCAGTTGGTAGAGCGCCTGCCTTACAAGCAGGATGTCATCGGTTCAAGTCCGGTTGCGCCCACCCCTCCCGCAGACCCTTCTGGGCCTGCGGATTCTTCGTCTCCCGGGTGATGTGCCTGGTCGTTTCCCCTTGTCAGAGGCTCTTTCTTTGGATTTTGGCGACCCCTGTACCCCTCGCCGCCAGGTCTGCTCCATCGTGGGGTCCTTCGGTTGGAGCTGGCCGTCGATCTCGAGCGGACCTACCAGCGCAAGAAGCAAGCCAAGTAAGAGCTCGGGCAAGCGGGTGGAGAGCCGCCAGCCGGAGATCTCGGAGTTCTCCCGGCCGGTGAAGCTGCCGGCCAAGGAATTGGACGTCGGTACAGCCGCTTCGTGGACATGCAGCACTGATACCCGCGGGCGGGGAGCCGCTTCCGAGAGCGACCCCGGGAGTCGCTCCAGGAAGCAACCCCGTCAGGTGCGATCAGAGTGATGGCCCAGGTCGCCCTCGACGCGCGTGCCGGAAACGCGGTCGTGAACGGTCCGCCCGGAGCCGGTCAACGCCAGGAGGGTCGTGGCGGTGGATAATACGGTGTTCGCGACCAGGGCGAACCAGATCGTACGGTCTCCGCGATCCAGGCGCCCGGAGGCAGCCCCGAAGGCGACCACGTGCCCCAACGTCCACGGCAGCGCGATCTTGATCGAGTTACGGACGAGCATCCGGCTGAGCCCTGCCGTCGACCGTGCGCTGCGCACCCGCAGATGTTCGGCGCGCTTTCCCCATGTGGCCCCGGCACTTCGCTGCTCGGCCACCGCCGCCCAGATGGTGGCTGCGAGCGGCGGGGCGCAGGACAGTGCGGCGACCAGACCCGGGTTCACCTCGCGCCCCTGCCGGGCGATCAGCAGGCCCAGCGGGATCTCCGCCGCGGCGATCGCGGAATACGACAGGCAGTCCCGGGCATAGGCCCGGAGCCTACGAACGGCCAGGGCGTGGATCACTACACTTCGCCTCCGCCACGTAGCTCTACCCGGGCTCGAGGGCCCGGGTAGAGCAAAGCCTAGGCGCAACTCGAGGTCGACGTCGAGGCGGAGCAGCACGACGACGTCGAACACGAGCAGCAGGACGAGCAGGAGCGGGACAACGAGGAGGCCGGCATCTCCATCTCGGGTTCGTTGATATCGACGATCCTGGATGTGAGTTCCTCCACGTCCAGGAGTTCGGTGGTGAAGTCCATCGGTTTCATTCCGGGGCGTACGGCCGCGCCTGACCTGATCAGGCGGGCGCGACGTCGAATGGGAGAGCCTTGACTTTGCCTTTGGGCCGGGCAGTTCCAAGAAGGGCCGGGCGCGAGACTCCGTGAGTCGGAGTCGTATCGACGCCCAATCAAGGCTAGACCAACTGCACTGCCGCTGGGTGCGGTTCGGACCCTGGCCGCAGCCCCGGGCGGCGGCAAGGTGCCGTACGCCCTGGGCCGTCACCCCCGAGGGGTCGGTCGTCCCGAGGGGGGCCGGGTCGGTGCGGCTCGCGGATGCCCTGTCCCACCTGTATGTGCTGCTGCCGGTGCTGGACGACGCCAAGCACTACTGGGTGGGATCGGACGAGGTCAGCAAGCTGGTCCGCCGCGGCGAGGGCTGGCTGGCCGACCACCCGCTCCGCGAGGTGATCGTACGGCGCTACCTGGTGGCTCGGCGCGACTATGTGGAGGACGCGATCCAGCGGCTCACGGCACTGGACGACTCGCCGGTCGACGGGCGGGGTGACGATGCCGGGACGGAGACGGGCGCCCCCTTGAAGGTGCAGCGGCTGGAGACAGTGCTGGGCCTGCTCCGGGAGATCGGTGCCCGGCGCGTGGTCGATCTGGGCTGCGGCGAAGGCCACTACCTGCGGGCGTTGCTCGCGGATCCGGCCATCACCGAGGTGGTGGGGGTGGATGTTTCGCCCCGGGCGCTGGCGAAGGCGGAGCGGCGGCTGGGCCTCGACCGTCTGCCCGACCACCAGCGCGAGAAGCTCACCCTGCGACAGTCGGCCGTGACCTATCGCGACGATCAGTTGGCGGGCTTCGA
>CAYOBI010000011.1:0-27017 GCA_964402325.1 uncultured Propionibacteriaceae bacterium | reverse complement strand
GAGGGGTTCCGTACGGTCCACGTGCTGTCCAGTGTGGCGGAGGTGGAGGAGGCGAGGATCGTACGGGACCAGCTGCTGAACGACCACCGCGACCAGCACGGCCCGTTCGACATCATCGGCGACGTCCACGGCTGCCTCGACGAACTCCTGCGGCTGCTCGACAGGCTGGGCTATGCCATCAGGCGGGACCGGGACGGCACCGCGGTCGACGCCGCCCACCCGGAGGGACGGCGGGTGGTCTTCGTGGGCGACCTGGTCGACCGTGGGCCCTCCTCCGTCGGCGTGCTGCGGCTGGCGATGGGGATGACCGCCGCCGGTCACGCCCTGGCGGTGCCGGGCAATCACGAGAGCAAGCTGATCCGCGCCCTGGACGGCCGTGCGGTCACGGTCTCCCACGGGCTGGAGCGCACCCTGGCGGAGCTGGCCGAGGAGTCCGCGGAGTTCCGCGTCGCGGTGCGGGAGTGGTGCTACGGGCTGGTGTCCCACCTCGTCCTGGACGACGGCCGGCTGGTGGTCGCACACGCCGGGCTGAAGGAGGCCTATCACGGCCGGGCGTCCGGGCGGGTGCGTGCCTTCGCGCTGTACGGCGACACCACGGGCGGGACCGACGAGTACGGCCTGCCGGTGCGCTACCCGTGGGCCGAGGAGTACCGCGGCCGGGCGACCGTGGTCTACGGGCACAGCCCGACGCCCACCCTCGACTGGGTCAACAACACCCTCTGTGTCGACACCGGCTGCGTCTTCGGCGGACGGCTGACGGCGCTGCGGTACCCGGAGCGGGAGACCGTCCAGGTCGACGCGCTCGCCGTCCACTACGAACCCGCCAAGCCGTTCCCGGTCGTCGCGTCCGCCCCGCGCGGGGTGGACGAACTACGTCTCGACGACGTCGTCGGCAGACGCACCGTCGAGACCGGAACGATGGGTCGGGTCACCATCACGGCCGAGAACGCCGCCGGGGCCCTGGAGGTGATGAGTCGGTTCGCGCTCCACCCGCGACGTGTGCCGTACCTGCCGCCGACCATGTCGCCGGTCGCCACCTCGCGGCGCGACGGCTACCTCGAACACCCCGGCGAGGCGTTCAGCCAGTTCGCCGAGTGGGGGATCGACCGGGTCGTGTGCGAGGAGAAGCACATGGGCTCCCGGGCCGTGGTCCACCTCACCTCCGCCGGCGGGGCGGTCTTCACCCGTACCGGACGGGCCTTCTTCCCCTCCGACCTCACCGCCACCCTGCTGGCCCGCGTCCGCGAGTCGGTGTCCCGGGCCGGCCTGTTCGAGGAGTTGGGCACCGACTGGCTGCTGCTGGACGCCGAGCTGCTGCCCTGGTCGGCCAAGGCCGGCCCGTTGCTGCGCGAGCACTACGCCCCCGTCGGTGCCGCGGCGCTGATGGCGCTTCCACCCGCGGTGGAGGCACTCGTCGCCGCCGGGGACCGGGGCCTCGACGTCGGACCGCTGCTGGCCCGCACCACGGCACGTCTGGAGAACGCCCGGGCGTACGACGCCGCTTGGCAGCGCTACGTGTGGCCGACCGACGGGCTCGACGGCGTCGAACTCGCCGTCTTCCAGGTGCTGGCCGCCTCAGGTGCGTCCTTCGCGAATCGCGACCACGACTGGCATCTGGCGATCGCCGACCGGCTGGTCGCCGCGGACCCGGGTCTGTTCCGGACAACCCGCCGCCACCATGTCGACACCGGTGACCCCGACGACCGGGCCGCCGGCGTCGAGTGGTGGGAAGCCCTCACCGGCGCCGGCGGGGAGGGCATGGTGGTCAAGCCCCTCGCCAATCTCACCCGTACGACCAAGGGCCACCCGGCCCAGCCCGGACTCAAGGTCCGGGGACGCGAGTACCTCCGCATCATCTACGGGCCGGACTACACCGAACCGGGGAACCTCAGCCGGCTCCGGGACCGCAATCTCGGGCGCAAGCGGTCCCTCGCCCTGCGCGAGTATGCCCTCGGCCTCGAAGCCGTCGAGCGGTTGGTCGCCGGCGAGCCGCTGTGGCGGGTCCATGAAGCCGTGTTCGGCGTGCTCGCCCTCGAATCCGAACCCGTCGACCCGCGGCTCTGACACCGCGACCCGGGGTCGTACGGGCCGTCGGGCGGCCGAGCAATCGAGCACGTCGGCCACCCGAACGGGCACGTAACGGCGGCTCAGTCCTCTGCGAGGGCCTGGGCCGGGCTGACCCTGGCCGCCGCGGCGCCGGGCACCACCGAGGCCAGCCAACCGGCCGCGATCGCGACCAGGGCCACCGTGGCCAAGCGGCCCCACGGCACGACGATCAGCACCGTGCTGACATTGCCGAGCAGGGCGTACGCCCCGGCGATGCCGTAGCCGATGCCCAGACCGATGCCCAGCAGGGTGCCGATCGCGGCCAGCACGACCGCCTCCCAGCCCAGCATGCCGCGCAATTGGCCCCGGGTCAGGCCGAGGGCCCGGAGCAGGCCGCTCTCCCTGGTCCGCTCCAGTACCGACAGGCTGAGGGTGTTGGCGATCCCGATCACCGCGATGACGACGGCCACCGTCAGCAGGCCGATCACGACGGCGAGCGCGGTGTCCACCATGGCGGTGATCTGGGCACGCTGCGCGGCGGCGCCGGCCACCTGTGCCTCGGCCCCCGCGGCCCGCCCGACGTCCTCGACGACCTGGGCCGGGTCGGCGCCGCGGTCGAAGCGCAGCCAGACCGTCGCGGTGGCGTCCGGCGCGATCTTCAGCAGCGTGGTGGGGGTGACGACCGGCCCCAGCCGGTCGCCGGCGACCACGGCGGTCAGTGTCACCTTCCCGGCCGGGCCACTCAGGGTGACCTGCTGACCGTCGACGAGATGGGAATCCGGCGCTGCGACGATGGTGTCGTCGCGCAGCCCGGCGACCACCCGGTCGTCGCGCAACAGCCGCCGGGCGTCCGTGGAGACACCGA
Organism: uncultured Propionibacteriaceae bacterium; assembly: GCA_964402325.1. Taxonomy (GTDB): domain Bacteria; phylum Actinomycetota; class Actinomycetes; order Propionibacteriales; family Propionibacteriaceae; genus Raineyella. The sequence continues at coordinate 24,106 of CAYOBI010000011.1, read as the reverse complement.
GTGCGGTGATGGTCCGCTCCCGGCCACCGCTGACAGCCATGTACGCCAGGGTCTCCAACCAGAAGGTCCCGTTCGACCGGGAGGACATCGTCACCCAGCTCGGCAAGGGCGTCGAGAGGCTCCGGCAACAGCCGGGCTTCGTCTTCTTCTCCAGCAGCTACGACCACGACGGCGGGGTGCTGGGTGTGCTCAGCGTCTGGACCACCCCGGAGGACTACCGGGCCAGTCTCGGGGCCACCAACGCGGCCCGGTCGGTGGCACTCGCCGCGCTGGGCGGGGAGGTCGTCGACGAACCCCGGATGTACGAACTGGTCTTCTCCGAGATGGGCGACGCCGTCCCGGGGAGCCAGCTCATGTTGTTGCCGGCCACCCTGGATCCGGCGGCCGTCGAGGCGGTCCTGGGCGCCTTCCGCGACACCGTACTGCCCGACCTGCGGCAGATGGAGGGATTCCTGGGGGTCCAGCAACTCGTCGACCGGGCGACTGGCGACGGCCTGACGGGCACACTGTGGACCGACGCCGCGACCCGGGAGAAGGCCTGGGAGGAGACCGCGCCGGTCCGGGCCGCGATGGCGGCGCGCGGCGTCCTCTTCGGGGAACCGTCCCGCCGCGAGATGATCTTCGCCTACCGCAACTGATCCGGGTCAGAATGGGGCCCATGACCTCCGACCAGCCCGCCGTCGCCCCCGTCCGCACCGCCGTCGCCCCCCGCGCCGAGGGGCCCGACGGGCGCCCGCTGCTCGTGCTGCTGCACGGCTTCGGGTCGAACGAGAACGACCTCCCCGGCATCGTTCCCCGCCTCGGCGCCGGGTGGGACTGGGTGTCCCTGCGTGGACCGTACGACGTGCCCGGCGGCGGCGCTGCATGGTTCCCGATCAGCGTTCCCGGCCACCCGGAGCGCCGCCCGGTGGAGGCTGCCGTGGCGGGGCTGCTGCAGTGGCTGGACGCGGCGACGAGCGGACAGCCGGTGGTCCCGATCGGGTTCTCCCAGGGCGGCATGATGGTCACCGAGCTGCTCCGGCACCGTCCGGACGCGTTCGCCGCCGGAGTGGTGCTGTCGGGCTTCGTGGCTCCGGAGCCGTCGCCCGGCGACGACCGGCTGGCCGAACGTCGGCCGCCGCTGTTCTTCGGCCGCGGGGAGCAGGACCGCGGGATGATCCCCGCCGAGGCGTTCGTCCGCACCGAGGACTGGGCACAGGGACACGCCGATGCGACCGTCCGGGTCTATCCCGGCCTGGGGCACTCCATCGCCCCGGAGGAACTGGCCGACGTGGCGGCCTTCCTCGGCGACCTCGGGTTCTGATCGGGGCAGTCGGACGGCCGGTGGCCGGGAGGCGTCCTCGTCTCCCGGCCACCGGCCGCTCACGTCCCGAGGATCAGAGGACGCGCATCCGCTGCGCGGTGATGTAGACGCCGGAGGAGGTCGGCTCCTCGGTGCCCTCGACCCGGTACACCTTCGCCTCGGTGTCCTCCGCGAGGAACGCCTTCGGCTTGCCGTCGACCCAGTGGATCGCCGCGCCGTCGTCGACGCCGTAGCCGCTGGGCAGCGAGCCCTCGCCGATCGCCTCGGCGAAGATCGGGGCCCGCTCGTCCTCGGAGTGGTAGTGCGAGCAGAACGAGCCGGGCAGCACCCCGAGGCCGCCCTTCCAGGCCATGATCGGGCCGAACGAATCGGTGGTGGAGCCCTCGTAGAAGGCCCCGCCGCCGGCCGCGTAGCCGGCGATGACGACGTCGCGCCCCGACTCGACCAGCCGCCGCATCCGGGCCGACACGCCGTGCGCCTCCCAGAGAGCCAGCAGGTTCACGGTCAGACCGCCGCCGACCACGATGACGTCGGCCTCCTCCAGGCGCGCCACCGACCGGGCCGCGTCGTGCCACAGCGTGGCGACGAGCGGACGGATGCCGAGGGCACCGTAGGCGGTCAGGAATCGGTTGATGTAACGGGGGTCGTCGGCCGATGCGGTGGGGAGGAAGCCGACCACCGGGTTCGGCTTGCCCGCCAGGTCCACCACGTACTTGTCCAGCTTCGTTGCTGCACCAGTGGGCGACGTGGAGAAGCCCCCGCCCCCCATGGTCACGATGTGAGTCGTCATGGGGTCAGCTTCTCATGCACGCGGCTCGCCCGGGGCGCAGGACGTGCCGCCGTTATAGACTTCACCCTCGTGGCAGCCGAAGACATCAACGAGACCATCGCCGACCTCGAGCACGCCCTCGGGCAGATCGAAGCGGTGTCCGATCCGGCCGCCATGCAGGTCGAGATCACCCAGCTCGAGGAGCAGGTCAGTGCCCCCGACCTGTGGGACGACCAGGACAACGCCCAGCGCGTGACGTCACGCCTGTCGGCACTCCAGGCGGAGGTGAAGCGGCTCGCCGGCCTGCGCCAGCGGCTCGAGGACCTCCAGGTGATGGTCGAGCTGGCCGTCGAGGAGAACGACGACTCCGTGCTGGAGGACGCCCAGAAGGAGGCCGCCGCGCTGCGGGAGACGCTCGACGCGCTCGAGGTCCGTACGTTGCTGTCGGGGGAGTACGACGAGCGCGACGCGGTCGTGACGATCCGCTCGGAGGCCGGTGGCGTGGATGCCGCGGACTTCGCCGAGATGCTGATGCGAATGTACCTGCGCTGGTGCGAGCGGCACGGCTACCCGACTGAGGTGTACGACATCTCCTACGCCGAGGAGGCGGGGATCAAGTCGGCCACCTTCCAGGTCAAGGCCCCGTACGCGTACGGCACCCTCTCGGTCGAGCAGGGCACGCACCGGCTGGTGCGGATCTCACCGTTCGACAACCAGGGCCGTCGCCAGACGTCCTTCGCAGGGGTCGAGGTGCTGCCGGTGGTGGAGGAGACCGACCACATCGACATCCCCGAGCAGGACATCCGGGTGGACGTCTTCCGGTCCTCGGGCCCCGGCGGGCAGTCGGTCAACACCACCGACTCCGCGGTCCGGATCACCCACCTGCCGACCGGTCTGGTGGTCTCCTGCCAGAACGAGAAGTCGCAGATCCAGAACAAGGCGGCCGCCCTCCGGGTGCTGCAGGCCCGCCTGCTGGAGAAGGCCCGCAAGGACCGTGAGGCCGAGATGAACGCCCTGAAGGGTGACGGTGGCAACTCCTGGGGCTCGCAGATGCGCTCGTACGTCCTGCACCCCTACCAGATGGTCAAGGACCTGCGTACCGACCACGAGGTGGGCAACCCCGATGCCACCTTCGACGGCGACATCGACGGCTTCATCGACGCCGGGATCCGCTGGCGCAAGCAGCAGGAGCAGCTGACCGCCTGAGGTCGGCCCCCGGTCGACCGGGTCCGGCGTGACGCGCCGGGCGCGGACGGTTGCGGGGGAGGGGCGCCGCGGCGGGTTAGGCTCGGCCGCGGGCCACCCTTCCCCCTGTCTCCCAGCCCGGCCCGCCTGCCATGATTCGTTTTGACAACGTCAGCAAGAAGTACCCGGGGCAGGCGCGCGCGGCCCTGAGGAACATCACCCTCGACATCGACGACGGCGAGTTCGTCTTCCTGGTCGGCCGCTCCGGCTCCGGGAAGTCCACCTTCGTCCGGCTGGTCCTGCGCGAGCTGCGTCCCACCCGCGGCGCGGTGTACGTCGACGGGCGCGACACCTCTGTCCTCCCCTCCTGGCGGGTCCCCGGGCTGCGCCGCCGGATCGGCACCGTCTTCCAGGACTTCCGGCTGCTGCCGGGCAAGACCGTCCGGGAGAACGTCGCCTTCGCCCTGCAGGTGACCGGCTACTCGCGGCGCGACATTCGTGCCCTGGTGCCGGAGTCGCTCGAGATGGTCGGCCTCGCCGACAAGGAGGACCGGCTGACCGACGAGTTGTCCGGCGGCGAGCAGCAACGGGTCGCCATCGCCCGCGCCGTGGTGAACAAGCCGCGGATCCTGATCGCCGACGAGCCGACCGGCAACCTCGACCCCACCACCAGTGTCGGGATCATGAAGGTGCTCGACCGGATCAACCGGCTCGGCACCACCGTGGTGATGGCCACCCACGACTCGACGATCGTCGACCAGATGCGCAAGCGGGTGATCGAGCTCGATGACGGCGACCTGGTCCGTGACCAGGGCAAGGGCACCTACGGGTACCAGGCCTGAGGAGGACCAGTATGCGATTCCGTCACACCCTGTCCGAGACCTTCTCCGGTGTCCGCCACAACGCCTCGATGATGGTGGCCATCATCGTCACCATGTGGGTGTCGCTGACCCTGTTCGGCGGCAGCCTGCTCGCCGCCCAGCAGATCCAGCTGATGAAGGGCCGTTGGTACGACAAGGTCGAGATCTCGATCTTCCTCTGCACCAAGGACACCAGCGGCAGTAACTGCACGGCCGGCCAGGACGCCACCCCCGCGCAGGTGGCCACGATCGAGCAGACGCTGCGCTCCGATCCGGAGGTCAAGGAGGTCTTCCATGAGACCAAGCAGCAGGCGTACGACGATTTCATCGCCAGCTATCGCAACAGCCCGCTGAAGAACTCCCTCACCGTCGACCAGATGCAGGAATCATTCCGGATCAAACTGGTCGATCCGGAGCAGTACCGGACGGTGGTGACGGCCGTCTCCGCGATGCCCGGCGTCCAGAATGTGCAGGACCTGCGGGAGATATTCGATCCGCTGTTCCAATGGTTGCGGACGGCCCAATGGCTGGCGCTCGGCACCAGCGGGCTGCTCCTGTTGGCCGCCGGCCTGCAGATCGGCAACACCATCCGGCTGGCCGTCTTCGCGCGCCGTCGGGAGATCGGCATCATGCGCCTGGTCGGCGCGTCGAACTCCTACATCACCCTGCCGTTCGTGCTGGAAACTCTCATCGCCGGCATCGCGGGAGCTCTCCTGGCGGGTGCGACGCTGGTCGCCGGGGTCTATTCCCTGATCATCCGAAAAGCTGAAGTCTCGATACAGACTTTGCCCTGGATCGGCTGGCAGGAAACGGTGATCGCGGTCTCGGGGCTTGCCATTGTGGCGATTCTGCTCTCTATTATTCCGACATTGATGGCAACCACCAAGTATCTGCGCGTGTGATGGGGCGCCGCGTGCCGAGGGACAGGGGATTGACAGTGACCACGCCTTCACAGACCCGGGGCTGGGGCCGCCGTGTCGCGGCCGCCGCCCTGGTCGCCGCCCTGGGGCTGGGGTGCGCCATCCCGGCCTCCGCCGACCAGCTCGACGACCGCAAGCAGCAGCTGACCGGCCAGCTCGCGGGTGCCAACGACGCCCTGGGGGAGTCCAGCAAGGCCCTCGAGGACGCCCTGGCCACCCTGAAGTCCTCGCAGACCGACCTCGCCTCGGCCCAGGCGGCGCTGCAGGCCACCCAGGACAAGGTGACCGCGGCGAAGGCGGAGGACGCCCGGCTCGCCGAGGAGCTCCGCAGGTCCCAGGCGGCACTGGATACGGCGACCGCCGCGGTCGAGGCCGGTCAGCAGGCGATCGACGCCCAGCGCTCGACGATCGGCGAGATCGCCCGCGAGCAGGTCCAGCAGCAGCACAACCTGATGGGCGTGGCCATCCTGGTGCAGCAGGGCTCCGCGAGCGGGCTGCAGACCAGGATCCAGCTGTCCACCACGATGATGGAGACCAACTCCGCCCAGCTGGACCGGCTGAACGAGCTGCAGGCCCAGTTGGAGCAGGCGAAGGCCACCCAGGCCGCAGCCACCGCCAGGGTCGCCGCCGACCGGGCCGCCTCCGCGCAGGTGGTGGTCTCGCTGAACACCCTCCAGGCCGCGCAGAGCGACCAGCAGGCCAAGCTGGCCGCCGCCGTCGCCGCCGACCAGTCCGCCCGGACCACGGCCCAGGCCGAGGTGGCGAAGGACACCCAGGCCTACCAGGACCTCTCCTCCGAGCGGGACAAGGTCAACGCCGACATCGCCGCCCGCGACGAGGCCGCCCGCAAGGCCGCCGAGGCCCAGGCCGAGGCCGACCGGAAGGCCCGCGAGGCCGCCGTCCAGGCCGCGGCATCCTCCGGCAGCGGCGGCTCGGGCAGCAATGCGAGCGCCGGCAGCAAGACCGGCTCGTCCGGCGCCACCTCCAGCAACAAGGTGTCCTCGGCCGGCCTCGCCTCGCCGATCCCCGGCGCCTCGATCACCTCGCCGTACGGCATGCGGGTGCACCCGATCACCGGGGTCTACAAGCTGCACGACGGCACCGACTTCGGCGCCGGCTGCGGCACCCCGGTCCGGGCCGCGGCGTCCGGCAAGGTGAGCCAGCGCTACTACAACGCCGGCTACGGCAACCGCCTCTTCCTGGACCACGGCTCGCTCAACGGCGTCCGTACCGTCACCTCGTACAACCACCTGTCCAGCTACGCCGTCTCGGTCGGCCAGACCGTCACCCAGGGCCAGGTGATCGGCTACGTCGGCAGCACCGGCTACTCCACCGGCTGCCACCTGCACTTCATGGTTTGGCGCAACGGCACCATGGTGAACCCGGCGACCGTGCTCTGAGCGACCCACCCCCGACCCGACGTCGACCGACCCCGACGCCGACCGACAGAGCGGTGCCCCGTGCTTGCGGGGCACCGCTTGTCGCTTCTGGGATGATGGGCCCATGGTGAAGGAGACGGGGACGAAACTGGTGGCGCAGAACAAGAAGGCGCGCCACGACTACACGATCCACGAGACGTACGAGGCCGGGATCGTCCTGCAGGGCACCGAGGTCAAGTCGCTGCGTGAGGGGCACGCCTCACTGGTCGACTCCTTCGCGACCGTCGACGACGGCGAGGTCTGGCTGCGCCAGGCGATGATCCCCGAGTACAGCCACGGGACCTGGACCAACCACTCCGCCCGGCGCACCCGCAAACTGCTGCTCAACCGCAAGGAGATCAGCCGCCTGGAGCGCGACCTGGACTCGTCGGGCACCACCCTGGTCCCGCTGAAGATCTACTTCAAGGACGGTTACGCCAAGGTCGAGATCGGCGTCGCCACCGGCAAGCGGGAGTATGACAAGCGCCAGACGCTGGCCGAGCGCGACGCCCGTCGCGAGACCGACCGAGCCCTCGCGGCCCGCCAGAAGGGCCGCCGGCGATGACCGCCCCGCGTACCGGCCTCCCCGCCGCTCCGCGACGCCTGCCGGCAGTCCTCGCCACCGTCGTGGCCGTGCTGGTCGTCGTCGCCCCGTTCCTGCTCGGCACGCCCGCGCGGGCCGCCTCCGGCGACAGCATCGACTCGTACGCCCTGGACTACGTCGTCAACGGCAACGGGACGGTGTCGGTCACCGAACGCCTCGTCTACCGCTTCGGCGACTCCTCGGGGCGCCACGGCATCCAGCGCCAGCTGGTCACCCGGGAGCCCGAACAGAACGACTCCGCGCACGACATCGCCTACACCTACAGCGACATCCGGGTCAGCAGCCCCGATGCGCCGGCACAGTTCAGCACGTCCACGGTGACCGGTGACGCGGGCCGCCGCGAGGACCTGGTGATCCGGGTGGGTGACCCGAACCGGACCGTCACCTCCGCCACCGCCACCTACCAGCTGACCTACACGATCACCGGTGGCATGCGCAGCCGGCAGAACTACGACGAGTTCTACTGGGACGCGGTCGGCACCGGCTGGACGAACACCGTCCTGAGGGACGTCACGGTGAGTATCACCGTCCCCGGCGGCGCCACCGACAAGGCCTGCTATGCCGGGGACGTGCAGGACAACACCCCGTGCGACAGCCTCAGCGTCGACGCGGGTGTGGTGCACGCCGGTCAGGACATCCTCGCCCCCGGCCAGGGGATGACCGTCTCGGCGCAGATCCGCTCCGGCCTGGTCAGCGACAACAAGCCGCACCTGGTGCCCAGCGCCACCCTCGAACAGCAACGTACGGCGGCCGTGGTCGTCGGCGGCACCGTGCTGGTGGCGGCCGCCTCCGCCCTGGTCGGCGCGGGGGTCGTCCGGTCCCGCCGGGACCTGCGCTTCGTCGACCTGCCTCCGGGGGTGCTGCCCCCGCCGGGGGTGGAGGGCCGTGTCGGCGCCTCCCCGCGGGACCTGACGGTGCCGGTGGCGTTCGTCCCGCCGGCCATCACGGTGGCCGAGGCCGGCTACCTGCTCGACGGCCGGCTGGAGACCCGGGAGACCGCCGCCACCCTGATCGACCTTGCGGTCCGCGGTGCGCTCACCGTGTCCGGTGACGACCGCCTCGGCTACCGGGTCACCCTGGTGGACCCGCGCCGGGTGGACGCCCCGCACGAGACGGTCCTGCTGCAGTCGCTGTTCGGTGTTCAGGGTCGGGGGGCGACGGTGGACCTCGGGGCACCCGGTGGGATGACCGCCGCGCACGACCGGATGGTCGCCGACGTCCGCCGCGAGGTGGACGGCAGGGGCTGGTTCGCCCACCTGCCAGGGGTCCGCGGCGGCGGTGCGCACGTCAGCGGCTTCGGCCGGGGCTGGCTGATCCTCGCGGTGGCCGGCGCGTTCGTCGCCTCGGCCGGCGGCGCGGGCCGTCTGCTCTTCCTGCTGCCGCTGGCGCCCGTGGTGGTCGTTGCGATGGTCGTCCGCAGCCGGCTGCGTCGTGGTCAGCGGACCCCGGTGGGCCGGGCCGTCACCGACCAGGTCGAGGGGTTCCGGGAGTACCTGGCGACCGCGGAGGCCGACCAGATCCGGTTCGAGGAGGGCGAGGACATCTTCTCCCGCTACCTGCCGTGGGCGATCAGCTTCGACCTCGCCGACCGCTGGGCGCGGATCTGCCAGGACCTGGTGGCCGCGGGCCGGCTCCCGGAGGTGCACCCGACCTGGTACGTGGGCCAGTTCTACCTGCCGAACTTCTCCTGGATCGGCTTCTCCGACGCCGTCGCCTCGACTGTCGCCCCGCTCCCCCCGGTCACCAGCGGGGGCACCGGCTTCGGCAGCGGCGGGTCGGCCTTCGGCGGCGGGGGCGGGTTCGTCGGTGGCGGCGGTGGCGGTGGTGGCGGCGGCTCCTGGTGAGCCGCCCGGGCGGCATCCCTGAGCCTCCCGTCAGGGAGGTTTTCAGGGCTGCACCCCATTGGGGGCCGTTGGGCACTGGTGGCATCGTGGAGGCATGACCCCGGCGTACGAACACCCCAGTCTGAACCTCCTCGTCTCCGACGAGCAGCGGGACCGTGCGGTCGAATGGCTGCAGCGTGCCTACGCCGACGGCCGGCTGACCGAGGTCGAGCTCGACCAGCGCCTCGACCAGGTCTTCGCGGCTCGCACCCGCAAGGACCTCAACCTCGCCTTCTACGGGTTGGTCCAGCCCACCTCCACCTCGCAGGCACTGGGCACCCACCCGGCGTACGCGCCGCTGGTGACCCCCCAGATGCGCGACAACGCCGGCCGGGGGATCGCCGCCGTCAGCCACTTCTCGGCGTTGTTCACCTGGATCTTCGGCCCGTTGGTCGGCTACCTGGTGGCGCCCGTCGGCTCGGAGGCCAAGCGGCAGGCCGCATCCGCCTTCGACTTCACCCTGATCAGCACCGCCGGCATGATCGCCGGGGGCATCCTCTCCGAGATCTGGAACCCGCTGGGCATCATCGCCGGGATCTCGGCGCTCGCCTGGTTCCTGCTGACCATCGTGGGCGGCGCCAAGGCCGCGGCGGGGGAGCCCTGGGAGAACCCGCTGCTCAAGCTGGTGCCGGTGCGGATCCTGTCCAAGCCCCAGCCCCGGGCGCTCGGCCGCTGACGCTCAGGCGCGCGGAGGAGCGGTCGACTCCGCCTCGACCAGTTCCCCGCGGATCCACAGCTGCTCAGTGGCGTGGCCGGGCTGGGCGATCGCGCTGAGCAGCACCCGGCCGGTGGCCCGGGCGATGTCCTCCAGCGGCTGGCGTACGGTCGTCAGGCTGGGGATGGCGTACTGGGCGATGTCGAGGCCGTCGAAGCCGGTCAGCGAGCAGTCGGTGGGCACCCGGATGCCGGCCTCGTGCAGGGCCCGGCCGGCACCGATCGCCACCGCGTCGCACATGCCCATGATCGCGGTGGCGTCGGGACGGCCGGCGGCCAGCCAGGCACCGGTCGACCGGTAGCCGTTGGCCATGGTGTAGAGCATGTCGGGGGCCACCGAGTCGATCTGCAGCGTCGGGTCGACCGGCAGGCCGGCGTCCGCCAGGGCACTGCGGTAGCCGGAGTAGCGCAGTGCCCAGGGGTGCTGGCGGTTGTCGGCGCTGCCGCCGCCGACGAAGGCGATCCGGCGGTGCCCCAGGGCGAGCAACCGGCGGGTGAGCTCGTAGCTGCCGGAGAAGTCGTCCACCGACACCGAGGAGTGCAGGGACGGGGAGCCGGAGAAGTCGGCCGTGGTGCAGAACACCAGCGGCACGTCGATCCGGGCCAGGTCCCGGCTCAGCTCACCGGCGTTGCCGTCGGCCTGGTCCCCGTACCGGCCCAGCAGAATGACCCCCCCGAACTTGCGCTCGGTGACGATCCGTTCCACCGTGCCGGCATGGGCGGCCCGGTCCGAGACGTGCGAGAGCATCACGTCGTAGCCCTGCACGCCAAGGCTGCTCTCCAGCAGACCGAGCACCTGGACCAGCAGCGGGCTGGTCTCGCCCTGGATGATCACCGCGATCGCCCGGGTGGAGGAGACCTTGAGGGTACGGGCACTGGTGTTCGGTACGTAGCCGTACTCGCGGGCGGCGGCGAGGATCCGTGCCCGGGTGTCCGGGTTGACGTCCGAACGGGCGTTCATGGCCCGTGACACGGTGCTCACGGCCACGCCGCACAGCTCGGCCAGCTCCTTGATGGTGATGCCTGACATGGTCCCTCCTCCCCGCTCCTCGCCCCGGTGCGCTGGCCGCTCAGCCCTTGACGGCTCCGGCGACCACACCCCGGATGATGTGGCGCTGCGCGGCCAGGTAGAACACGACGATCGGGATCATCGCCAGGACCAGCACCCCCATCATGGCGCCCATGTCCACGGACCCGTAGCCGCCCCTCAGGTACTGGACGGCGATCGGGACGGTCCGGTAGCGCTTCAGGTCGAGGGTGAGGTAGGGCAGCAGGTAGTCGTTCCACAGCCACATCACCTCGAGGATGCCGACGGTGATCACCGCCGGCTTCATCACCGGCAGGATGACCCGGAAGAACGTCTGTACCGGCCCGCAACCGTCGACCACTGCGGCCTCCTCCAGCTCCGTCGGGATCGACTTCACGAACCCGGTGAAGATGAACACCGCCAGGCCCGCGCCGAACCCGAGGTAGATCAGCCACAGGCCGAACGGGTTGCCCAGGTGCAGGAAGTCGGTGAACCACGAGAGGGTGAACATCACCATCTGGAAGGGGACGACGAGGTTGAACAGGAACGAGGTGTAGAGCACCCGGGCGAACATGCTGTCGGTCCGGACGATCCACCAGGCGCACATCGAGGTGCAGATCAGGATCAGCGAGGCCGCCCCGACGGTGATCACCAGTGACCAGCCGAAGGAGGCGAAGAAGTTGGTCGCCTCGACGCCGCGCAGGTAGTTGCCCCAGCCGATGAACGTCTCCTGCGTGGGGAACGAGAACGGGTTGCTGGAGATGAAGACCTTGTCCTTGAAGGAGTTGATCAGCACCAGCACGATCGGGTAGATCCACGCCAGCGACAGCAGGGCGAACAACCCGGTCCAGATCCAGGGACGACGTGCTTCGGTCATGCCTTGGCCTCCCGTCGGCGAGTGAACCAGTTCTGCAGCAGGGTGATGGTGGCGACGATGAGCAGGAAGACGACGGCCTTCGCCTGGCCGACGCCCTCGAACCCGGGCCGCCCGTAGAACGTGTTGTAGATGTTCAGCGCCAGCAGTTCCGACAGCCGCGACGGGGCGCCGTTGGTGAGCGCCAGGTTCTGGTCGAACATCTTGAACCCGTTGGTGAGGGTGAGGAAGGTGCACACGGTGATCGAGGGCATCACCAGCGGCACGATGATCTGCCACAGGATCGTACGGTTCGAGGCGCCGTCCACCTGGGCCGCCTCGAGCACGTCGGTCGGGACGGACTGCAGTCCGGCGATGTAGATCACCATCATGTAGCCGATCTGCTGCCAGCAGAGCAGCGCGACCATGCCCCAGAAGCCGTACGCCTCGGAGAAGGTGATCGACTTGGCCCAGACCGCCAGCACGCCGTTGAGCAGCAGCAGCCAGATGTAGCCGAGCACGATGCCACCGATGAGGTTGGGCATGAAGAACACGGACCGGAAGAGGTTGGTGCCGCGGAAGCCCTTGACCAGCATGTACGCGACCGCGAAGGCGGCCACGTTGACGATCACCGTGGTGACCACCGTGAAGGCGGACGTGTACCACAGCGAATGCAGGAAGGTGCTGTCACCGAAGATCCGCCGGTAGTTGTCGAGGCCGACCCAGGTGGTCCGGGTCACCGTGGTGAACCTCGTGAAGGACAGGTAGACGCCCAGGACGAAGGGGATGACGAAGCCGATCATGAAGGCGACCAGCGTCGGCCCCGTGAACAGCCACCCCCAACGGCGCAGAGACTTTTTCATGCAAATTCTCCTCCGCTAGCCGGCGGCGGTGCGGGGGCCCGGCGTGGGACCCCCGCACCGCTCACCGGGATGGGTCAGGAACCGGCGTGCGCCAGCTTGTACTCGCTGGCCCACTTGTCCACGAAGGCCGTCCGGACCTTGTCCCAGGAACCGGTGCCCTGGGCGTACGCCAGCAGCGCCTGCCCGACGCCGTTCTTCCACTCCTCCGACGGCATCGTGGTGAAGTTCCACGACACCGGGGTCTTGCCGGCCTTCTGGTAGGCGGCATCGGCCGCCACCAGCGGGTTGGTCGACTGGAAGTCACCGAAGGTGTTGAACGGGGTCACGAAGCCCATCGTCTTGGACATCGCGGTACGCCCGGTGTCGGTGGTGATCACCCACTTGAGGAAGTCCTTGGTCGCCTGCTGGTCGGCCTTGGGGGACTGGTTGTTGATCACCCAGTAGTTCTCCGAACCGGTGCACAGGCCCTGGTTCTGCTCGCCCGCGGCGCCGATGTAGATCGGCAGCATGCCCAGGTCGGCGTCCGAGACGCTCTTGCCCTTGATGTCGTTGTAGGCCCAGGTGCCGTTCTGGTAGAACACCGCCTTGCCGAGGGCGAACTCGGAGTTGGCGTCATCGACCGTCTTGCTCGACAGCAACGAGGCATCGGTGGTCGAGTTCTTGATGTAGAGGTCGAAGATGCGCTGGTAGCCGTCCAGGTACTGATCGGTGACGGTGGCCGGCTGGCCGGTCACGTTGTTGGCCTTGAACTGGTAGTACAGCGGCACGTTCGCCAGGTGGGTCTTGAAGCGCCAGTCGGACGAGGAGTCGAAGCCGGCCGAGGTGAACGCGCCCTGGACCCCGAGCTTGTCCTTGTTGGCCTGGATCCCCTGGGCGACCTTCGCCAACGCGTCGTAGCTGGTGATCTGGTCCACCGAGGTGACCGTCGCGCCGGGGAGCGCGAAGTACTTGTTCAGCAGCGCCTTGTTGTAGATGATCCCGTACGTCTCCATCGCGTACGGGACCGCCAGCACCTGCTTGCCGTCGTCGCTCTTCAGGGCGACGTTCTTGTCCGTCAGGTCGGTGTAGATCGCCGTGTCGGTGAGGTCGGCGGCGTACGACTTCCAGGTGGCCAGGCCGACCGGGCCGTTGACCTGGAACAGCGTCGGCGCCTCGGACTTGGCCATCTCCGACTTCAGGGTGGTCTCGTACGTCCCGGAGGCGGCCGTCTGCACGGTCACCTTGACGCCGGTCTCCTTGGTGTACTCCGTCGCCAGGTTCTTCCAGTCGTCGGCCTGTTCCGGCTTGAAGTTCAGGAAGTAGACCTTGCCGGAGCCACCGGATCCGCTCTGGTTCGACGACGACGAGCACGCGGCGAGCGAGCCTGCGAGGGTGAGTGCGGTGGCGCTGGCGGTGAGCGCCAACGCGAGTTTGCGGTACTTCATTGTCCCGGCCTTCCTCCATTGGATCTGGGGCACTCGAAACCGGAGTCGGAAACGATTCCGGAAGTTCTGTGCGAAGACGCTACGGCACGGTGGTCAGGCTCGCAACCGGTTCCGGACGGTCACCAGGTGTCTGTTTCGACACCCTGGTCGCTCGTCGGAGTCCCGGCCGCGGCCAGCAGTGGGGCGAGGGCACGCTCGAGCAGTGGGGTGACGGCGAAGACCACCAGTGGGTAGCCCAGCAGCAGGAGCAGGAACAGTCCCTGTGGCAGCCGGGCCGCGACGAGGACGACCAGGCCCGCCAGGGCCAGGTGGATCGCCAGCACCGCCAGGGAGAGCGGGAGCCTGGCGAAGGCCAGGATCACCGCGTTGCGCAGCGTGCGCCACGGCGGGTTCTCGAACCGCGCCTGCAGTGCCCACACGTACGGGAACACCAGCAGATAGGCCAGTGAGAGGCCGATCAGCGCGGGCAGCAGGCCGCCGGCCGGTGTCGCCGCCCAGGCCCCGGCCAGCGCCAGGCCGACGGGTGCCAGCACCGCCAGCAGCACCGTCGAGCCGCCCAGGTTGGCCCGGAAAGAGGTGACGTACATCGCCGTCGTGCCGCCACCGGTGTCGGACTGGATCCGCCGGGCGCAGTCGTAGAGGGCGGTCAGGGCGGCGCCGGCGGTGACCAGCGGCAGGGAGGTGAGCAGGGCCAGCAGGTTGAGCAGCACGATGTCGGCCACCCGGCCCAGGACATGCCACAGCGGGGTGTCCAGGTCGAAGAGCCCTCGGAACACCGGCGGTCCTCCTCCCGGGCGAGACGTCGCTACACCATACCCGGAACTCCCGGCCGGGGCGCCAATTCTTCGGAGACGTTTCCGGACCGTTGTGATCGGCTCCGGGCCGAAGCGGAGGTGGACCGTACGGACCGCGGGATGATTCCCGCCCCGCCGCGCGTTATACTGGCGATCTCGCACGGGATCGTCCCTCAGGGGCCGGTGCGGCGAGGACAACTCAACAGGGGATGATCGGTTTCGACATGGGAGTGTTGTCCCAGGAGAAGCGGGCCGAGGAGCCAGGGTCAACTCGTTAACGATCCCTGGAAACCAATAAGTGCCAACAACAAGCGCACTGACTTCGCTCTCGCTGCCTGAGCAGTGATCGAAGGGTCAGCCCGGGAGTGTTTCCGACCCGGTGACTGGCCTCATCAAGGAGACTTACCCGTCACATCGCGACACAGGGTGTGAACGGGGACACTTACTGTGACTGGGCTCGTCCACCACATGCTGGCGTGAGGGTGGGAGCCGAGCAGAACGCCTAGCCAGCTGCGCCCGGAGAATGTCTGAGCTGCCTGTCATGGACCGGGGTTCGATTCCCCGCATCTCCACCACCCTTGTTGACGAACGGGTGTCCCGCTGCGGCGGGACACCCGTTCTCCGCGTCCGGGGCCGCCACATAGAATCGCCGCGTGCCCGACTTCCTTGTCCTCGCCTCCCTGGTCGTCGCCGTCACCCTGCTCGTGGCGGCGGTGGGGAAGTGGCGACACCCCGACCTCGACCACACCGCGTTCGAGGGGGTCGGCCTGCCGGCCTGGATCGGTTCGCCGTTCGTCCGTCGCTGGCACCCGGTCGTCGAGTTCGTCGTCGGCCTGGCCATGCTGCTGGTACCCGCCCCGTGGAACCTGCTGCCGGTGCTGGCGGGCGCGGCCCTGGTCACCACCTACCTGGTCCTGGTGGTGCTCGCCGTCCGGGCCCCCGGTCCGGTCTCCTGCGGTTGTTTCGGCGCCGAGGACACCGCGCCCGTGTCGGGGCGGACCCTGGCCCGCAACATCCTGCTGGTGCTCGCTGCGGTCGCCGCAGTGGTCGACGCGACCACCGGCGGTTCGGTGGTCGGCCGACTCGCAAGTCCCGGCGTCTGGGGCTGGCTCCTCGGCGCGGCCGTGGCGGTCGCCGTCGGGGTGCTGGCGGTCGGCGGGGCGCCCGCCGGGGCCTCCCCGGCCGAGCCGGAGCCGGTGCCCGCGGAGGACGAGGAGGACCTCGAGGACTACGTCCGCGAGGAGATCCCGGACCTGATCCTGAACGATCCCGACGGGCACCCGGTCCCGCTGCGCTCGCTGGTCTCCGGTGGCGCGCAGTTGCTCCTCTTCCTCTCCCCGGGCTGCGGGTCATGCGCCGGCATCGCCCGCGACCTGCCCCGGTGGCGGGCCCGGGAACTGCCGATCGGGATCCGTACCGTCGTGTCCGCCGGCGCCCCGGACATGCCGGGGGCACCGGCCTGGGTGGAGACGTCCCTGGTCGACCCGGCGGGGGAGGCCGGCCGTACGCTCGGCGTCGGCGGGACCCCCGGGGCGGTGCTGCTGGGCGCCGACGGGCTGCTGGCAGGTGGCCCGGTGCTCGGCTCGACGGCGGTGCGCGAGTTCTACGTGCAGATCGCCGAACAGCTGGAAGAGGTGACCAACGTCTCCTGAGCCGGGCCACAATGGTCCGGTGGAGGTACGTCGACCGCGGCGCGGAGACCTGTTGGTGTCGACCGTCGACGTGCGTGACGGCGGGGTCTTCGAGCAGTCCGTGATCTTCCTGGTCGACGCCGACGACGACGGGGCCCTCGGGGTGGTGCTGAACAAGCGCGCGGACCTGTCCCTGGAGCGGGTACTGCCCGACTGGGCCGACGTGGTCAGCATCCCGCGGGTGCTCTACCAGGGCGGCCCGGTGCTGCCCGAGGGGGCGGTCTGCCTGGCCAGTGTCAAGGACCCGGAGGAGGAGCCGCCCGGCTGGCGGCCGGTGGTGGGCCGGATCGGCCTGCTGCACCTGGACACCCCGGTCGAGCTGGTCACCGGCACGTACGACGACATCCGGATCTTCGCCGGTTACGCCGGGTGGTCGCCGTGGCAATTGGAGACCGAGATCGGCCGCGGGCTGTGGTACGTGGTGCCGGCCACGTACACCGACGTCTTCGGCCACTCGCCGTGGACGCTGTGGCGCGAGGTGCTGCACCGCCAGGGCGGCGAACTGGCCGTCTACTCGACCTGGACCGATGTTCCACACCTGAATTGACCGCTCCCGGGCCGGCCGCGGCGTGTGATTAGGATGGGGGCACCCCGGCGGACGACAAGGAGTACGAACTGTGGCGTACGGAGCCCGGCCTGCGATGTCGCGGGCGACGATCCTGGTGGTCGACGACGACGCCGCGCTGGCGGAGATGCTGCAGCTCGTGCTCCAGCAGGAGGGCTTCGGCACCACCTGGGTCGGCCGCGGTGACGAGGCGATGGACACCCTGCGCGAGGTCCAGCCGGACCTGGTGCTGCTCGACGTCATGCTGCCGGGCAAGGACGGGGTGGAGATCTGCCGGGAGATCCGCGCCGAATCCGACGTGCCGGTGGTGATGCTCACCGCCAAGTCCGACACCACCGACGTGGTGGCCGGTCTCGAGGCCGGGGCCGACGACTACATCGCCAAGCCGTTCAAGGCCAAGGAGCTGATCGCCCGGGTCCGGACCCGGCTGCGCCGGCTGCCCACCGAACATCCGGCCGAGAACCTGTCCATCGGCGACCTGCAGATCAGCGTCGAGTCGCACTCGGTGCGGCGCGGCGACCAGGAGATCGCGCTGACGCCGCTGGAGTTCGACCTGTTGCTGGCGCTGGCCCGCAAGCCCCGCCAGGTGTTCAGTCGCGAGGTGCTGCTGGAACAGGTCTGGGGCTACCGCCACGCGGCCGACACCCGGCTGGTGAACGTGCACGTCCAGCGACTGCGCTCCAAGATCGAGAAGGACCCGGAACACCCCCAGATCGTGCTGACGGTCCGCGGCGTCGGCTACAGGGCGGGCGTGACGGCGGGCGAGAGGATCGACTGAGCCGATGGCCCGCGGGCTTCCCTCCCGGGCGGCCGGGGCACTGGCGTGGTTCAGCCAGGCGCTCCGGCGCTTCTTCCGCCATCCCCTGGGCGTCTGGCGCAGCTCGCTGCCGATGCGGGTGGTGACCAGCACCGTGCTGGCGTCCACGGCGGTGCTGGTGGCGGCCGGCTTCCTGCTGATGCAGCAGGCCAGCGACGGGGTGATGCAGGGCAAGCGGACAGCCGCGATGGCGGAGGCGGAGGTGGCCTTCGACACCGCCCAGACGCAGATGCTCACCAGCGACCTCGCCGCCGGCAACCTCAACGAGATCCTGAGCAAGGTCACCATCGACCTCGACAAGCGGGGCAGCGTCAGCGGCCAGTACCACGTGCTGGTGCAGGGACCGGTGTCCAGTTTCCGGTCCGGGGGGATGGAACCGGAATCGGTCCCGGCGGCCCTCGCCGAGCAGGTCTCCCGGGCCAGCGGAGTGTGGGCCTCCGCGACCATGATCGTGTACGAGGACGGCCGTTCCGAGCCCGGCTGGGCGGTCGGGTCGGCGCTGAACGCGCCGGGGGCCGGGCGCTTCCCGGTCTACCTGGTCTTCCCGCTGACCCAGGAGACCCAGACGCTGCAGGTGCTGCGCAGCGCGGTGGTCACCACCTGGGTGATCCTGCTCGTCGCCCTCGGGCTGGTGGCGGCGTTCGTCGCGCGACAGGTGGTCATCCCGGTCCGGGCCGCCCGGGAGGCCGCCGAGGCCCTCGCCTCGGGCAACATGGTCGACCGGATGCCGGTCCGCGGGAGCGACGACGTCGCCCGGCTGGCCACCTCGATGAACAACATGGCCTCGGAGCTCCAGACCCGGATCAGCCAGCTGGAGAACCTCTCCCAGGTCCAGCAGCAGTTCGTCTCCGACGTCTCCCACGAGCTGCGGACGCCCTTGACGACGGTACGGATGGCCGGCGACTTCATCTACGAGGCGCGCGACGACTTCGACCCGGCGACCCGGCGGTCCACCGAGCTGCTGCACGACGAGCTCGAGCGGTTCGCCTCGCTGCTGGACGACCTGCTGGAGATCTCCCGGTTCGACGCCGGCGCGGCGGTGCTGAGTGCCGCCAAGGTCGACCTGGTGGAGATCGTGGAGGCCGAGGTGGAGGCGCAGCGGCCGTTCGCCGAGAGCAAGGACACCCCGATCGTCGTCCGGGCCACCGAGCCGGCCTACGCCGAGGTCGACCCGCGCAGGATCCAGCGGATCCTGCGCAACCTGATCACCAACGCCATCGAGCACGGCGAATCCCGCCCGATCGAGATCACCGTGGTCGGTGACGACCGGGCCGTCGCCGTCACCGTGCGCGACCACGGCGTCGGCTTCGCGGCCGACCAGGCCAGGATGGTGTTCCACCGATTCTGGCGCGCCGACCCGTCCCGGGCCCGGACCGTCGGCGGCTCGGGGCTGGGCCTGGCGATCGCGATGGAGGACGCCCGGCTGCACGGCGGCACCCTGAACGCCTGGGGCCGGCCCGGGCAGGGGGCACAGTTCCGCCTCACCGTCCCGCGCACGCCCGGCGGGCTGGTGGAGGTCGCGCCACTGCCGATCGTGCCCCGCGACTTCCTCGACGCCCAGGCCCAGGCGGCCGCGCGCGAGCATGCCGCGGCGCTGGAGCGGGCGGCGACCGATCCGGCGGGCACACCGGGCGGCGGAGAGGAGACCTCGGCGTGACGAACCCCAGGAGGCTTCGGTACTCGGTGCGCGGCCTGCTCGCGCTCGCGGTCGCCGTCCTGCTCGGCGGCTGCGTGTCCGTCCCCAGCAGCGGGCCGGTCGTCCGTGGCGACCAGGCCAGCACCCATTCGACGTCCCAGGTCGAGATCGCCGCCCAGCCGCCGGCCGCGAACAGTTCACCGCGGGCGATCGTGGACGGCTTCCTGCAGGCGATGGCCGCCTACGAACCCGACTACGCGACGGCCCGGCTCTACCTCACCCCGTCGGTACGGAGCAGCTGGCAGCCGATGTCGGGGGTCACCGTCTACGCCGACGGGCACTCCCTGACCGAGTCGGACGGCCGGGTCAGCCTCACCGCCCCGGTCACCGGCCGGGTCGACGCCCGTGGCACCTTCTCTCCGGTCAAGGAGCAGCTGTCCACCGACTTCGGCCTGCAGCGCGGGGCTGACGGCCAGTGGCGGATCTCGGCGCCACCGCAGGGGCTGCTGGTCAGCCAATTCGTCTTCGACAACTTCTTCCAGCACCCCGACCTCTACTGGCCCGAGCCGGGCGGGCAGTACCTGGTGCCCGACCCGGTCTCCCTGGCACAGGGGCGACGTACGCCGACGACGCTGGTACGGGCCCTGCTGGACGGTCCGGGGGACTGGATCGGGCCGGCGGTCGGCACCGCCATCCCGGGTGCCACGACGCTGCGCGAGGACGTCACCGTGGACGCGGCCGGTGTCGCCACCGTCGACCTGTCCGGCCCGATCGACACCCTGGACATGCAGCAACGCCGGCTGCTCGCCGGCCAGCTCACCTGGACCCTGGCCCAGGTCCCGACGGTGACCGGCGTCAGGGTGCTGCACGACGGCGCCGCGTACGCGCTCGGTGACCTCGCCGGGCAGAACTCGGTGGTGCCGGTGAAGGCCCTGCCGGGCCTGTCGCCGGTCCCGGCCGGACTGGACAACCGGTTGTTCGCGATCGTCGACCGCAAGGTCGTCCGGGTCGACCAGAGCGACCAGACCAGCACCATCGTCCCGGTCCCGGGCACCTTCGGGGAGGGCGGGGTGGTGCCGGAGAGCCTGGCGGTCACCGCGACAGCGGACACCGCGGCCGTCGTCACCGGGGCGGGGACCCGGGTGACCACCTTCGACCTCTCCGCCGGGACCACCACCGCGACGCTCACCGGCCTGACCCGGGTGCTCCGCCCGCAGTTCGCGCGCACCGGCGAGCTGTGGCTGGTGTCGGGGGAACCTGGCCGGCAGCGGATCCAGGTCGTCCAGGGCGATCAGTTGCACGACGTCGACGCCGGGGAACTCGCCGGGGCCCGGATCAGCAGCTTCCGGCTGTCCCCGGACGGGGTCCGGATGGCGGTGGTGATCGAGCGCGACGGTCACACCACCCTGGCGCTGGCCCGGGTGGACCGGCACCGGTCCACCATCAGCGTCGAGGGGCTGCAGGTCGTCCCGCTCGCCACCAGCGGCCAGGCGCAGCTCACCTCGATCAGCGACGTCGGCTGGGTCGGCCCGGAGGGCCTGGCGGTGCTGGGCGCCGGTCAGGAGAGCACCCAGCCGAGTCCCTACCGGCTCGACCTCAGCACCGTGGCGGTACAGCAGATCGGGCAGCCGGACGCCTGGCAGGCCCGGTCGATCGCGACCCTGCCGAACCCGGAGAGCACCCGGATGGTGATCGTCGGTGACCAGGGCGGCGCCTGGCGCTACGAGGACGTCTTCACCTGGCCGCACCTGTCGGCCACGATGACCGCCGCCGCCTACCCCGGCTGAACCGTCGTCCACAGGCGGGCCGTCCCCCCGGGGGCGCTGTCCACAGCCGGGACGGTCCGCGGGCCGCGGCGGGCGCCGGCGGCCCACACCGGGCCATGGACACGACGCTGCGCGAGGCTGCCGCCGACCTGCTGCTGGGACGTACGTGTGCCGGCTGCGGTCGGCCCGGGCCGATGGTGTGCGCCGGGTGCCTGGACTGGATCGCCGGCTACGGCCCCCGGATCGTCCGCCCGCGACCGACGCCGCGGGGCCTGCCGATGACGGTGGCCTCGGTGCCGTACACCGGGCCGGTTCGGGGCCTGATCCACCGCTACAAGGAGGCGTCTGCCTGGGGACTGACCGGCCTGCTCGGCGAGCGGCTGGCCTGGTCGGTGGTCACCCTGTTGCACCGCTGCGTCGAGGACGGCATCTGGCGGCCCGGTCCGGTCGTCCTGGTGCCGGCACCGTCGCGTCGCACGGCGGTGCTGCGTCGGGGCAGTGACGTCACGGCCCGGCTGGCCGCCGGGGCCGCGGCCCGGGTCGGTGCCGCCACCGGCTTGTCGGTGGCGACCGTGCCGCTGGTGCGGATGCGGGGGAGGATCGCTGACCAGGCCGGCCTCGACGCCCGGGAGCGCGAGGCGAACCTGCGCGGCAGCCTCGAACTGGCCCGTCGGCCGGTGGTCGGGGCGGTCGTGGTGCCGGTGGACGACGTGGTCACCACCGGCGCCACGATGGCCGAGCTGGCCCGGGTGCTGCGGTCGGGCGGCATGCGGGTGCTGGGCGCCGCCACCGTGGCGGCGACCCCGCGGGACCCGTCCCGGGCGCCGACGGCCCGGGAGCAGGCCGTCAGGAGGTCGCGCGGGACTGGTCCGCCAGCCGGCGGCGGGCCGCGGTGACGAACAGCTGGGAGCGGCCCGCCCGCCAGGTGGTCCAGATGCCCGGACCGGTGGCCCGGGCATCCGCCTCGGTCAGCGCGGCCAACTGCTCCAGCAGCTCCGGGTCGTGGTGCACCACCGTGCAGAGCCGCTCGATCGCCGCGGGTTCCTCAGGGTCCTCCCGGGCGGCCAGGGCGGCCAGGGCCAGGTGGTCGCGGACCAGTCCCACGATCGTCTCCTGGGTCGCGGCGTCCACCCCCAACAGAGGGAGGGCGTCACGGGCGAGGTCGGCCCCGGTGGTGCTGTGGTCGCGGGCACCGGCGACCTTGCCGATGTCGTGGAAGAGGGCCGCCAGCAGCAGCACGTCCGGCCGTCCGACGCGGTCGGTCATCCCCGCGGCGAGGGTGACGCACTCCAGGATGTGGCGGTCGACCGTCCATCGGTGCACGCTGTTGCGCTGGTGGCGGGAGCGGATCGCGTCCCAGGCGGGGATCCATCGGCTGACCAGGCCGGCGTCGTCCAGGGCGTCCCAGACCGCCAGCAGCGGTGCCCCGGTGCCCAGCAGGTCGACGAACGCCGCCAGGGCTGCCGGGGGCCACGGGGTCGGCAGGTCCGGTGTCCGGGCGGCCAGGTTGCGGGCGGTGATGTCGGAGATCGGCAGGTCCTCGGCGGCGGCATGCCGGGCCAGCACCAGCGGCAGCATCGGGTCGTCGTGGTCGGCCCCCTTGCCGAGCACCACCTCGCCCTCGTGGACGTAGCAGCCGTCGCCCAGCATCCGCAGCTCCGGACGCCGCCGGGGGATGCCGCGGCGGGGGGCGCGAGCCTGCAGCGCCCGGCGCAGGGTCGCCTGCAACTCGTGGGCGACGGTGTGGCCGCCGGCCGAGACCCGGCGGAGCATCTCGTCGGTGTCCAGGCCGAGCTGGGCGGCCACCGCGTCGTGCTCCTGCAGCACCAGTTCGTTGCGGGCGCGGCCGGTGACGACCTGCAGGGCGTCGCGGGTGTCGAGGAGGAGGTGGTGAGCCAGCTCGGCGCGTTCGTGGGCGTAGTCGGCGAGCCAGGAGGCGGCCAGGGCCCGCAGCACGGTCATGTCGCGCAGGCCCCCGTTGCCCTCCTTCAGATCGGGGTCCAGCGTCTGGTCGAGGTCGCCGTTGCGAGCGTGCCGGGCCCGGATCGACTCCTCAAGTTCCGGCAGTCGCTTGCGGGCGTCGGTGCGCCAGTCGGCCGCGAGCACGCCGCGCAGCGTGCTCACCACCCGATCGTCGCCGGCGATGCAGCGTACATCCAGGGCGGAGGCCGCGGTCGCCAGGTCGGCGCGGGCGGCCGCCCGGCACTGGTCGACGGTGCGGACCGAGTGGTCCATGCCGAGCTTGCTGTCCCAGATCGGGTACCAGAGTCGTTCGGCGATCTCGGCGATCTCGGCACGGCCCAGCGGGCAGCGGTTGTCGAGCAGGAGCTCGAGGTCGAGGTCGCTCAGCGGCCCCGACTCCCGGCGCGCCAGGCTGCCGGAGCAGGCGAGCGCGATGCCGGGGCCGGGGTCGACGGGCTGTGGGTGGCCGGTCGTCGCGGCCACCCACAGGTCCCGGAGCCACTGCTCGGTGAGACCGGTGATGTGGGCCCTGGACAGGGCACCGGCGCCCCGGCCCGAAGGTCGCGGGGCGCCGGCGATGGTCAGCCGCTCGGAGCGGATGGTGGAGGTGTCGGCCATGTCAGGTCACAAGGCGTCGAGGCCTCGTTCACCGGTGCGGACACGGACCACGTCTTCCACCGGGATGGTCCAGATCTTCCCGTCACCGATCTTGCCGGTGTCGGCCTCGGTGATGATGGTCTGCACGACCCGGTCGGTGTCGGCGTCCTCGATGACGATGTCGAGGCGGATCTTCGGGACGAAGTCCACCGTGTACTCCGCACCGCGGTAGACCTCGGCGTGGCCCCGCTGGCGGCCGTACCCGGCGACTTCGGAGACGGTCATCCCGGACACGCCCAGGGCGATCAGGGCGTTCTTGACCGGGTCGAGGCGGTGCGGCTTGATGATGGCGGTGACGAGCTTCATGAGAGGTGCTCCTTGTTGGTGATGCCCGTGGCGGATCCGTGACCGACGTGCATGGGGGAGCCGCCGGCCGGGGCAGTGAAGTCGTACGC
>CAYOBI010000010.1:45020-52699 GCA_964402325.1 uncultured Propionibacteriaceae bacterium | reverse complement strand
GGCCCGAGCAGCAGCGCCTCCCCGTCGAGCACCACGGCGTCCAGTGGGAGGCCGCGCACCAGGGCGACGATCTCGGGTACCCGCTCGGTGATGTCGTCCAGCGACCGGGTGAAGACGGCGATCTCGTCGCCGGCCCGGTGCGCCTGGATCCGGATGCCGTCGAGTTTGGCGTCGACCGCGACCGGGACGCCGCCGAAGCCGGCGAGGGCGGCCGTCACGTCCGGGGCGGGTGAGGCGAGCATGGGACGTACGGGGCGCAGGGGTTCCAATCGGAACGCGGCGAGCCCCTCCGCTCCCCCGCCGAGCGCGGCCGCGGCCACCGGACCGGAGAACGCGCTGAACATCGCCGCCCGGCGCACCGCCGCGACCGGCAGCCCGGCCGCCTCCGCGATCGCCTCCAGCAGCAGCGCGTCCAGGGCACCCTGGCGCAGTTCGCCGACCACCAGCCGCCGCAGGTAGTCCTGCTCGGCCGCGGTCGCCCGCCCGAGGAGGGCCGCGACCTGCTGCTCCCGGGCCCGTCCCGATCCCGGCCCGGAGAGCGCGGCCAGCGCCGCCATCGCGGCGTCGACCTCGAGCGGGGTCAGGGACGGGTCCGCCGCCGGGTCGGGCAGCGCCAGCAGGGACCGCCAGCCGACTCCGGTACGTCGCTGCCGCAGTCGCCCGGACAGGTACGAGGCGAGGACGTCGGCCTCGGTCGGGTCGCCGGCCCGGGACAGGGCCGCGGCCAGCAGGTGGCGCTTCTCGAGCCGCGAGCGGGTCGCCGTGACCGCCGCGGACGTCTCCACCAGCCGGGTGAGCAGCATGCCCCGATCATCCCTCCCGTCGCGGGTGGCGTCGAGCCCGTGACGTACGAGGTGACACACGGGACCATACTTGACAGTTTAACTATTTCGGCCTTCGATGGCAGTATGACCGACGCACCCCACCCCACTCCCTTCGAACTGGGCCTCTTCACCTTCGGGGAGCTCACGCGTGACCGCAGCACCGGGGATCTGCTCCCGGCGAGTCGCCGGCTGCGGGAGTTCGTCGACCTCGCCGTCCTCGCCGACCGGGCCGGGCTGGACGTCTTCGGCGTCGGCGAGCACCACCGGCCGGACTTCGCGATCGCCTCGCCACCGGTCGTCCTCGCAGCGATCGCCCAGGCGACCGAGCGGATCCGCCTGACCAGTACGGTCACCGTCCTGTCCACGGCCGACCCGGTCAAGGTGTTCGAGGACTTCGCCACCCTGGACCTGCTGTCCCGCGGGCGGGCCGAGATCACCGCCGGCCGTGGGGCGTACGTCGAGTCGTTCCCACTGTTCGGCAACCGGTTGGAGGACTACGACGACCTGTTCGACGAGAAGCTCGACCTGCTGCTGCAGCTCGACGGGTCGACCGACGTGACCTGGCAGGGGCGCTTCCGCCCGGCGCTGGACCATGCCGCGGTCTACCCGCGCCCGGTGCAGGACACCCTGCCGGTCTGGATCGCCGTCGGCGGCACCCCGGCCAGCGTGGTCCGGGCCGGTCGGCTGGGTCTGCCGATGTACCTGGCGATCCTCGGCCAGCCGCAGCGCTTCGTCCCCCTCGCCGACCTGTATCGACGCACCGCCGGGTCGGCCGGCCACGATCCCGCCGCCCTCACCCTCGGGGTCACCAGCCACGTCCACGTCGCCCGGACCTCCCAGCAGGCCCGCGACGAGTTCTACCCCTACTACAGCCGCTACATCGGGGACAACATGCCGGGCGCCCACGGGGTGCCGCTGGCCCGGGACGCCTTCGAGGCCTGGGCCGGCCCGCAGGGAGCACTGTTCGCCGGCAGCCCCCAGGAGGTGATCGAGAAGATCCTGTGGGAACACGAGATCCTC
Organism: uncultured Propionibacteriaceae bacterium; assembly: GCA_964402325.1. Taxonomy (GTDB): domain Bacteria; phylum Actinomycetota; class Actinomycetes; order Propionibacteriales; family Propionibacteriaceae; genus Raineyella. Next base: position 50,855 of record CAYOBI010000010.1, on the reverse strand, counting down.
GGGCATCGGCGCTTCCTGGCCCAGATCGGGCTGGGTGGCCTGCCGTTCGCCACCACCGCCGAGGCCGTCGAGCTGCTGGCCACCGAGGTGCTGCCGGTCGTCCGTCGCGAGATCGGCTGAACCGATCGTCAGTCACCTGCCGGCGGGGCGCCGGTGGCGTCGGGCGGGGCACCGCGGCGCAGGAGCTCCTCGCGGGCCCGGGCCTGCAGCTCCAGGCCGCCCACCTCCAGCCCCGCCAGGGCGCTGTCCCCCGTCCAGTACGTCCGGCCCCGCCGCTCGACCCGCACCGACAGTCGCCCGGCCAGGTGCTCCAGCGCCCCGGCCGTGTTGCGTTCCAGGTGCGGCAGCGGGACCGGCAGGACGTGCGCCCGGGCCGTGTCGTCGGCCCCGTCGACCCGCACCCGCCAGCCCCGGGCGCGCCCGTCCAACTGCCACCTGCCCGGCCCGATGGCCGCCCGCACCGGGCTGGTGCCCGGGTTGCCCAGTCGCAGCAACCGGCCGTCGGGGAGCCGGACGACCAGCGCGGTCACCGAGGTGTGGAACGGTCCGGCGACGACGTCCCCACCGGCGAACGCCAGACAGGCGGCCGGCTCGGCGAAGCCCTGCGCCTGGCCCCACCAGTACCGGTCCGGGAAGCCCTCCTTGCCCCAGTTCTTCTCCCCGTAGACCGCGGCTCCGTCCAGCGACCACGTCTCGCCGCCCAGTCGTGCCTCGCCGCGTGCGCGACCTCCGAGCAGCCAGGGGTGCCAGTACTGGTTCAGGCCGGGGACGAGCTGGAAGCCGCTGGAGCCGCCGAGCGGGCGGCGTCGCGGCCACGGCTCCGGGGCGTCGATGCTGACGTCGAGGCGGGCGTCGGGGCCGAGGTCGACGCGTACGCTGCGCCCGTCCGCGACGAAGGCGTCACCGGACGCCGCGCCCAGCCGGCCCGGATCCGCCCGGCCGCCCGGCAGCGCGGCGGTGCCCAGGAAACCGTTGTTGCCGGCGAGCCCGACCGTCGCCCAGGGGCCGTGCGGGCCGCGGTTCACCCCGATCAGGGCGATCACCACCCGCGACCGGTGGGGATCGGTGAAGCGCCAGAAGTAGCCCTCCATCGCGACCCCGTGCGCCCGGCGCGGGTCGCCCCACGGCAGGTCGGCACCGGTGGCCCGGTAGGCCGCGACCAGCCGGGCCGCCGGGCCGGGCGGATCCGGGTCGGGACGGCCCTCGTCAGGCATAGCCGAGCTCGTGCAGCCGGGCGTCGTCGAGCCCGAAGAAGTGGCCGATCTCGTGGACGACGGTGATCCGGACCTGCTCGCGCAGCTCCTCGGGCGTACGACAGATCCGCATCAGGGGGTGACGGAAGATCAGGATCCGGTCCGGCAGCACGCCCGAGTAGTCGTGGCCGCGCCGGTCCAGCGGCACGCCCTGGTAGAAGCCGAGCACGTACGGTCCGTCGGCCGGCGGGTCGTCCTCGATCACCAGGATGCAGTTCTCGACCAGGTCGAGCAGGGCGACCGGGACCGACGCGATGGCGTCGTCGACGTACGCCTCGAATTCCTCGGCGGAGATGTCCAGCATGGGGTGGCCTCCTCACCGGCCCGTCCCGGGCCGCGACACGTACGGAACGGGCGGTGTGCCACGGCAACGGGCGTTTGTTCCCCACAGTACGGGACCCGCCGATGTTAATGTCGTCACATCGTCGTGCGAGGATGACACGCGATTGGAAGGCTCTCCCACGAGGTCGTAGCGTGGTCCTTGCACATCCTTTCGCATCCGGCGACCCCCGCGGGGGACGCGCGAAGGAACCGCACGGTGTCGTGCACCAGACTGCCCATGTCGGCGGGCGGCCGGTGGACACCGCCCAATGTTCGATAGGCACTCGTGAGGAGCAGTCGTGGCGTTCGGCAAGCACAAACCAGGCAGGTGGCCCGTTGAGGCCGAGGAAGTCGACGTCGCGCTGATCGGCGGTGGCGTTCTCAGCGCGACCTTCGGACTGATGCTGCACATGCTGCAGCCCGACTGGACCATCATGGGCTTCGAGCGGCTGCCGAAGGTCGCCAAGGAGTCGTCCAACCCTTGGAACAATGCCGGCACCGGCCACTCCGGGCTGTGCGAGCTGAACTACACCAAGGAGAAGCCGGACGGCTCGATGGACAACTCCAAGCCCATCGACATCAACGAGCAGTTCCAGGTCAGCCGTGAGCTGTGGGCACACTTCGTCGAGGAGGGCGTGCTCGGTCACCCCGAGACCTTCATCAACGCCTGCCCGCACATGTCGATGGTCCACGGCGAGGAGGACATCGACTTCCTGCGGCGTCGCTGGGAGGGCCTGAAGGACAACCCGCTGTTCGCGGCGATGGAGTTCTCCGACGACCAGGAGAAGATCAAGGAGTGGGCGCCGAACCTCGTCCAGGGCCGTGACCCGCAGGACCGGATCGCGGTCACGTACGACCCGACCGGCACCGACGTGAACTTCGGCTCCATCACCCGCCAGATCTTCAACTACCTCGAGTTCCACGGCGTGTTCGTGGAGACCTCGAAGGAGATCACCGACCTCAAGCAGAACTCCGACGGCTCGTGGACCCTGCGGGTCGCCGATCACCGTCGCCGTGACGAGGGCCGCGGCCCGGACAAGTTCATCCGCGCCAAGTTCGTCTTCAACGGTGCCGGCGGTTGGGCCCTGAAGATGATGCAGAAGGCCGGCGTCCCCGAGGTCAACGGCTACGCCCTGTTCCCGGTGTCCGGCGCCTTCCTGTCGACCACCGACCCGCAGATCGTCGCCACCCACACCGTCAAGGTGTACGGCAAGGCGAAGGTCGGCGCCCCGCCGATGTCCAACCCGCACATGGACGCCCGGATCATCAACACCAACCGGTCGGTCCTCTTCGGCCCGTACGCCGGGATGGATCCGCGCTTCCTGAAGTTCGGGTCCTGGCTCGACATGCCGAAGATGATCCGCTCCGGCAACATCATGGCCGTGCTCAACGTGGGCAAGGACAACCTGGCGCTGATCAAGCTGCTGGCCGGGATGATCTTCATGACCCCGGGGCAGAAGCTCGCCGAGTTGCGGGAGTTCTCGCCGAGCGCGGACATGACCGACTGGCGGATGATCAAGGCCGGTCAGCGCGCCCAGATCATCAAGACCAACGCCGACGGCCGCGGTGGCAAGCTCGAGTTCGGCACCGAGGTGATCACCAACGCCGACGGAACGCTGGCCACCGTGCTGGGGGCGTCCCCGGGCGCCTCGACCGCCGTGCCGATCATGCTGCAGCTGCTGGAGCGCTGCTTCCCGGACAAGATCGAGGAGTGGACCCCCAAGATCAAGGAGGTCCTCCCGACGTACGGCAAGAAGCTCTCCGACGACCCGCAGCTGGCGTACGACACGATGAAGCACACCGCCGAGGTGCTGCACATCACCGGGCCGGCGAAGCTCGCCGCGAAGTGACCGCCGGGCGGTCCGACCGCTGAGGCACGCAGCAGGAGGGCGCTTCCCCACCGGGGAAGCGCCCTCCTGCTGCGTGTGCCGACCGGGTGGGCCGTGGGTCAGTTCCGGACCGGGGTCTCGCCGTGGCCGACGTCGCAGGCATCTTCGTGCAGTACCCCGTGCCCGGGGGCGACGCGGTAGTCGGCGGCGGGCCGGATCACCACGGTGTGCACGCCGGTGAGCGCCGCCGCGCAGTCGTTGACCGCCTTCTTGCCCTGGGCCTGGCCGTCCACCCAGACGTCGATCCAGGCCGTCGCACCCCTGGGCGCCGAGTCGCCCGGAGTGTTCAGCCGGTGGCAGGGGACGTCCTGCGGTTTCGCGCCGTCGCCGCAGGTGTCCTCGACGATGAAGTAGCGCTCCAGGCTGGGGATGTAGAACCGGGTCCCCTGGGGATAGTCCAGAGTGTCCTGGTCGCCCTGCAGGACGTGGCCCACCGCCAGCGTGACCGGGTCGTCGTACGTGCCGGTACCCTCCGCGGTGGAGTGCAGCACCGGCGCCGAGATGGTCCGGCCGGCCGGGGTGTTGTCGAAGTAGGTGTAGCCGGTCACGTAGACGTGGGGCTCGACGACCTCTGGTCCGGCCGAGGAGCCCAGCGCCGGGCCGGCGGCCGCACCCTGGGTGACCACCCCGGAGGCGACCACGACCGGCGGGATCCACAGGTAGAGCGTGACGGCCCGCCGAGCGACCGCGGTGGCCCAACCGCCACGCGCCGGGCCGGTCGATGCCCGAGGGTCGACCCGGCCGTCGGGCCCGGGCGCCCGCCCGGCCCGCATCAGCAGCAGGGCGGTGCCGGTGCCGACCATCGCGACGTCGATCGGGGCGTCGAGGTCCCAGCCGGTGACCGGGTCCTGATGGAACCACGCCCAGCCGACGCTCGCCCCGACGAGGAGCAGGAAGGTGACGACCACCCCTGGCCACGGGAGGCGGCCCAGCAGCCCGTGGGCGCGTGCGACCCCGACCAGCCACGGGGTGGCGAGCACGACCGGCAGCAGGATGATCCCGCCGAACCCCTCCGGCACCGGGACGATGTGGGTGGCGTTGAGCAGGGTCAGCACGAGCGGTGCCGCCAGTATGGTCCGGGGCCAGTGCCGGGTCAGCCAGACCAGCGCGGGTGCCAGCAGGGTCAGCCAGGCCAGGGCGCTGACGAGTTCGAGGTGCGGGCCGAGCAGGCCGCCGGCGAGCAGGTCGCGCGGCGCCACCACCGGCAGGACCCAGGCGAGCTGGGACCAGTGCAGGGCGGACGGGCCCGAGGTCCCCACGGCGGACGCCACCGAGACGAGGCCGAGGATCCACAGCGCCGGCAGCGACCCCATCAGGCCCCGGACGATGCCGTGGCCCGGCCGGCCCGGAGCCGTCTCCAGCACCCGGGCGGTGGCCTCGCCGGCGAGCGCCATCAGCACCGCCGAGGTGGGCAGGAACGCCGCGGTCCAGGCGGCGCGGGGAAGGAGCACCGGGACGACGGTGGCGACCAGGGTGAGGGCCAGCAGCACTTCCGGATAGCTGCTCCGGCGGCGGGGCGCGGCCGGCAGCGCGCGGGCGGGGATGTGCGTCACGTGCTATCGACTCCTCATCGCCCGGGCGCCGACCACGTCCCCGACCCCGACGGGTTCGACGGGTTCGACGGGTTCGACGGGTTCGAGGATAGGCTCACGGACCGGCTCGTGCGCCGCCTGCACCGCGCGGAGGTCCAGCGCGCCGGTCCGGCTCAGCTTGTTCCAGCCGGTACGGACGCCCTTGAGCGCCAGGATCAACGACGAGTAGAGCAGGTAGGCCCGCAGCGGTTCGTACATCAGCCGGTAGACCGGCACGACCAGCAGGTTGTCCCAGCGCTCGCCCATCAGCGCGATCGCGCAGGCGGTCAGCCCGGCGTGGACGAGGGAGAAGGCGGCGAAGAACGCCAGCAGCATCGGCCCCTGGCCGCCCTCGACGGCCTGGACGGTGATCACCGCGACGAACGGCAGGAACACCACCGGCACGATGATCGACAGCAGGTAGTTCGGCATCACCCACAGGCCCAGCGCGCCGTAGCGGGGCCGGCCGACCATCGCCCGGTGCTTCCACATCGCCTGCAGGGTGCCGTACGCCCAGCGGGTCCGTTGCGCGAGCAGGTCGTCGACCGTCTCGGGCGCCTCGGTGAAGGCGAGGGCCTCGTCGTCCTGGGTGATCCGCCAGCCGAGTGTGTGCAGGGTGAGGGCGAGGTCGCAGTCCTCGGCCAGCGTGCTGGTCGAGTATCCGCCGGCCTGCAGGATCGCCTCCCGCCGCCACGCGGCGCAGGCACCCGGGACGATGGAGATGGCCCCCAGGGCGTCCTGGGCGGAGCGCTCCAGGCCGATCTGGCTGAGGTACTCCAGCGCTTGCCAGCGGGTGAGCAG
>CAYOBI010000010.1:5310-44920 GCA_964402325.1 uncultured Propionibacteriaceae bacterium | reverse complement strand
GCCGGAGTTGGCCTGGCGCACCAGCACCACGCGGGGGTCCTCGGCCGCGACCCGGGCGACCGCGTCGGCGGTGCCGTCCTGCGACCCGTCGTCGACCACGACGATCTCGAGCAGCGGGAAGTCCGAGGCGAGCAGCGACCGGACGGTCCGGGCGATCACCGGCTCCTCGTTGTAGGCGGCGATCACCACCGAGACGACCAGATCCATCTCCCCGGGACGCGGCCACAGCACCCACGCCCGCTGCCGGCGGCGCCACAGGGCCAGGCCCACGCTGATCAGACCGGTCACGATCACCGACAGCACGTCGTCGAAGGTCAGCGAGACCGTACGGCGTGGGCTCTGGGCGTAGCCGTAGTGCTCGATCGCGTACGGGTGGCCCTGCACGGCAGCCAGGTAGTCCCCGGTGAACGTGACCAGGATGGCGTCGCTGAACGGGTCCGCGCCGACGACGCGGTCGCCGTCCGGCCGCACCCGCAGGACGCGCTCGAGCGGGCCGGTGCCGATGACCGGAGCGTCACGGCCGAGTTGGGACCAGTGCAGGCGGGAGAACAGCCCCCCGCCGCCGGCCGCCAGCGGCGCGGCGTAGACGTGCGGGATCGCCACCAGGACGACCGCGATGAGCGGGACGAGCGTCGCCAGCACCGCCACGCGGATCCGGCGCCAGCGACGGCCGGTCGGATCCTGGAAGACCGGAGCCTCCGGAACGCCACGGGCAAGGTCTCGGACCACCGCCTGGGACCTGTCGAACATGGTGTGACAATCTCCGATCCGGACCGTTCACCGCCCCGCCGGTCCGTGGATCAGGCTAGGGGCGGCGCGGAACCGGGGGCAAAGCAGGCCTCTCAGAGGTCCTTCAACCAGGTGTCCGGACGACGTCCGGCAGGTGGATCCGAGGCGGCCGGCCGGTCACCGCAGCGGATCGTCGTCCGGACCATCCGGCCCGCCGTCACGGCGCCGGCCTCCGTCGCGGAGCCCGTCCTCCCAGGCGCCGGGGATCTCACGCACCCGGGGAGGGTAAAGGATGGACCGTGCCACGTTGTGGTAGCCGTACTCGTCCAGCAGGGTGGCCGCCTGCCGATCGGTCAGGTCGTACGCGTGGGCCAGCATGCGGACGTGCTCGGTGTAGAAGGCATGCAGCTTGTTGACACCCTTGACGAACTCGATCTCGTTCGACGACATTCACGCTCCCCCGTCTCGACGTCCGGCGGACACTCCGCCACACTCGGCATCATCACGGACGGCACCATGGTGCCATCCGGTGGGCCAGCAGCCCTGACGGACCCGGCCCGTCGGTTGTCAGTCGAGGGTCATCCTGGCCAGGTGCCGACGGGCCACGTCGCTGAACGGAGCGGTGTCGCCCTCGTCGTCGATCAGTCGCAGCAGCAGCCGGAGTCGCTGCCGTACTTCCGGCCGCGCAGCGTGCCGCTCGAGATGTTCGACCATCCGGTCATCGGTGTCGAGCATCGCGGCGGCCTGGCACAGGTCACGGAAGCTCCAGCCCAGCGGGTCGGTCGACAACAAGCGGTCCCCGGGGTGCAGCCATCGGACGTCGCCCATGCCCGCAGCCTACCCGCCGGCCCCAGCGGCACCAGGGACACCCGACCAGGTGCGGTCGACGTCGGGCCCCCAGCGTTCACGATGAATTCAGCCCCGCCGGGTGGCGAGCGTCATGGGCCCGGCGGTGGGATCGGAGGGTCGCGCCCGTGCCACGCCCCGACGGCTCGCGGGGTGACGACGGACAGCACTCCACGCCCACGAAAGGTCCCTCCCATGCCCGTACGCCGTCTCGGCATCGCCCTGACCGCGGCCGCACTGCTCGCCGCCTCACCCCAGGCCCATGCCTCCCCCGCCGCCACGGAGCAGGGCCAGCACCGCGGCCAGGGTCAGGACTACACCATGGCCGTGATCGGCGACGTGCCGTACGGCGCCGCCCAGATCGACGCCTTCCCGTCCTGGATCGACCAGATCAACGCCGACCCCGACGTCCGCCTCGTCACGCACGTGGGTGACATCAAGAACGGGTCCACCCGCTGCGACACCGCGTACTTCCAGCAGATCAAGTCGGACTTCGACCGCTTCCGGGACCCACTCGTCTACACTGTCGGGGACAACGAGTGGACCGACTGCCATCGTGCCAACAACGGCGCGTACCACCCGCTGGAACGGCTCGCGACGATCCGGTCCGTCTTCTTCGCCGATCCGGGAAGGACGAACGGGCGCGCCGTGCCGATCGACTCGCAGGCCGCCGCCGGCTTCCCGGAGAACGTGAACTTCGAACGCGCCGGGCTCGACGTCGCCGCCGTCGACATCGTCGGCAGCAACGACGACCGCCAGCCGTGGACCGGCATCGGCGAGACGACCGCCACCCCCGAGCAGCTCACCGAGGAGAACGCCCGCCTCGGCAATGCCATCACCGTGGTCGACAAGGCGTTCGACGACGCGCGACAGCACGGTCACAAGGCCGTCGCGGTGATGCTGCAGGCCGACATGTTCGACCCGACCTACGCCCCCACCTGGAACGACATCTCCGCGTTCAGGCCGCTGGTGCAGCACCTGGTGGACCGGTCGGCCGCCTACGACGGCGAGGTCTACCTCTTCAACGGCGACTCACACGTCTACAACGTCGACCATCCGGTCGCGACCGGCTCGCCCTGGCTGGCGACGTACGGAGTCGCCGGCTCGGCCGACAACCTGACCAGGGTGACCGTCGACGGCTCGTCCAACAACAAGGACTGGCTCAAAGTCACCGTGCACCCGAAGGCCGGCAGCGACATCGTGACCTGGGAGCGCATCGCCTACCGGTGAGGCCAGGCCCCACCAGGACGTGAACGGCCCCTCGCGACACTCCGGTCGCGAGGGGCCTGGTGGTCAGGGCCGGGCGAGCGCTTGGTCCAGGTCGGCGATCAGGTCGTCGACGTCCTCGATGCCGACCGACAGCCGCAGCAGGTCGTCATCCACGGCCGAGGCCGTGCCCTCGACCGAGGCGTGCGTCATCGCAGCCGGGTGTTCGACCAGGGACTCGACCCCGCCGAGCGACTCGGCGAGCAGGAAGACCGAGGTCGACTCCGCGACCCGGATCGACTCCTCGCGGCCACCGGCGACGTCGAACGAGACCATTCCACCGAAGCCGCGCATCTGCCGGGCGGCGATCTCGTGGCCCGGGTGGGACGGCAGGCCCGGATAGTGGACCCGCGACACGCCGGGGTGCTGCTCGAGGAAGGTCGCGACGGCCATCGCATTGACGCAATGTCGGTCCATCCGGACCGACAGCGTCTTCATCCCGCGCATCAGCAGCCAGGCGTCGAACGGGGAGGACACGTAGCCCGCCGCGTTCTGGAGGAACTTCAGGGACGCGCCGAGCTCCTCGTCGCGGACCACGACGGCGCCACCGACCAGATCCGAGTGCCCGCCGAGGTACTTCGTGGTGGAGTGCACCACGACGTCCGCCCCCAGGGCCAGGGGGTTCTGCAGGTAGGGGGAGGCGAAGGTGTTGTCGACGCAGACCCGCGCGCCGTGGGCGTGGGCCCGCTCGGCGACGGCCGCGATGTCCGTGACCTGCAGCAGTGGGTTGGACGGCGTCTCGACCCAGACCAGTTGGCCACCCGGTGCCGGTCGGCTGAGCACCTCCTCGAGCAGGGTGGTCCCACCGGCATCGGCGACGACCGTCTCGATCCCCCAGCCGTCGAGCACCTGGGTCAGCAGCCGGGTGGTGCCGCCGTACGCGTCCAGGCCCAGGACGACCCGCCCCCCGGGCCGCAGCGTCGTCCGCATCACCAGGTCGGCCGCCGACATCCCCGACCCGGTGATGAACGCCTGGGTGCCCTCTTCCAGGGCGGCCAGCTGGGTGGCGGCTGCCGTACGGGTCGGGTTGCCCGACCGCGAGTACTCGAAGTCGCTCCGCATTCGCCCCACACCGTCCTGCACGAAGGTGGAGGTGAGGTAGAGCGGCGGGACGACGGCGCCGGTGACCGGATCTGGGGTCTGGCCGGCGCGGATCGCCCGAGTGCTGAAGCCGTGGTCCATGGCGGTACGGTACCCAACTCGTCAGGGGCCGGGACGCGTCTGGACGGCCCGGTCCCCGGATCGACGCGCCGGGGCTTGGAAAGTGAGGGTCGCCTGACTAGTCTTCCCGTGGAACGCTGCCGCCAGAGCCGTCTCGCATACGTTTCCCAGTCATTTCGAGCGACGGAGCAGTGATGTATATGTCGACCTTTGTTCACCAGATCGAGGGCAACCGGTTCGAGGCCCGTATCGACGACCAAGTCGTCGGGACCCTCGACTACACCCTGACCGGCAACCGGATGGTCATCGAGAGCACCGAGACCATCCATGACTTCCGGGGCAGGGGAATCGCCCGCCGGCTCACCCGCTTCGCCTTCGACGACGCCCGTACCCGCGGCCTCGTCGTCGATCCCAAGTGCCCCTTCGCCAAGCGCTTCGTGGACCTGCATCCCGAATACACCGACGTCCTCTGACGTCCTGACCGGACCCGCTCCACATCCGGCGCCGATGCACAGCGCCGGACTCCGCACGACACCGACCTGTCCATCGCCTGGCGGCAGGTAGGCCGGTGCCCGCGGAGCAGACCCGGGTCCCTCCCTCACCACGCCGATGCCCCTGCCGCCCCCCGCGGCAGGGGCATCGCCGGTCCTGCCGAGGGACGATCGACGCCGGACGCCGGGTGCCGGCGCACTCACGCCCGTCGAGCCAGGTGCCGGTGGGTCAGCTGCCACAGCCCCGGCTCCCGCTCCCAGGCCAGCCCCTTGGCGGCCAACGACTCGAGCTCGACCAGACACTGCCGGACGGGCAGGGCAGCCCTGACCGACAGCTCGTCCACCCCCGCCGCCCCGCGCGCCGGCAGTGCCTCCAGTACGATCGTCTCCGCCTCCCCCAGCAGGTCCACCGGCGTCGCGGGCTCCTGGTGCCCGATCAGGGTGTCCTGGCCCATCGGCGACACGATCGCCATGATGTCGTGGTGGCTTGACACCAGCTCCGCCTCGTGATCGCGGAGCAGCCGGTTGGGCGTTGCGGACAGTGTGGAATTCACCGGGCCGGGGACCGCCATCACCGGGCGCCCGCACACCGATGCCCAGGTCACGGTGTTGCGGGCGCCGGAGCGGAAGGCGGCCTCGACGATGACGGTTCCCCGCGACAGGGCGGCGATCAGCCGGTTTCGGCTCAGGAACCGCAACCGGGTCGGATGCTCGCCCGGCGCCAGTTCGGTGACCAGGAGCCCCCGAGCGGTGATGGCGTCCAACAGCCCGGTGTGGGCCGCCGGATAGACCTGGTCGATGCCGCAGGCGAGCACGGCGGCCGTGACCGCCTCGAGGCTGCCCTCACGCACCGCCAGGGCGCCGCGATGGGCCGCCGCATCGATCCCGTACGCCGCCCCGGAGATCACCGGGGCTCCCGCCACGACGAGTTCATGGGACAGCTCCAGCGCCACGTGCTCGCCGTACGAGGTCGAGGCCCGGGCCCCGACGATCGCGACGGAGCACCGGGCGAGTTCCGCCAGATTGCCCGTTCCCCGGACCCACAGGCCCACCGGGACGCCCATCCGTTCCTGGACCGCCTCACAGGAGGCGAGCACGCCCAGCTGTTCGGGCCACTCCGGATCACCCGGGATGACGAATCGTGACCCGGTGCGTTCGGTGCGCAGGATCGCTGCCTCGAGGTCGAACAGCACCGCCCGCGGTGCCCATCTACTGCGCGAGCCCGGCGTCCGGAGCTCCGACCAGGCGGCCTGGGCCCCAACGGTCGCGACGCTGCGCCACATGCCCGGGTCCCCCGGCTCCGCGACGTGGGCCAGGGCGAGTCGGGCCCGGCGCTCGGCCGTCCAGCGCGGATCGGCGGTGCTCATAGACGTCCTCCGGGCAGCAGGTGGGTCTCGCCCCGACGCAAGGCCAGCGCCAGGTTCACGTTCTCCGCGGTGGGGACGTCGTGTCCGTCCAGGTCCGCCAGCGTCCAGGCAAGCCGCAGGGTCCGTTCGACCCCACGGTTGCTGAGCTTGCCCTCGAGGATGGCCGTCTCGAGCAGATCGGTGGACCTGGGCAAGGGGAGATGGTTGCGCAGGTAGGACCCGGAAACGGCGCCGTTGGTGGTCCATCCGCTCCCGGCCAGCCGCCGCTGCTGGCGGTCGCGGGCGAGGGCGACCCGCGCGGCGATCGCCGCGGAGGGCTCAGGCGTCGGGAGCCGGGCGCCGAGGGCCAGGTAGGCGGACGCCGGGTGCTTCATCATCACGGTGATGTCGATGCGGTCACGCAGAGGACCGGAGATCCTGCCCCGGTAGCGATGGACGATGCTGGGCGAGCAGGTGCAGACCTTCCCCGACACGCCGTGGTTGCCGCACGGACACGGGTTGGCCGCCATCACGAGCTGGAACCGCGCCGGATAGCGCACCTCGCCGTGTGACCTCGACAGGACGACCTCGCCGGACTCCAGCGGGGTCCGCAGGGCATCCAGGACAGTCGGCGCGAACTCGGCGGCCTCGTCCAGGAACAGGATCCCCGCGTGCGCCCGGGACACCGCGCCCGGGCGGGCGAGCTTGCTGCCACCACCGACCATGGCCGCGATGCTGCAGGCATGATGCGGGGCCGACAGCGGCGGTCGGCGCCGCAATGCGCTGACCGGCTCGCCGATCAGCGAGGCCACCGCAGCCGCCTCCAGGGCCTCGGTCACCGACAGCTCCGGCAGGATCCCGGGGAGGCGGGTGCCGATCAACGTCTTGCCCACGCCGGCCGGCCCGAAGAGGGCCAGATGATGTCGGCCCGCGGCGGCCACCTCCGCCGCCAGCAGTGCCTCGCCCTGGCCGACGACGTCGGCGAAGTCGAGCGGGGCATCCTCACTGGCATCCGCACCGGGGTCCTCGTGGTCGTAGCTGTCCGGGTCCTCCGCTGCGTGGCTCCGCCGCAGCGGACGAAGGAGGGTCGGGTCGTCGCCCCGCAGGAACGACACCAGCTCCCGGAGGGTCGCCACGGTGTGCACCTCCATGCCCTCGACCAGTGCGGCCTCGGTACGCTGCCCCGCGGGGACGACCACCGAGCGATAGCCGTGTGCCTTCGCGGCGAGGACCGCAGGCAGGACGCCGCGGATCCGGCGGACCCGTCCGTCGAGTCCCAGCTCACCCAGCAGGACGACCTGCCGGACAGCATCCTCGGGTACCGCCCCGGCCGCCGCCAGCACCGCGGCAGCGATGGCGATGTCGTACTGCGAGCCGGCCTTGGGTAGGCTCGCGGGGGTGAGGTTGATGGTCAGCGCCGTACGTGGCCACTCCAGGCCGGTCGCCGCCACCGCCGCCCGGCAGCGGTCCCTCGCCTCGTAGACCGCCGCGTCCGGGAGCCCGACCAGGACGGTCCGCGGCAGCCCGGGGGCGATCATCGCCTCCACCTCGATCTCCTGGCCGTCCATGCCGAGCAGGGCGATCGAGCGCGCCGTGGCCGTGCGCGGACGTACCGGCGCCCGATCGGGCGGCAGGCTGACGTCGGTGCGGACCGCCAGTTCGGTGACGGACGCCTCCGTCGCGACCTCGCGCCGGGGCGTCATCCGACACCCACCACGTGGGTGATCCGCGCCGGCCGGTCGCCGGTGATCACGATCCCGATCGCATCGAACCGGATCCGCGCGTACCCGTGGTGCTGTTCGGCGAGGAAGACGCGGGTGACCGCCCGCATCCTGGCCACCTTGAGCGGCGTGATCGCCTCGAGGGGGTCGCCGAAGTCATAGCCGACCCTGGTCTTCACCTCACAGGCGACGAGGACGGCGCCCTCCGCGGACGTCTCGACGGCGAACACGTCGACCTCACCCGCCCGGCACCGCCAGTTCCGCGCCAGGACGACCAGCCCGGCGTCCTCCAGCACCTCGACCGCCAGGTCCTCCCCGGCGACGGCCAGGGCGCGCCGCCGCTCCGTACGTTGCTGATCCATGCCGACCACCTCCGGCGGGAGGGTGATCCGCGACCGGCTCCGGTGGGCTGCACCCGACGGAGGCTGTGGACAGTTCGGTCGGAGCGGTGACGGCTGTGGACAGCACCGGCCCGAACGGGCCGGGTCCGCGGCTCAGGGCCGCGGGACGCTGAGGTCGGAGTGGTCGATCTCCTCGATCGAGACGTCCCGGAAGGTCAGCACCTTGGCGCTCTTGACGAAGCGGGCGGGGCGGTACATGTCCCACACCCAGGCGTCGGCCATCGACACCTCGTAGTAGACGTCACCGCCCTCGGTGCGCACCTTCAGATCCACGGCATTGCACAGGTAGAACCGGCGCTCCGTCTCCACGGCGTAGGTGAAGATCTCGACGACTGCCTTGTACTCCTTGTACAACTGCAGTTCGAGGTCGCTCTCGTACTGTTCCAGGTCCTCGGTGCTCATCTCGCAGCCAGCCTAGCCGCGCGGATCACGTTGTCATAGCGCATCCGGTGCTGGGGACACGGCCCGAGCTCCTCGAGGGCCTCCTGGTGGGCGCGGGTCGCATACCCCTTGTGCTGGGCGAAGCCGTAGCCCGGGTACTCCTCGGCCATCGCCACCATCACCCGGTCCCGACTGACCTTGGCCAGCACCGAGGCGGCGGCGACGCAGGCCGCCACCCGGTCCCCCTTCCACAGTGCCAGGCCGGGGACCCCGAGGCCGTCGACGGCGAACCCGTCGGTGAGGCAGTAGTGGGCCGGCACGTCGAGGCGGAGCAGGGCCCGGCGCAGCGCCTCCAGGTTGGACGGCTGGATCCCGCGGCGGTCGCACTCACTCGACGGGATCTCCACGACCGCCCAGGCCAGGGCGCGCTCCCGGATCAGGTCGTACGCCACGTCGCGCTGGTGCGGCGTCATCAGCTTGGAGTCGCGCAGTCCGGGGATCTCGGCTCCGGAGGCGTCGTCGAGGATGACCGCCGCGGCGACCAAGGGGCCGGCGCAGGCCCCGCGTCCCGCCTCGTCGGCACCGGCGACCGGGCCGAGCCCGCGGGTGACGAGGGCACGCTCGTACGCGTACAGGTCGGGCGCGGCGTCCGCGGTGGGGTTCATCAGCAGGTGACGCCGGCGGGTTGGATCGATGCCTGGAGCGGTGCGGCTGTGGTGGCTGCCGGGGCGGCAGCGAGGTCGGCAGACTTCTGCAGCAGGGTGGTGCGGTTGAAGGGCGCGAAGACGGCCCACCCCACCCCTGCCACGTCGGTGAGGGGGACGAACGCATCGGCGCCCTGCGGCTCACCGGGCACCTCGTCGGCCAGGTGACAGCGCGAGTCGGCGCTGGCGTTGCGGTGGTCGCCCATCACGAAGATCCGTCCGGCGGGGACGACGACGGTGAAGCGGATGTCGGAGGGGGCGACCTGTTCGCCGGACTCCGAGCGGTAGAGGTAAGCCTTCTCGTCGATCGAGCGGCCGTTCACGGTGAGGTGGCCGACGGAGTCGCAACAGGTCACGGTGTCGCCGGGCATGCCGATGACCCGCTTGATCAGGTAGTTCTGGGAGGTGTCCGGCAGCACGCCGACAAACTCGAGCGCCTGGCCCACCGGGCCGCGCTTAACCATCGGGGTGGGTCCGAGCCAGCCACCGGAGTCGCGGAAGACGACGATGTCGCCCCGCTCGACGTGGGAGATCTTCTCGGCGATGACCCGGTCACCGACCTCCAGGGTGTGCTCCATCGATCCCGACGGGATGATGAACATCTGCCCCACGAAGTGCTGGAGGACCGAGGAGACGACCACGGCCCCCACCAGGATGATGAAGGCTTCCTTGACGGCCCGCCAGATCCGCTGCCCCGTGGTGGGGGGGAATTCCCGGGATGTGTCCACGGTGGTCGGTTTCCTTTCCCGGGCGCACACGAGAGGTCATCGCGATCGTACGCCCGGGATCGGAATCTCCGAAGCGACGCGTCAGTTGAAGCGCTTCTCCTTGATCTTGGCGGCCTTGCCGCGACGATCACGCAGGTAGTAGAGCTTGGCACGACGGACATCGCCGCGCCGGTCGACCTCGATCTTGTCGATGATCGGGCTGTGCACGGGGAACGTACGCTCCACGCCCACGCCGAAGCTCACCTTGCGGACGGTGAAGGTCTCCTGGAGACCGCCACCGGCGCGGGCGATCACGACGCCGGCGAAGACCTGGACGCGGGAGCGGTTGCCCTCGACGACCTTGACGTGGACCTTGACGGAATCGCCGGGACGGAAGTCCGGGACGTCGTCGCGGAGGGATGCGGCGTCGACCGCAGCGATCAGCTTGCTCATGGTGTTGTCCTCGCCGGTGCCACAGGCCACCTTGCAGTCAGGATGGATGACGACCCCCACGTCACGAACGATCCCCCTGTGGCAGGAGTCATGAGCGTACGGGCAACAGCTGAGTATTCTGCCACAGATCGACGATCCGCCTCAAATCCCGATCCGGGCGACCCTCGCCCGGACGAGCCCGGGCCGTCGTCAGGCGAGGCGGCGGACGCGGGGCAGGTCGAGGACCCGGTTCGCCAGCACCGGCAGTTCGGTGCGGGCCCGCAGTGCCCGGTCCGGGTCGATCTCGACGACCAGCAGGTCGGTCATCGCACCGAGCTCGGCGACGACCTGGCCGCTGGGGTCGACGACCATCGAGTGCCCGACACCGGTCGGGGCCCCGGTGGAGACCCCCGGGGTCGCGCCGGCCGGCACCGCCTGCCCGCAGGCGAGCACCCAACTGGTGGTGTCGAGGGCCCTGGCACGGCAGGCCAGGCGCCACTGCTCCAGCTTGCCCGGCCCGTCCTGCCAGGAGGCGGGTACCACGTGGACGGTCGCGCCGGCCGCCGCGAGGGCCGTGTAGAGCGCGGGGAACCGTACGTCGTAGCAGATCGACAGCCCGACCAGGGCGCCTCCCCCGTCCCGGGAGGGCACGCTGACCAGGCACGGCGCGTCACCGGGTGCGACGGTCCTCGACTCCCGGAAGCCGAACGCGTCGAAGAGGTGCACCTTGTCGTAGCCGTCGTGGATGCCCCGGCCGGTGACCAGCAGGGTGTTGCGGACCCTGGCCCGGGCCTCGGGGTCGTCCGGACCGCCGGGGCCGCCCGGCCCGGGCTCACCCGGGGTGAACATGCCCGCCATCACCACGACGTCCGCGCGGTCGGCGCAGGCCGCCACCTGACGGGCCCACGGCCCGTCGAGTTCCTCGGCGACCCCCCGCAGCGACTGGCCGAAGGCCTTCATCGTCGCCTCCGGGAACACGACCAGGTCGGCGCCGTCGGCCGCTGCCCGCACCGTCCACTCCTCGACCATGGCGAGGTTGGCCGACGGGTCCGGACCGGAGGTCACCTGGGCCAGAGCGATACGCATGCGACCACAGTAGACGCCACCGGCCCCCGCCCCGCGGGAAAGCGGGCGAGGGCCGGTGCGGGGGTGACCGGTGGGTCAGCCCAGGTGCTTGCCGTCCACCGTCGAGAGCGCGCCCCAGAGGTCGCGGTTCAGACGGGAGATGAACTGCAGCGGGATGCCCTTCGGGCAGACGGCGCTGCACTCACCGATGTTGGTGCAGTTGCCGAAGCCCTCGGCGTCATGCTGGGCGACCATGCCGAGCGCGCGGGAGCGACGCTCCGGCTGGCCCTGCGGGAGGGAGCCCAGGTGGGTGATCTTGGCCGCGGTGAACAGCATCGCCGAGCCGTTGGGGCAGGCGGCGACACAGGCACCACACCCGATGCAGGTGGCCGCGTCGAACGCGCGGTCGGCATCGGCCTTCGGGACCGGGGTGGAGTGGGCCTCCGGGGCGGTCCCGGTCGGTGCGGAGATGAAGCCGCCGGCCTGGATGATGCGATCGAACGCGGTGCGGTCGACGACCAGGTCCTTGATCACCGGGAAGGCCGTGGCCCGCCACGGCTCGACGTCGATGACGTCGCCGTCCTTGAACTCCCGCATGTGGAGCTGGCAGGTGGTGGTCTGGTAGGTGGTCTGGCCACGTCCGTGCGGGATGCCGTTGATCACGACGCCGCACATCCCGCAGATACCCTCGCGGCAGTCGGAGTCGAAGGCCACCGGCTCCTCACCGTTCGCCGTGAGCTGCTCGTTGAGAACGTCGAGCATCTCGAGGAACGACATGTGCTCGTCGATGTCCTGCAGCTTGTAGTCGACCATCTTGCCCTTGCTGCGGGCATCCTTCTGGCGCCAAACGCGCAACGTGACGTTCACTTGTAGCTCCGTGTCTTCAGCTCGATGTTGTTGTAGACCAGCTGCTCACGGTGCAGGACGGGCTTGCCGTCCCGACCTGCAGCCTCCCATGCCGAGACGTAGAGGAACTGGTCGTCGTGGCGCAGCGCCTCGCCGTCCTCGGTCTTCGACTCGGCACGGAAGTGGCCACCACACGACTCCCGACGCTGCAGGGCGTCGATGCACATCAGCTCGCCGAGCTCGATGAAGTCGGCCACCCGCAGGGCGCGCTCGAGCGCCTGGTTGAGGCCGGCACCCTCGCCGGTGACCTTCACGTTCTGCCAGAAGTCCGCCTTCAGGTCGCGGATCAGGCCGATGGCCGTGATCAGGCCCTGCTCGGTGCGCTCCATGCCGCAGTACTCCCACATGATGTGGCCGAGCTCCTTGTGGATGCTGTCGACCGTGTGGGAACCCTGGATGGAGAGCAGCTTCTCGGTGCGCTCCTTGACCGCCGCAATGGCCTCCTGGGCCGCCGGGTGCGAGTCGTCGATCGGGGCGAACGGCGCCGCGGCGAGGTAGTTCGGGATGGTCGTCGGCAGCACGAAGTAACCGTCGGCCAGACCCTGCATCAGCGCGGACGCACCGAGGCGGTTGGCGCCCTGGTCGGAGAAGTTCGCCTCGCCGGCGCAGAACAGGCCCGGGATCGAGGACTCCAGGTCGTAGTCCACCCAGAGGCCGCCCATGGTGTAGTGGACGGCGGGGTAGATCCGCATCGGCGTCTCGTACGGGTTCTCGCCGGTGATCTGGGCGTACATGTCGAAGAGGTTGCCGTACTTGGCCTCGACGGTCTTGCGGCCCATCCGCTCGATGGCCTCGCTGAAGTCGAGGTAGACACCGCGGCGGCGGACGACCTTCTCACCGGTCTGCTGGTCCACCTCCTCGATCGCCGGGCCGACGCCGCGGCCCTCGTCACAGCGGTACTTGGCCTGGCGCGAGGCGATGTCACGCGGGACCAGGTTGCCGAACGACGGGTAGATCCGCTCCAGGTAGTAGTCGCGGTCCTCCTCGGCGATCTGGCGCGGATCCTTCTCGCAGTCCTCGATCTTCTTCGGCACCCAGATGCGACCGTCGTTGCGCAGCGACTCCGACATCAGCGTCAGCTTCGACTGGTAGTCACCGTGCTGCGGGATGCAGGTCGGGTGGATCTGCGTGTAGCAGGGGTTGCCGAAGTAGGCCCCGCGCTTGTGGGCACGCCAGGCGGCGGTCACGTTGGAACCCATGGCGTTCGTCGACAGGAAGAAGACGTTGCCGTAGCCACCGGTGGCCAGGATGACCACGTCGGCGTAGTAGGTCTCGATCGCGCCGGTCATCATGTTGCGCACGACGATGCCGCGGGCGCGGCCGTCGGCGACGATGACGTCCTGCATCTCGTGACGTGCGTACATCGTCACGGAACCGGCGGCGACCTGGCGCTCCAGCGCCTGGTAGGCGCCGATCAGCAGCTGCTGGCCCGTCTGGCCGCGGGCGTAGAACGTACGGGACACCTGCACGCCGCCGAACGAGCGGTTGTCGAGCAGACCGCCGTACTCGCGGGCGAAGGGCACGCCCTGCGCGACGCACTGGTCGATGATGTTGGCCGACACCTGAGAGAGCCGGTAGCAGTTCGTCTCCCGGGCGCGGTAGTCGCCGCCCTTGACGGTGTCGTAGAAGAGCCGGTAGGTGGAGTCACCGTCGTTGCGGTAGTTCTTCGCAGCGTTGATGCCACCCTGCGCGGCGATGGAGTGCGCGCGCCGGGGGCTGTCCTGGTAGCAGAAGTTGAGGACGTTGTAGCCCATCTCGCCCAGCGAGGCGGCAGCGGCGCCGCCCGCCAGGCCGGTGCCGACGATGATGATGTGCATCTTGCGGCGGTTGGACGGGTTCACCAGCTTGGCGTTGAACTTCCGCTGGTCCCACATCTTGTCGATGGGGCTGTCCAGCGGCGCCTTGGTGTCATGGATGTCGTTGCCCTCGAGCCAGAGGGACTCAGGAGTGGTCGTGGTCATGTCGTCCTCCTCAGGCGGTCACGGTCGGGATCGGCGGCTGCGCGATCAGGATCCAGGTGACCGGGGCCAGGAAGCCGACCCACAGGACGCCGGCCACGATCCACGCCAGCGCGTTCAGGTTGTACCGGGCCGACGGGCCAATGTGCAGGCCGATGGTGGTGAAGGCGCTCCAGATGCCGTGGCGCAGGTGCAGCAGCACCGCGGTCAGGGCGATCACGTAGAAGAGCCAGACCCACCACTGCTCGAAGCCGGCCACGACGCGAGCGTACGGCGAGGACTGCATGATGGCCTCGGTCCGCAGCTTCGTCGCGGTGAAGTGCAGGATGTGCGCCACCACGAACAGGAAGATGATGATGCCGCCCCAACGCATCGTCCGCGATGCGTAGGTGCGCTGCATGCCACTCCGGTTCTTGCCCGACTCGTAACGCTTGCCGGTGCCGCCGACGGCAGCCAGTGACTTACGGGTCACCACGGCCGCGGACACGATGTGCAGCACGACCGCTGCGAGCATGAAGACCCGGAACATCCAGAGGAAACCGCGGTGGGCCAGGATCGGCTCGAGCATGGTGCGCAGATGCTCTGCGTACAGGTCATAGGCTTCCTGGCCCGCAAAGAGCTTCAGGTTGCCGTACATGTGAAAGAGCAGGAAGCCCACCATGATGAGGCCCGTGATTGCCATCACTGCCTTCCACACCACTGTGGAGCGCGCTGCTCGCTGCTTGGTTGTGAGAGTTGCTGTCGCCACGGCCAATACCATAGAGCACCCCACTGACCCCGGGGCGAGGCAGGGCCAAAACTGTGATCGAGTTGGTGACCTGGGCCCACCACCGGCCCTCGGGACCGGGCGTCGTGCCGCCGGTCGGACCGCACCAGCGGTCGCGCCGGATGGGCGCGTCCGCGGGCTCAGGCCGGAGTGCCGGGACCGGCTCCGGGCAGCAGGTCGGGGCGGCGCCGGCGGGTGCGTTCCAGGGACTGTTCCCGGCGCCAGTCGTCCACCCGTCCGTGGTCCCCGGACAGCAGCACGGCGGGGACGTCGAGTCCGCGCCAGCTCGACGGCTTGGTGTAGACCGGGTACTCCAGCAGGCCGTCCTGGCCCTCGGCGTACGACTCCTCCACGAGGCTGTCGGGGTTGCCGATCACCCCGGGGATCAGCCGCACCACGGCCTCGATCATCGCCAGCACGGCGACCTCGCCGCCGTTGAGCACGTAGTCGCCGAGGCTGACCTCGCGCACCGGCATGAGGGTCCGGGCGTAGTCCGTCACCCGGGCGTCGATGCCCTCATAGCGGCCGCAGGCGAAGAGCAGGCGTGGCTCCCGGGACCATTCCTGGGCCAGCGCCTGGGTGAACGGCACCCCCGAGGGGGTGGGCACGACCAGCACCGGCGGCGCCTGCGGGTCCACCAGCGCATCGAACGCCTCGCCCCACGGCTCGGGTTTCATCACCATCCCCGCTCCCCCGCCGTACGGGGTGTCGTCGACGGTACGGTGCCGGTCGTGGGTCCAGTCGCGCAGGTCGTGCACGCCGACCGCCAACAGGCCGGACGCCACCGCCTTGCCGACCAGGGACAGCCGCAGCGGGGCGAAGTACTCGGGGAAGATCGACACCACGTCGATCCGCTGGGTCGGTTCACTCTGCACCGGTGGCTCATGCATCGGCGGCACCGTCCTCGGTCTCCAGGTCGGCGAGCAGACCCGGCACGTCGGCCAGGGTCAGCGTCCCCGTGGCCAGGTCGACCTCGGGGACGAGCGCGGCGACGAACGGCACCAGCCGGGTCCCCTCCGGGGTCGTGATCTCCAGCACGTCCTGGGCGGGCAGGTGCACGACGAACCCGACCGTGCCGGCCGGTTCGCCCGCCGCGGTGAGCACCTGCAGGCCGACCAACTGCCGGTCGTAGTAGGAGTCCTCCTCCTCGGGCAGTTCCGCCGGGTCCACCTCGGAGGTGAGCAACCAGCCGCGGGCCGTCTCGACGGCGGTCCGGTCGGGCAGTTCCTCGAACCGCACCAGCAGCCGGCCCTGGTGCCAGTGCGTCGTCACGACGGTGAGCGTACGCCCGGTGCCCTCGACCACCAGCCGCTCACCGGCCGCGAACCGGCGCTCGGGTTCGTCGGTCCGCACCTCGACGGTCACCTCCCCGCGGATGCCGTGGGGCTTGCCGATCCTGCCGACCACGACGGTGGTGCTGTCGCTCATGGGTTCCTCTCGGGCCTGGGAATGGTCGTGCCCCGCAGCCGGCAGACTGCGGGGCACGGGTGTCGTCGTCCCGGGACGCGACCGCCGTCAGCGGCGGCCGTTCCCCCGGGGGCGATCGATGTCGGCGAAGTCGACGCGGACGGACTCACGTCCGGCCAGGGCGCCGACCACGGTACGCAGCGCGGTGGCGGTGCGCCCGCGGCGCCCGATCACCTTGCCGATGTCATCGGGGTGCACGGACACCTCGAGCAGTCGTCCACGACGAAGGTTCTTGTCCTTGACGTGGACATCGTCGGGATGCGGCACGATGCCCCGGACCAGGTGTTCGAGGGCCTCGGCGAGCACGATCAGACCTCGGCCTCGTCGGCGGCCTCGTCCTCGGAGGTCGCGGGGGCCTCCTTGGCCTCGGCCTTCTTGGCCGCGAAGGCCTCGACCATCGGCTCGCCCTTGGCGTCGGCCAGCTGGGCGTTGAAGATCGCGGTCTTGTCGGGGCGCTCGGCCTGCGGGGTCACGCCGGACGGCACGGAGGTGTCGCCGGTGAACTGCTGCCAGTCGCCGGTGCGCTTGAGCAGCGCCACGACGGCCTCGGTCGGCTGGGCACCCACACCGAGCCAGTACTGGGCGCGCTCGGAGTTGATCTCGATGATCGAGGGATCGTTCTTCGGGTGGTACTGCCCGATCTCCTCGATGGCGCGACCATCACGCTTGGAACGCGAGTCCATGATGACGACGCGGTAGTGCGGGGTGCGGATCTTGCCGAGCCGCTTCAGTCGAATCTTGACAGCCACGTGTGTGGATACTCCTGTACGAATGTCCCGGAACGCCCCGGGGATGTCGGATGGGACGAGGATCGGCGTGGGGACACCGGCTCCGCGGCCCGGGTGGATCCGTGCGCCTCGGCATGAGAGGGACCCGAGCACACAGATGCAACCGTCATTGTGCCACGGATCGACGGGCCCGGGGAAATCCGCGGCACGTACGTGCTCAGGCGTCCCGGTCGCCCGGGTGGACACGACCCCGCAGCACGACGAGGCGGGGGTGGCGGACCGCGCCCGGGTCGCGCCGCGGGTCGGTGTCGTAGACCACGACGTCGGCGGAGGCGCCCGGCTCCACGCCGGGCACCTCGAGCCAGGCCCGGCCGCGCCAGGACGCCGCACCGAGCGCCCACTCCAGGCCGCCGACCTTGGCCAGCAGCTCGATCTCGTGGCCGATCAACCCGTGCGGAAGACTGCCGCCGGCGTCGGTGCCGGCATAGATCGGCACCCCTGCCTCCTTGGCCTTGCCGATCGTCTCGAAGCGCCGGGCGTGCAGGTCACGCATGTGTGCCGCGTACAGCGGGAATTTCGCCTCGCCGGCGTCGGCGATGGCCGGGAAGGTCTCCAGGTTGACCATCGTCGGGACCAGTGCAACCTGGTTCTCGGCCATCAGGTCGACCACCTCGTCGGTGATCCCGGTGCCGTGCTCGATGCCGTCGATGCCGCTCTCCACCAGATCCACGACCGACTGCTCGGCGAAGCAGTGCGCGGTGACCCGGGCCCCCAGCTGGTGCGCGCGGGCGATCGCCTCGGCGGCGACCGGCTGCGACCACAGCGGGGCGAGGTCGCCGGTGCCGCGGTCGATCCAGTCGCCCACCAGTTTGACCCAGCCGTCGCCGGCGGCCACCTGCTGCTCCACCGCCGCGACCAGGTCCTCCGGGTCGACCTCCTGGGCGTAGTTGCGGATGTAGCGCTTCGGCCGGGCGATGTGTCGGCCGGCACGGATGATCCGCGGCAGGTCCTCGCGATCGTCGATCCAGTGGGTGTCGGCCGGCGACCCGGCATCGCGGATCAGCAGTGTGCCGACCTGTCGGTCTGCCAGTGCCTGGTGCTCGGAGGTCCCGTGGTCGACCGCCCCGTGGGCGTCGAGGCCGACGTGGCAGTGGGCGTCCACCAGCCCGGGGAGGATCCACACGTCACGGGCGACGGTCCGGGCACCTGACAGCGGGCCCTCGACGAAGCGCCCCTCGCTGATCCACAGGTCGACCGGCTCGTCCCCCGGCAGCAGTACGCCGTGCAGGTGCAGGTCGGGGCCGGGTGCCGACAGGTCGTCGGCCGGCACCCGGCCGTGCCGATGGTTGTGGATGTGTGGGATCCCACCGTCGTGGGAGTGCACGAACGGCTCGAGGCCGTGGCTGTGGGCGGGGGTCGGACGGGGAACGGCCTTGTCGGGGTCTGTCATGGCACCTCCTGGGTCGGCCCCAGTCTGGCGGACCCACCGGCCACTGTCAGCCGCTCGACGGGTCAGTGCCGGCGCTGCTGCTGGTCGAACATCTTCTGCAGCTCGGGCGAGAGGTTGAAGTCCTTCATCGCCCGCTCCAGGTCGGCGCCGTCCGGCGCGCCGGCCCCGAAGGCCGAGGCCGCGGACTCGTCCGGCTGTTCGGCGACCGGGCCGGAGGTCCGCTTGGCCGGGTTGCCGGAGACCTTGTTCCCCTTCTTCTTCTGCTGCTTCTTGGGCTGTTGCCTGGCGGCCTTCGGCGCGCCCGGCAGACCGGGCAACCCCGGCATGCCACCCATCGCGCCACCGGCCATCGAGGCCATCATCTTGCGGGCCTCGACGAAGCGGTTGACCAGGTTGTTGACCTCGGTGACGGTGACCCCCGAGCCCTTGGCGATCCGGGCACGACGCGAGCCGTTGAGGATGCCCACGTCGTTGCGCTCGGCCGGGGTCATCGACAGGATGATCGCCTCGACGCGGTCGATCTCCTTCTCGTCGATGTTCTCGATCTGGCTCTTCAGCTCGCCCATCCCGGGCAGCATGCCGAAGACCTTGGACAGCGGGCCCATCTTCCGGACGGCCTTCATCTGGTCCAGGAAGTCCTGCAGGCCGAATTCCTTGCCGCCCTTGGATCCGGCCAGCTTCGCCGCGGCCTTCGCTGACTGCTCCGCGTCGAAGGTCCGCTCGGCCTGCTCGATCAGGGTGAGGACGTCACCCATCCCGAGGATGCGCGAAGCCATCCGGTCCGGGTGGAAGACGTCGAAGTCCTCCAGCTTCTCACCGTTGGAGGCGAACATGATCGGCTTGCCGGTGACCTTACGGATGGACAGCGCCGCACCACCGCGGGCGTCGCCGTCCAGCTTGGTGAGTACCACCCCGTCGAAGCCGACGCCCTCCTGGAAGGCGTTGGCCGTGTTGACGGCGTCCTGACCGATCATCGCGTCGACGACGAAGAGCACCTCGTCGGGCTGGACCGCGGCCCGGATGTCGGCGGCCTGCTGCATCATCTCGGCATCGATGCCGAGGCGGCCCGCGGTGTCGACCACGACGACGTCGTACAGCTTGCGCCGCGCTTCCGCGAGGGAGTCGCGGGCGACCTGCACCGGGTCACCGACGCCGTTGCCCGGCTGCGGCGCGTAGACGTGCACCCCCGCGCGCTCACCGACCACCTGCAGCTGGTTGACCGCGTTGGGTCGCTGGAGGTCGGCGGCGACCAGCAGCGGGGTGTGGCCCTCACGCTTGAGCCACCTCGCCAGCTTGCCGGCCAGGGTCGTCTTGCCGGCGCCCTGGAGGCCGGCCAGCATGATCACGGTCGGCGGCTGCTTGGCGAACCGGACCGTCCGGGTCTGCCCCCCGAGGATCTCGGTGAGCTCCTCGTTGACGATCTTGACGATCTGTTGGGTGGGGTTCAGCGCTTGGGAGACCTCGGCGTTGCGGGCCTGGACCTTGACCGCGTTGACGAACTCCTTCACCACGGCGAGGTTGACGTCGGCCTCGAGCAGCGCGATGCGGATCTCGCGGGCGGTGGCGTCGATGTCGGCGTCGGTCAGCCGACCTTTGCCGCGGAGGTTCTTGAAGGTCGCGGCCAGGCGGTCCTGCAGGGTGTCGAACAAGATGGTCCTCGGGTTCACTCAGCGCGTCGGTCTTCGGTCGGTTGTCGTCGGTCGGTTGTCGTCGTCAGGGGCGGTCCGGGGACGGCCGGTCGTACGGACGGGACGGCACACCGGCCCACCTGACGTCCCAGGATACCCACCCGCGGGAGCCACCCCGCACCCGTGCCGTCCGGCACGCGGCCCCGGCAGCGGTCAGGAGCGCGCCGGCTCCAACAGGGCGTCCACGAAGGCCGCGGCGTCGAACGGGGCCAGGTCGTCGACACCCTCGCCCAGGCCGATCAGCTTGACCGGGACGCCGAGCTCGCGCTGGACCTGGATCACGATGCCACCCTTGGCCGAGCCGTCGAGCTTGGTGAGCACGATGCCGGTGATGCCGATCTCCTGGGCGAACACCCGGGCCTGGGTGAGGCCGTTCTGGCCGGTCGTCGCGTCCAGGACGAGGAGCACCTCGCCGACCGGTGCCTTCTTCTCGATCACCCGCTTGATCTTGCCGAGCTCGTCCATCAGGCCGGTCTTGGTGTGCAGCCGGCCGGCGGTGTCGACCAGCACGACGTCGACCTCCTGCTCGATGCCGGCGCTGACCGCGTCGAAGGCGACCGAAGCAGGGTCCGCCCCTTCCGCGCCGCGGACGGTGGGCACGCCGACCCGGCCGCCCCAGGTCTCCAACTGGTCGGCCGCCGCGGCCCGGAACGTGTCGGCGGCGCCGAGCAGGACGTCCTTGTCCTCGGCGACGAGGACGCGGGCGAGCTTGCCGCAGGTGGTGGTCTTGCCGGTGCCGTTGACGCCGACGACCATCACGACCGCCGGGGTCTCGCCCCGGCGGTCGACGTGCAGCTCGCGGTCGAGGGTCGGGTCGACCAGCGCGACGAGTTCCTCGCGGAGGGCCGAGGCGGCCCCGGCCGGCTCGGAGATGCCCTCGACGCGCAGCCGGGTGCGGAGCTTCTCGACCAGCTCGGTGGTGGGCCCGACACCCATGTCGGAGGTCAGCAGGGTGTCCTCGAAGTCCTCCCAGGTCTCCTCGTCCAGCCTGTCGCTGGACAGCAGCATCAGCAGGCCGCGGGCGAGCGCATTGTTCGACCCGGCCAGTCGGGCACGCAGCCGGGCCATCCGGGTGCGCGGCG
Source organism: uncultured Propionibacteriaceae bacterium (assembly GCA_964402325.1). Classification (GTDB taxonomy): domain Bacteria; phylum Actinomycetota; class Actinomycetes; order Propionibacteriales; family Propionibacteriaceae; genus Raineyella. The sequence goes on along the minus strand of CAYOBI010000010.1, from coordinate 23,625 downwards.
GCTCGGGCACCTCGAGCGGGATCTCGACCTCGGGGGTGGTGATCACCGGCTCGATCGGGGCCTCGGCGGTGGTCGGGGGCTCGACGGCCGGGGCCCCGGTCCCGGGCGCCTCCGGGGCGGTCGGGCCGGCGGGGGTCTCCTCCGCGGCGGGCCGTTCCTCGACGGCGACCGCGCCGGTGGCCCCCTCGCTCGACGGGGCCGATCCGGGGCCGACCTGGCGGCGATCGGAGCCCGGCGGGAGCTTCTTCTGCGAGGCCGCGACGGCGATGACGCCGGCGATCAGCAGGAGTGCGACGACGATGCTGACGATGATGGGCGTGACCAGCACGCTGGGGATCGCGAGGACGAACACGCCCCCATCTTGTCATGCGACGGGGCGCGGACCGCTCCGATGGTGCCGGTGACCGTCCCGGGTGCCGGGCGGCGGGGAGGGCGTCAGGCGCCGAAGTCGCCCGTCGCAGGCAGGTCACTGCTGCGCGCTGGCGTGCTGGGGTCGGGGCCGGGCTGGGCGCCGAAGGCGGTGTCCGCGGCCCCCGGGATCCGCTCCGGCGCGGTCGCGGGGCGCGGCTGGGCGGCCTGCGGTCCGGTGGCGTCATCGGCCCCGTGCCGCCGTGCGACGGCGCGTTCGAAGCCCACCATCCGTGCAGAGGGCTCGGCCTCGCCACTCAGCTGGCGGGCGGCCCATTCGAAACCACCGGCGATGTCGGGGGCCTTCTCGGAGACTTCCGGCAGTCCGCCCCGCATCCCCACCACGACGATGCCGGCGATCACCACGGCCAGGACGAGTGCCACGACCACCGCGACGACGACGATTCCCATGGCAGTGCCTCCCCGTACTGTCAGGCCGCGGCGTGCTGGTCAAGCCCCCGGTGTGGTGTTCCGAGGACGTCCGCCGCCCGCGCGGAGATCGGCGCTCCGACGAGCACCGACAAGGTCAGACTACCCGGCCGCGGTCACTCGCCGGCCTCGTCGGACCCCTTGGCCCGGACGTTCTTGGCCCGGACACCGGCGAACACCCACAGCTTGCTCAGCACGAAGTTGAACGGGGTGGCCACCAGGGTGCCGATCAGGGTGGCCCAGTAGAGCAGGGTCCGGAAACCGTTGGAGTCGTCGAACACGTCACGCGGCAGCGCGACGGGCGAGGTCGGGTTGATCAGCAGCGTCTGCACGATCACGTTGACCACGAAGGCGGCCAGGCCGGCGGCGAGGAACGGGAAGAAGCCGCGCCACCAACCCCCGTGATGCCGGGACCGGAAGGTCCACATCCGGTTCAGCTGGTAGTTCCAGGTGTTCGCGACGAGGAAGGCCACGGTCGCGTACAGGTGGTAGAGACGGATGCTCCACCGGGTGCCGAACAGGCTGAACAGCGGCATCTCGTAGTGGGGGTAGATCTTCTTGCAGACGATCACCACGAGCAGATTGACCAGCACCCCGGAACCGCCGACGACACCGAACTTGAAGAATTGCCTGATGGTGTACCCGTACTTGGCCCAGAACGACTTGTTCCGGGCTCCGGATGCTGCAGGTGCGGGCGGTGTGGTGGTCACGGTGGTACTGGCCTATCGGTCGACGATGGGGAGAGGTCCGTGCGGACGGACCGTGAGGGTCAGCGACGATGCTGGGGCAGCCGCTGACAACGGGGGCAGCGGAACGAGGAGCGATTCATGAACGCCTCCCTGCGGATAGGGGTGCCGCACCGCGGGCAGGGCAGGTCCTCCTGGCCGTACGCGTTGAGGGAGCGGTCGAAGTAGCCGCTCTCCCCGTTGACGTTGACGTACAGGCTGTCGAACGACGTCCCGCCCTGGTCGAGTGCTCGCCCCATGATCCTACGCACTGCGTCGAGCAGTTCGCGAACCCGGGGGGCGGTCATGTGGTCGGTCGCCTGGGCGTGGTGCACCCTGGCGAGCCAGAGCGACTCGTCGGCGTAGATGTTGCCGATGCCCGAGACGACGGTCTGGTCCAGCAGGGCGCGCTTGATGCCGGTCCGGCGCCGGCGGATCGCCCGCACCACCGCTTCGGGGTCGTACGCCGCCTCGAACGGGTCGGGGGCGATGTGGGCGATCTCGGGCGGGACCCCGCCGTCGGCCTCGCTGACCAGCAGTCCACCGAACATCCGCTGGTCGCAGAACCGGACCTCCGGCCCGTCGTCCTCGAAGCCGAACCGGACCCGGACGTGACGCTGGTCGGGCGAGCCCGGGGTGTCGACCCGGAACTGGCCGCTCATCCCCAGATGGGTGAGGACCGCCTCGCCGGAGTCGAGCGGCAGCCACAGGTACTTACCGCGGCGAACCGGCTCGAGGAACGTACGCCCCACCAGCCGGGCGGCGAAGTCCTCCGGGCCGGCGAGGTGACGACGCACCGGCCGGGGATGGAGCACCTCCACCGCGGCGAGCGTACGGCCGAGCAGCTGCGGCGCGAGCCCGCGCCGGACGACCTCGACCTCGGGGAGTTCAGGCACCGTCGGCGGCCGGGGCCGCAGGATCCACCGGTCCGGGGGCGGCGTCCGCGCCCGACCCGGCCGCCACACGTTCGGCGTGGAGGGCCCGGTAGGCCGTCTCGGCGGCTTCCTGCTCGGCGTACTTCTTCGACCGGCCGATGCCGGGGCCGAACAGCCGCTCCCCCACCAGGACGTGCGCGGTGAACCGCTTGTCATGGTCGGGACCGGCCGAGGTCACCTCGTAGCTCGGCGAGTCCGACCCGAGGTCGGAAGCGATCTCCTGCAGCGACGTCTTCCAGTCGAGCCCGGCGCCCATCTCCGCCGCCTCGGCGATCAGGTCGTCGAGGACGTGATGGACGAACGTCCGGGCACCGTCGATGCCGTACTGGACGTGGACCGCCCCGATGATCGCCTCCATCGCGTCGGCGAGCAGCGAGTCCTTGTCCCGGCCGCCGGTGGTCAGCTCGCCGCGCCCGAGGCGCAGCAGGTCACCGACGCCGAGCGTACGGGCCACCCGGGCGAGCGCCTGGGTGGACACGACGGCCGCGCGCAGCTTCGCCAGTCGCCCCTCGGCCAGGTCGGGGTACGTCGTGAAGATGTGCTCGGTCACGACCACGCCCAGCACGGAATCCCCCAGGAATTCGAGCCGCTCGTTCGTCGGGATCCGGCCGTGTTCGTACGCGTACGACCGATGGGTCAGGGCCAACTCAAAAAGCTGGGGGTCGGGTCTGACCCCCAGCTCATCGAGAAGCTGTTCGGCTGTGGAGGCGGGTACTACACCGCCGGTCACGATCAGGCGTCCAGGACCTGACGGCGCTCACCGCGCGGGCCGTACTGGCCGCACTCGGGGCAGGCGGTGTGAGGCAGGTGCTTCGCACGGCAGGCCGGGTTGGCGCAGGTGACCAGGGTCGGCACGGCGGCCTTCCACTGGGAACGACGATTCCGCGTGTTGGAGCGGGACATCTTCCGCTTGGGAACTGCCACGGGTCTCTCCTTCTAGTCTTCGGGTGCCCGCACGCCATCCGGTCGCGTGCAGACGCAAGTGAAAACTATAGGCTCCGGCGGCCGCAGCGTGCAAACGGCGGCCTCGGACGGTCAGTTTTCGGCCGGCGCAGCGTCCTCGACAGCGTCGTCGTCGGCCTCGGTCTCCCAGCTGCTCAGCGCACCCCAACGGGCGTCGACCGCGGGACCGTGGGTGTGGTCGGGTTCGTCGTTGAGGTTCGCGCCGCACTCGGGGCAGAGCCCGGCGCAGTCCTCCCGGCACAGCGGGGTGAACGGCAGGTCGAGCACGACGGCGTCGCGCAGGACCGGCTCGAGGTCGAGCAGCTCCCCCTGCATCCGGGCCAGGTCCTCGTCGTCGTCGGCCACGCTCTGGTCCTCGTAGACGAAGAGCTCCTGGATGTCGACGTCGAGGGCCTCCGCCAGCGGGATCAGGCACCGCGAGCACTCCCCCTCGAGCCGGACGACGGCCAGTCCGCTGACGAGCACGCCCTCGCTGACCGATTCCATCCGCAGGTCCAGGTCGATCGGGGAGTCCGCCGGGATCCCGATGACAGCGTTGCCGATGCCCTCGGGGGCGGGGACGGACTGGTGGACCTCGCGAAGGGCCCCGGCGCGGCGCCCCAGGTCATGGGTGTCGAGGACGAGCGGGGATCGGGCGTCCAGCTGGCCGGCGGACGGGCGGTGGATGGTCATGGTGGGAGTCTATGTCGCCTCCGTTGCCCGCCGGGGCCTGCGCGACCGGGCACTGTCGGTGCCCTCTCCTAGGCTTGGTGCCGGACGGGACGCGTGGGCCCGGCCGGGAGGAACGTCCGATGGCAGCACCGACGGCGGCACTGGGGGGCTGGCGGTCCGAGGCGTACGCGGCGCTGGACCAGCGGATCGGGCTGGTCGTCGGCGCCCAGGAGAAGGCGTTCCACGCGATGGGCATCCACACCGTCGGCGACCTGATGCACCACGTCCCCCGCCGGTACGTGGTCGGCACCGAGCTCAGCGACCTGTCGGACCTCCAGGTCGGCACCCACGTCGCCCTGCTGGCCCGGGTCGCCGAGGTGCAGCCGCACCCGGGGCCGCCCGGACGGAAGAGCCGCGGCCGGCTCGAGGTGCAGCTGACCGACGGACGCAACCGGCTGCCCGCCACCTTCTTCGGGGCCAACCACCTGCTCGAGTGGTGGCAGCGCTCGCTGACCCCGGGTGCACGGGGGATCTTCTCGGCCAAGGTCGGGGAGTTCCGCGGCCAGCCCCAGCTCAGCCACCCCGACTACGTGATCGTGGACGAGAAGGGCTTCTTCGTGGCGGGGTCGGACCGGAACCGGTCGATGGCCAGCGTGTTCCGCGGTGGCCCGATCGGCATCTATCCGGCCAGCGCCAAGCTGCCCACCTGGGACATCGCCGAGGCCGCCGGGCTGACCCTGCACGCGCTGGGTGACCTGCCCGACCCGTGGCCGGAGTGGGTGCGGGAGCGGGCGGACCTGCCGCCGCTGGTCGAGGCGCTGCGGGCGGTGCACCGCCCCGCCGAGCTGGCCGAGGTCGCCGCCGGGCTGGAGCGCCTCGCCTTCGACGAGGCGCTCGAGGTCCAGCTGACGATGGCCTACCGGCGGGCCGACCACACCCGGCTCGCTGCCGCCCCGCGCCGGGCGGCCGACGGCGGACTGCTGAGCGCCTTCGACGAACGGCTGCCGTTCCGGCTCACCGCCGGCCAGCGCCAGGTGAGCAAGGAGATCGAGGACGACCTCGCCGGCGACCTGGCCATGCAGCGACTGCTGCAGGGCGAGGTCGGTTCGGGCAAGACGGTGGTGGCCCTGCGGGCGATGCTGGCCGTCGTCGACGCCGGCGGGCAGGCCGCCCTGCTGGCGCCGACCGAGGTGCTCGCGGTGCAGCACTTCCACTCCGTCACCACGATGCTCGGGGACCTGGCGGCCGGCGGCATGTTCGGCGGCACCCGGGTGGTGCTGCTCACCGGGTCGATGACCGCGGTGCAGAAGAGGAAGAGCCTCCTCGCGCTCGCCTCGGGGGAGGCGGGGATCGTCATCGGCACCCACGCCCTGCTCTCCGAGGCGGTGCAGTTCGCCGACCTCGGCCTGGTCGTCGTCGACGAGCAGCACCGCTTCGGGGTCGAGCAGCGCAACGCTCTGGCGGCCAAGTCCGAGCTGCACCCCCATGTGCTGGTGATGACCGCCACCCCGATCCCGCGCTCGGTGGCGCTGACGATCTACGGCGACCTCGAGGTGTCCACGCTGCGGGAGGTGCCGGCCGGCCGGTCCGACGTCACCACCACGGTGGTGGACGTGGAAGCGCACCCGCGCTGGGTCGACCGGGCCTGGGAGCGGGCGCGCGAGGAGGTCGCCAACGGCCGGCAGGTCTTCGTGGTGTGCCCGCGGATCTCACCGGAGGGCGACGCGTACGACCCGGTGAACGGCTGGTCGCTGGAGGAGGTCGCCGGCCGGCTCGCCGACACCCCGCTGGGGGAGGCGCGGATCGGCGTGCTGCACGGCCAACTGCCGACCGAGGAGAAGGACCGGGTGATGGCGGGGTTCGCCGCCGGCGACATCGACGTGCTGGTGGCGACGACGGTGATCGAGGTGGGCGTCGACGTGCCGAACGCCTCGATGATGGTGATCTGCGACGCCGGCCGGTTCGGGGTCTCCCAGCTGCACCAGCTGCGCGGTCGGATCGGCCGGGGTCGCTTCCCCGGGCTCTGCCTGCTGCTGGCAGCGGCCCGGGAGGAGGGCAGCATGGCGCGGCTGGAGGGGCTGGCCGCCACCCGCGACGGGTTCGCCCTGGCCGACCTCGACCTGCAGCAGCGCCGCGAGGGCAACGTGCTGGGCACGACCCAGGCGGGCTCGCACACCGGTCTGCGACTGCTGAACGTGACCCGCGACGCGGATCTGATCGGGCTGGCCCGCGACGTCGCCGAGCAGGCCGTCCGGGAGGACCCGGATGCCGCGACGCCGGGTTTCCACGACGCGATCCGGCGGATGGAGCTGGTCAGCCTCGACGAATGACGCCGACCCGTTCGGCGGGTCTCAGAGGTGCCAGGCCTCCGGCTCCTCGCCGAACCGGAACCGGCGCCCGGAGAGGTAGTTCGCCCGGATCCGGACGTAGGTGGTCTTGATCGTGGGGACCCAGGGCCGCAGCGGCAACTGCTCGAGCCGGACGATCTCGTCGGGGTCCTCGAGGACCTCGGCATCGCCGTGCAGCACGATGCTCCAGCCGCCGTCGGCGTCGTACGAGTCGACCTCGAAGGCGACCCGGGAGTTCACGGTGAGCTCGAACAGCTTGCTGCCCTGGGCGGTCCGGAAGACGAGGGTCTGGCCGTCGAGGACGTAGTTGACCGGAAACATCTCGATGTCGTCACCGATGGTGGTCGCCAGCCGACCGATGGGCTCCTTGCCGAGGAGGTCCCAGGCCTCGTCGTCGCTCATCACTGTGATCGCGTCGTTCTCCACGTACGCCATGACCGTCTGCCTCCGTCGCCGCGGTGACCTGACGACCCCCGTGGCCGCGTCGCACCGGTGATCCGGAGTCTAGTCAGGCGATGGGGCAGCAGCGTCGCCCTCGGTAGCCTGTCGGGTGTGACTCGCATCATCGCCGGGACCCGCGGCGGCCGCCGGCTCGCCACCCCGCCCGGGGCCAGGACCAGGCCCACCACCGACCGCGTCCGCGAGGCGGTGTTCTCCGCCCTGGAGTCCTGGTCGGGCGAGGGTCTGGCCGGTCTCGCCTTCCTCGACCTCTACGCGGGGTCGGGGGCGATGGCGCTGGAGGCGGCCAGTCGCGGGGCCACGCCGGTGACCGCGGTCGAGTCGGACCGGCGCACCGCCGACCTGATCCGGCGCAACGCGCAGGACCTCGGGCTCCCGCTGGACGTCCGGCCCCTCACCGTCGCGGACCTGCTCGCCGGGCCCGCCCCGCGTACGTACGACATCATCTGGGCCGACCCGCCCTACCCGGTCCCGACCGACCGGCTGGAGCAGGTGCTCGGCGCCGTCTGGGCCTCGGGCTGGCTGGCGGCCGACGGGCTGCTGGTGCTCGAGCGCTCCTCGCGCGACCGTGACCCACGCTGGCCGGACGGCGTCGACGGTTGGTCCCGCCGCTATGGTGAGACCACGGTCCACTACGCCCAGGAGGCTCGGTGAAGGTCATCTGCCCCGGTTCGTTCGACCCGGTGACGCACGGTCACCTCGACATCATCGAGCGGGCCGCCCGGTCCTTCGGCGAGGTGGTGGTCGGCGTCGGCCGCAACACCTCGAAGAGCGGCCTGTTCAGCCTCGACGAGCGGCTCTCGATGCTCACCCAGGCGTGCACCCACCTGCCGAACGTCGTGGTAGCCCCGATCGACGGACTGCTCGCCGAGTACTGCCGGGTGCACGGGGTCGGCGCCATCGTGAAGGGCCTGCGGTTCGCCTCGGACTTCGACTACGAGCTCCAGATGGCCCAGATGAACAAGCAGCTCACCGGGGTCGAGACGATCCTGCTGCCGACCGCTGCGCAGTGGTCGTTCGTCTCCTCCACCCTGGTGCGGGAGATCGCCCTGATGCACGGCGACGTGTCGACCTTCGTCCCGGACTTCGTCGTCACTGCCCTGACGGCCCGGGCCGACCGGCAGGGGACGGCGTCATGACCGGGGACTGGGGGCGTCTGGACGACCGGGCCGTCGGCTGGCTCGACCGCCTGCTGACGCGCGACACGACCAGCCGGCTGTCCAACCTGCCGGTGGCCGAGCTCATCGCCGAGGAGTGCCGCACCCTCGGCATCACCGCACACCTGCGCCCGGACACCACCGGCCGCAAGGCGAACCTGGTCGCCACCCTGCCGGCCGCCGACGGCCGCACGGACGGCGGCATCGCGCTCAGCGGCCACATGGACACCGTGCCGGTCGACGGCCAGGCCTGGAGCTCCGACCCGTACCGCCCGCAGGTCCGCGACGGCCGCCTCTACGCCCGCGGCGCCGCGGACATGAAGGGCTTCCTCGCCCTCGTCACCGCCGCCCTGCCGCGGTTCGCGGCGGCCCGGCTGGCCGAGCCGGTGCACCTGGCGTTCACCTTCGACGAAGAGCTCGCCGCCCGCGGCGCGGCCCAGATGATCGGTGACCTGGCCGCCCTGGGCGTACGTCCACGGGCGTGCATCGTCGGGGAACCCACCTCGATGCGGGTGATCACCGGACACAAGTCGGTCACCATCGTCCGGATCGACGTCCGGGGCCGGGCCGCGCACTCCTCGCTGCCGGCGACCGGCGCCAACGCGGTGGAGTACGCCGCCCGGATGTGCACCGCCTTCCGCGCCATCACCGACGGCTGGCGGGAGCGGGGCCCGTACGACCCCGACTACGGCGTGCCGTACTCCACCGGGGGGATCATGACGATCGAGGGCGGGGCGGCCCGCAACATCGTCCCCGAGCGCTGCACCGTGGTGCTGGAGTTCCGCACCGTCCCGGCCCTGGACCCCGACGACGTGGTCGCCCGGCTGCGCGCCGAGGCGGATCGGCTGACCCGGGCCATGCAGGCCGAACAGCCCGGTACCGGGGTCGAGGTGGTGGTCGAGGACTCGGTGCCCTGCCTGTCCGCGGCCGACGACTCCCCCGCCACGCTGGCGGCGATCGCGTACGGTGGCATCCCCAGCGACGAGCACGTGACCTACGGCACCGACGGTGGTGCCTTCCACGCCGCGGGGATCGAGACGGTCATCTGCGGGCCCGGCGACATCACCCAGGCCCACGGCGCCGACGAGTACGTCGACATCACCCAGCTCGAGGCCTGCCAGGACTTCCTGGCGACGATGCTCGATCGCCTGTCCGTGGCCGAGTGAGCCGCGATTTCCCAGATCGCGGAGGCATCGGCTATTCTGTACCGGTTGCTTTCGTGCCGTGATCCGTACGGCGCGACGTGACCGACACGTTTCCAGAAGGAGAACCACCAGTGGCTGCTGTATGTGACATCTGCGCCAAGGGCCCGGGCTTTGGACACAACGTGCCCTGGTCGAAGAAGAAGACGAACCGTCGTTGGAACCCGAACATCCAGCGCGTCCGCGTGACGTTGAACGGGACGACCAAGCGCATGAACGTGTGCACCTCGTGCCTCAAGGCCGGCAAGGTCGCTCGCTGACCTCGCCGTCGTGACGGGACTCCCCACGGGTCCCCGTCACACCGTCGCTCCCCTGCGGAGCGGCACCCTGCCGGTACGAGCCGGCGACCTGTCCCCCCTGCCGTTCGATCGGCCGCGGAAGCCCAAGAGCTGTGACCACTCAGCGCCGCGCAACGGGAACGACGAAAGGAGCGCAGCCATGGATGCTGCCGACAAGCAGAAGATCATCGAAGAGTACGCGACCCACCCCGGCGACACCGGCTCCCCGGACGTCCAGGTGGCCCTGCTCACCAAGCGCATCGCGCACCTGACCGAGCACCTCAAGGAGCACAAGGGTGACCACCACTCCCGTCGTGGCCTGATGCTCATGGTCGGCCAGCGCCGTCGCCTGCTGAACTACATCGCGAAGAACGACATCGAGCACTACCGCTCGCTGATCGCTCGCCTGGGGCTGCGTCGCTGACGCCGTCCCCACCTCGTTGAGGCGGTCCCCTCGGGGGGCCGCCTCGCGTCGTTCCACGCTGTCCTCCACCCACCGCCGCCGGGCTCATGCGCCCGCCGGTCACCGTCGGGTCACGAAGTGAATCGACCATGTCGGCACCGTCGGGTAGAATCAGCGCCGTCTGTGGCCTTTCATCGGTCACCGACACCACGTCCACAGCCGTTCGCAGGGCCCGGTCGCTTCGGGAGTCCTCGGTCCTCGGTAGTGGTTCTCGGGAAACGCCCGCGACACCGGTCCCCCGGTGGCCGCCCCGTCGCGTACGCCCGCGGACCTCGATCGAAGACCGGTCTCCGGATACGGACCGGCCGTGTGCCCTGCGGCGTACACGAAAGGAGTCCCCTATGGAGGGACCCAACGTCCATTCTTCCGAAGCCGTCATCGACAACGGGACGTACGGCAAGCACGTCGTGCGCTTCGAGGTCGGCGCGCTCGCCCAGCAGGCCGACGGCTCCGCCGCCGTCTACCTCGACGGCGACACCATGCTGCTGTCGGCGACCAGCGCCGGCAAGCACCCGCGCGAGGGCTTCGACTTCTTCCCGCTGACCATCGACGTCGAGGAGCGGATGTACGCGGCGGGCAAGATCCCCGGCTCGTTCTTCCGCCGCGAGGGCCGTCCCGGCACCTCGGCGATCCTGACCGCCCGGCTGATCGACCGCCCGCTGCGCCCGTCCTTCGTCAAGGGCCTGCGCAACGAGGTCCAGGTGGTCATCACCGTCCTGGCGCTGAACCCGAACGTCCGCTACGACGTCGTCGCGATCAACGCGGCCTCGATGTCGACCCAGATCGCCGGGCTGCCCTTCTCCGGCCCGATCGGCGGCGTCCGCGTCGCGCTGATCGGCGACCAGTGGGTGTGCTTCCCGACCGTGGAGCAGGACGCCGAGTCCACCTTCGAGATGGTCGTCGCCGGCCGGGTGCTGCCCGACGGTGACGTCGCCGTGATGATGGTCGAGGCCGGCGGCGGCGAGCACATGGTCGAGCTGATCAAGGCCGGCAAGAAGGCCCCGACCGAGCAGGTCGTCGCCGAGGGCCTGGAGGCCGCCAAGCCGTTCATCAAGGTGCTGTGCGACGCGCAGGCCCGCCTGGCGGCGGAGATGCCGAAGGAGCAGCGGGAGTTCCCGGTCTTCGCCGACTACAGCGACGACGTCCACGCCGCGGTCGAACAGCTGGTCGCCGACGAGATGCGCGAGGTGATGGCGATCCCGGCCAAGCTGGTGCGCCAGGACCGCGAGGACGCCCTCAAGGCGAAGGCCGTCTCCTCGCTCGCCGAGCAGTTCCCCGACCGCGAGGCCGAGATCAAGGCCGCCTTCAAGTCGGTGCAGAAGAAGATCGTCCGGCACCGGACCCTGACCGAGGGCGTCCGGATCGACGGCCGCGGTGTCCGTGACATCCGCGCCCTGTCCGCCGACGTGGAGATCATCCCCCGCGTGCACGGCTCGGCGCTGTTCCAGCGTGGCGAGACCCAGATCCTGGGCGTCACCACGCTGAACATGCTCGAGATGGAGCAGAAGATCGACACGCTGGCGCCGGAGACCACCAAGCGCTACATGCACCACTACAACTTCCCGCCGTACTCCACCGGTGAGACCGGCCGGGTCGGCTCCCCCAAGCGTCGCGAGATCGGCCACGGAGCGCTCGCCGAGCGTGCCCTGGTGCCGGTCCTGCCGAGCAAGGAGGAGTTCCCGTACGCGATCCGCCAGGTGTCGGAGGCGCTCGGCTCCAACGGATCCACCTCGATGGGATCGGTCTGCGCCTCCACCCTGTCGCTGCTGAACGCCGGCGTGCCGCTGCGCGCCTCGGTGGCCGGCATCGCGATGGGCCTGATGAGCGAGGACATCGACGGCGAGACCAAGTACATCGCGCTGACCGACATCCTCGGCGCCGAGGACGCACTGGGCGACATGGACTTCAAGGTCGCCGGTACGCGTGACTTCGTCACCGCCCTGCAGCTCGACACCAAGCTCAACGGCATTCCGTCGGAGGAGCTGGCCAAGGCGCTGCTGCAGGCCAAGGAAGCCCGGATGACGCTGCTCGACGTGATGGGCGAGGCGATCGGCGAGCCCGACGAGATGAGCCCGTACGCCCCGCGGATCATCACCATGCACGTGCCGGTCGACAAGATCGGTGAGGTCATCGGCCCGAAGGGCAAGGTGATCAACCAGATGCAGGAGGACTCCGGCGCCAACATCTCGATCGAGGACGACGGCACCATCTACATCGGCGCGACCACCGGCGAGGCCGCCGACGCGGCCCGCTCGATGATCAACGCGATCGCCAACCCGACGATGCCCGAGGTCGGCGAGCGCTACCTCGGCACCGTCGTCAAGGTCGTCAACTTCGGCGCGTTCGTCTCCCTGCTCCCGGGCAAGGACGGCCTGCTGCACGTCACCAAGCTGCGTGAGCTCAACGGCGGCAAGCGGGTCGAGAACGTCGAGGACGTCGTCAAGGTCGGCCAGAAGATCCAGGTCGAGGTCACCGAGGTCGACGACCGCGGCAAGCTGTCCCTCGCCCCGGTGGTCGAGAAGTCCGAGGCGGCCGATCCCGAGCCGCAGGACGCCGACGAGGAGATCGAGGACAACGGCGAGTCCGAGGCGCCGCGGTCCGACCGCGCCCCGCGTCGTCGTCGCCGCACCCACCGCAAGCCCGCCGAGGGCGGCGAGTCCGAGGACTCCGCCTCCGAGGAGTGATCCTCGCCCCCATGGGTCACCCCGTCGCCCCCCACGTCCCGGACCTCGGTCCCGGACGTGGGGGGCGACGCCCGTTCCACCGCATCGACGGCGGGATCCACCGATTCCCGCCCCGCCCCTATCATCGTGGGGAGGACCCGCGATCCGGGCCCGCCACCCTGTCCCGGAGGTTCAGCACCATCAACCGCCCGCTCCTGTCGGCCGACGACCTGGCCGGCGACCTGCGCCGTACGACATTGCCGGGAGGACTGCGTGTCGTCTCCGAGCGCCTGTCCCACACCGCCGCGTTCAACCTGGGCTTCTTCGTCGGGGTCGGCTCGCGCCGCGAGACGCTGGCCCTGCACGGCGCCTCCCACATGCTCGAGCACGTCCTCTTCAAGGGCACACCGCGCCTGAGCGCCGAGGAGATCTCCGCCTCCATCGAGGGGGTGGGGGGTGACCTCAACGCCTACACGGCCAAGGAGCACACCTGCTTCTACGCCCGGCTGCTGGCCGAGGACGCCGACCGGGCCGTCGGGGTGATGTCCGACATGCTCGCGCACTCGCTGATCGAGCCGGAGCACTTCGCCTCCGAGCGCACCGTGGTGCTCGAGGAGATCGCGATGGGCAACGACGATCCGGGCGACGTCGCCCACGACCTGTCCGCCCGGCGACTGTACGGGCACAGCGGCCTGGCGAAGCCGGTGATCGGGTCGGTGGAGAGCATCCGGGCGATGGACCGCGATGCGGTGGTCGAGTACTGGCTGGCCCAGTACCGCGCCGACGACATCGTGGTGAGCGCCTCGGGCGCGGTCGACCACGACCGGCTGCTGGACCAGCTCGCCCCGCTCGACGAGGCGCTGGCCCAGCGGCGCCGGCCGACGTCGCCCACGTCGGCCGAGGAGCCGGCCGTCGCCGAGCCCGGCCTGGTCGTCCAGACCCGCGACTTCGAACAGCTCGAGGCCGTCATGTCCTGGCCGGGTCTGGCCCTGCTCGACCCGCGCCGGGCCGCGCTCGACGTGCTGGTCACCGTCCTGGGCGGCGGAATGTCGGCCCGCCTGTTCGTCGAGGTGCGCGAGCGGCGTGGCCTGACGTACAGCATCGACGCCAGCGAGATCGCCTACACCGACGCCGGCCAGGTCAGCATCGAGTGGGCCTGTGCCCCCGAGCGGCTGCAGCAGATCGTCGACGTGGTCCGCGAGGTGCTGGACGACGTCCTGGCCCATGGCCTGACCGCCACCGAGCTGGCGCAAGCCAAGGGGCAGATCCGCGGCCAGACCCTGCTCGGCCTGGAGTCACCCTCGGCGCACATGTCCCGCAACGGTCGTACGGTCCTGCAGGACGACCCGCGGACCGTCGGGGAGATGCTGGCCGCCGTCGAGGCGGTCACCCTCGAGGACGTCCACGCCTTGGCACGTCACCTCTTCTCCTCGGCGCCGACCCTGGCGGTCGTCGGGCCCTGGGACGCGGACCGTACGGTCGCGCTGGGCTGAGCCCCCGCCCACCGCCGGGCCGGGCCACTGCCGCAGCGTGGAAGAATGGGCGGCGATGTGTCCACGATCACGAGGAGTGAAGATGACGACGGTGGCGGTGTTCGGAGCCAAGGGCCGGATGGGCCGGGAGGTCGTGGCCGCGGTTGAGGCGGCCGCCGACCTGGAGCTCGGCGCCACGGTGGACCACGACGAGGACCGGGCCGCAGTGGCCGACGCGGACGTGGCGGTGGACTTCACCGTCCCCGACGTGGTGATGGGCAACCTGGAGTGGGCGATCGCGCACGGCGTGCACTGCGTCGTCGGGACCACCGGCTTCACCCCGGAGCGGCTCGACACCGTACGCGGCTGGCTCGCCGCCAGCCCCGGCACGAACGCGATCATCGCCTCCAACTTCTCGATCGGCGCCCTGCTGATGATGAAGTTCGCCGCCGAGGCGTCCCGCTTCTACGAGAGCGTCGAGGTGATCGAGCTGCACCACCCCGACAAGGTGGACGCCCCCTCCGGTACCGCCGTCACCACCGCCCGGAAGATCGCCGCGGCCCGCGCCGCCGCCGGTGTGGCCCCCTCCCCCGACGCGACCCGCACCCAGCTCGACGGGGCCCGCGGGGCCGTGGTGGACGGGGTCCACGTGCACAGCGTCCGCCAGCGGGGCCTGTTCGCGCACCAGGAGGTGCTGCTCGGCAACCCCGGTGAGACCCTGACCATCCGCGAGGACTCGATGGCCCGCACCTCGTACATGGCCGGCGTGCTGGCCGCGGTGCGAGCGGTCGGGTCGCGCCCCGGGCTGACCGAGGGCATCGAGGAACTCCTCGGCATCTGAGCCGTGTCCGACACCCCCCTGGTCACCGTCCCCCTGGTCCGTCGCCTGCTCGAGTCACAGCTGCCCGCCCGGCTCGCCCACCTGGCCGGGGCGCCGCTGCCCCTGCTCGGCCAGGGCTGGGACAACGTGATGTTCGGGCTCGGCGACAGCCACGTCGTACGCCTCCCGACCAGCCGACTGGCCGCCCGCCTGATCGAGCACGAGATCGCCTGGGTGGAGATCGCCACCGCCCCGCTGCGGGATCTCGGCGTGCAGGTGCCGATCCCGGTCTTCTGCGGGGACCCGAGCGCCGACTTCCCGCTGCGTTGGACGATCGTGCCGTGGATCCGCGGCACGGACCTCTCGACCCTGCCGGTGCCGGACCGTCGGGGGCTGGCCGCCCCGCTGGCCCGGGCGCTGGCCGCCCTGCACCGGCCGGCGCCACGGGAGGCCCCGCACAACCCTTACCGAGGCGTGCCGCTGGCCGAGCGGGCCGGTGCCGTCGCCGACCGGTGGCCGGCGGTCCACCGCTACCTCGGTGCCGCCGACACCCGGACCCTCCGGGAGCACTGGGACCGGGCCCGCCGGGCGCCGCTGTGGTCCGGCCCGGCGCTGTGGACGCACGGGGACACCCACGCCCGCAACATCATCCAGCGGGCCGGACGCCTGGTCGGCATCATCGACTTCGGCGATGTCTCCGCGGGCGACCCTTCGGTCGACCTCGCCACGGGCCGGCTGAGCTTCGACGCCGAGGGGTTCGCCCTCTTCCGGGAGGCCGCCGACGCATCCGGGTCGTACGACGACGCGGTCTGGGACCGGGCGGCCGGCTGGGCCGTGGTCATCGTCACCGCCCTGGTCGCCGACCCGGTGAACCGCCGGAACTTCGCCGGGATGGTCGAGGACGCCCGGGCCAACCTGACGGAGGTCGGCCCCGGCTGAGCCGCGATCCGCGCTGAGGCGATCCCGGGTGAGGCTCCCCGGGGTCGGTCGGCCGGGTCAGTCGGCGATCCGGACCCGGAGCCGGACCTGCTTGATGGTGAACGACCCGTCGTCGGAGGTGAACCGCTGGGTGGCACCGTCGGGCCGCCACCCGGCCGACTCCAGGAAGTGGCGCAGCGGGTCGTTCGTGGTCCGGATCCACCAGGTCGCCGTACGGAAGCCGTCCGAGCGCAGCGTGTCGACCAACGCGTTCATCAGCCGGGAGCCGTGGCCGTTGCCCCGGGCGACCGGGTCGACGGCGAACTCGGCGACCATCCCGTCCCCCGGCTCGGCGTCCTCGTCGTCGCTGGGTGCGGTGGCGGCGAACCCGACCACCTGCTCGCCCTCCAGCGCGACCAGGACCCGGCAGCGAGCCTCCGGCGGGCGGACGATCGCCCCGTGCCAGGCCTCGACCATCGATCGCAGGTCGGTGCCCTCGAGCAGGCCGCCCTGTTCGGCACCGGTCCACTCCTGCACCCACGCCCGGCGCTGCAGCGGCGCGATCGCGGCGGCCTCGGCGGGCCAGGCGGTACGGACATGCAGCAGCGGCGCGGATTCATCGGTCACCCCTTCAGGCTAGTCCGTCGGCTAGGCTGTTCTGGTGTCACCTTCCGGCTTGAAGACCCCGCCCGCACTCGCCCCCGGCACCCTGCGTGTCATCCCGCTGGGCGGCTTGGGTGACATCGGACGCAACATGACCAGCTTCGAGATCGACGGGCAGTTGCTGCTGGTCGACTGCGGCGTGCTGTTCCCCGAGGACGACCACCCCGGCGTGGACCTGCTGCTGCCGGCCTTCGAGCTGATCCAGGACCGTCTCGACGACGTGGTGGGGCTGGTGCTCACCCACGGCCACGAGGACCACATCGGTGCGGTGCCCTACCTGCTGCGCCAGCGTCCCGACCTGCCGCTCTACGGCAGCCGGCTCACTCTCGCCCTGGTCGAGGCGAAGCTGAAGGAGCACCGGCTGGCGCGCGAGGCCGTGCTGAAGGTCGTCGGCGACGACACCCGGCTGACGGTCGGCAACTTCGACCTGGAGTTCATGGCGGTCAACCACTCCATCCCGGACGGGCTCGCCGTGGCGATCCGTACCGAGGGTGGCACCGTGCTGCACACCGGCGACTTCAAGATGGACCAGCTGCCGCTGGACGGCCGGATCACCGACCTGCGCCGCTTCGCGAAACTCGGCGAGGAGGGGGTCGACCTGTTCATGGCCGACTCCACCAACGCCGAGACCCCCGGCTTCACGCCGCTGGAGAAGGACATCGCCCCGGCGATGGAACGGGTGGTGGCCACCTCGGAGCAGATGATCATCGTCACCTGCTTCTCCTCGCACGTGCACCGGGTGCAGCAGGTCCTCGACGTCGCCAGCCTGTACGAGCGCAAGGTCGTCTTCGTCGGCCGCTCGATGGTGCGGAACATGACGGTGGCCGCCGACCTGGGCTACCTGACCGTCCCCGAGGACACCCTGGTCGACCTCAAGAACATCGACAGCGTGCCGCGCCAGGACCTGATCATCGTGTCGACCGGGTCGCAGGGCGAGCCGCTGTCGGCACTGGCCCGGATCGCGAACCAGGAGCATCCGGTCATCCACCTGGACCGCGGCGACACCGTGCTGCTGGCCTCCTCACTCATCCCGGGCAACGAGAACGCCGTCTTCCGGGTGATCAACGGCCTGGCGAAGCTCGGCGCCACCGTGGTGCACAAGGGCAATGCGATGGTGCACGTCTCCGGCCACGCCAGCTCCGGTGAGCTGCTCTACTGCTACAACATCGTCCGGCCGGCGAACGCGATGCCGGTGCACGGCGAGCCGCGCCACCTGATCGCCAACGCCGACCTCGCGGTCGCCACCGGTGTGCCGCGGGACCGCGCCCTGGTCTGCCAGGACGGTTCGGTGGTTGACCTGCGCAACCACCGGGCCCGGATCGTCGGCCAGGTCGACGCCCCGTACATCTTCGTCGACGGCACCACGGTCGGCGACATCTCCGAGAGCCAGCTGACCGACCGCAAGATCCTCGGCGAGGAAGGCTTCATCTCCGTCATCGCCGTGGTGAACACCCGGTCCAACAAGCTGCTGACAGGGCCGGACATCCACGCCCGCGGGTTCGCCGAGGACGACGCGATCTTCGACGAGGTCCGCGACGAACTGGCCGACGCGCTGCGCCAGGCCCTGGACCAGGACGTGGACGACGTGCACCGGCTGCAGCAGACCGTCCGCCGAGTCGTCGGCCGCTGGGTCAACAAGACCTACCGCCGCCGCCCGATGATCCTCCCGGTGATCATCGAGGCCTGAGCGACCTGGCTCCGGGACACCGCCCCCCTCACGTCGTGCGGGGCGCGTGTGTCCGCCCGGCGGGATCGGGTGCC
>CAYOBI010000010.1:3078-5210 GCA_964402325.1 uncultured Propionibacteriaceae bacterium | reverse complement strand
CCGCCCCCCTCACGTCGTGCGGGGCGCGTGTGTCCGCCCGGCGGGATCGGGTGCCGGGATCGGAGCCGTCAGGACCGTACGGCGAGCACCTCGCGGATCCGGGAGACGTCGTCGTGCATCTGCTCGATCAGGGCCTCGATGCCGTTGAACCTGACCTGCCCGCGGATCCGGGAGACGAACTCGACCCTGATCCGCACTCCGTACAGCTCCAGGTCGGTGCGGTCGAGGACGTACGACTCGACGCGCAGCTCGTGCCCGTCGAAGGTGGGATTGCGGCCGACCGAGATGGCGGCCGGCATCGGGGCCTCGGCGGGTCGGTCGGTGCGGCGCAGCCAGCCGGCGTAGACGCCGTCGGCCGGGGCCGCGCGCCGGTCGGAGACCAGCAGGTTGGCCGTCGGGAAACCCATCTCGCGCCCGCGCTGGTCACCGCGCACCACGGTGCCGGCGAAGCTGATCCGGCGGCCCAGCATCGCCTCGGCGGCCTCGAGGTCGCCCTCGGCGAGCGCGGCCCTGATCCGGGTGGAGGAGGTGCGTTCCATCCCGTCGGTGGTGTGCAGGGGGCTGCGGACCATGTCGATCGCCGTGACCTCGAAGCGGCCCTGGCCGAGCGTGCGCAGGGTGTCGACGTTGCCGGCGGCGAAGTGGCCGAAGCGGAAGTTCTCCCCCACCACGACCCGGGCCGGCGACAGCGGCAGCAGGACGGTGGAGACGAAGTCCTCGGGGGTCTGCTCGGAGAACCCCTTGGTGAAGGCGACCACCTCCACCCGGTCGGCGCCGGCGCCGCGCAGCAGCTCGACCCGTTCGTCGAGGTCACACAGCAGCTTCGGCTCCTGCCCCGGGCGGACGACGCTGAGGGGGTGCGGCCAGAAGGTCACCGCGATGACGGGCAGCCCGGGCTCGAGGCCCCGGGCGTGGGCGAGGACCGCACGATGTCCCAGATGGACACCGTCGAAATTGCCGATGACGACAACGCTCTGGCTCACACTTCTCCTCGTCGATCGGCGGTTCGGCTTCCCTGCCCGATCGTAGTCGCACCGCCGCCCTCGACCTGATCGGTGACCGGGCCGTGGCGGTCCGGTCGGTCGTGTCGATCAGTGCGGCGCGAAGACAGCCTCGGGACGTGCATCGGGACCGACCTGGCGATACAACGCGAGGAACGTCCCGTCCGGACCGTAGAGCGCGCAGAGGCCCGCCGGGAGCGCGAGTCCGGGCAGGGTCCGCCCGTACCCGACCTCGGCGGCCGCGGCCGCGTCCAGTCGCAGCGAGGGGAAACAGGCCCGGGCCGCCTCGTCCAGCTCCAGCACGCTCAGCTCGGGGGCCGGTTCGGCGTCCCGTTCGGGGAGCTGCTGGGCGACGGTGAGGTCGAACCCGCCGACACGGGTCCGGCGCAGGACGGTGAGGTGCCCGCCGGCGCCGAGGGCATGGCCCAGGTCACGCGCGAGGGCCCGGACGTACGTCCCGGTGGAGCACTCCACGGTGACGTCGAGGTCGACCACGTCCACGTCGTCGACGCGGGTGTCGCGCCGGGCGAGGGCCTCGAAGCGGGACACGGTGACCGGCCGGGCGGCCAGCTCGACCTGTTCCCCGGCCCGGACCCGGGCGTACGACCGCTGCCCGTCGACCTTGATCGCCGAGACGGCCGAGGGCCGCTGCTCGATGTCGCCGGTGAGGGCCGCCATCGCGACCGCGATCGCCTCGTCCGAGACGCCGGCGGCGCCCGCGGCCGCCACGACCTCCCCCTCGGCGTCGTCGGTGACGGTGGCCTGTCCGAGCCGGATCGTCGCGTCGTAGGCCTTGTCGTGCAGGGCCAGGTGGCCGAGCAGCCGGGTGGCCCGGTTGACGCCGATGATCAGCACCCCGGTGGCCATCGGGTCGAGGGTCCCGGCATGGCCGACCTTGCGGGTGCCGAGGATCCGGCGGACCCGGGCGACCACGTCATGGGACGTCATGCCTGCCGGCTTGTCGATCACGACGAGCCCGGACGGACCCTGGTCCCTCGCAGCCGCCACGGGTCAGTCGCGTTCGAAGAGGTCGGACGGGTCCGCCGGCCCGGCGGGATCGGCCTGGTCGTCCAGGTGCGCCGGATCCTCCTCGTCGGCCTCGTCGAGGTCCGCGGACTCGTCGTCCTCGTC
>CAYOBI010000010.1:0-2978 GCA_964402325.1 uncultured Propionibacteriaceae bacterium | reverse complement strand
CCTCGTCGAGGTCCGCGGACTCGTCGTCCTCGTCCTCGTCCTTGCGACGGTACGGGTCGGCCTCGCCGGCGTACGTGGCGTTCTCGCGCTGCTCGGCGAGGGCGGCGTCGCCGGCCTGGGCGCGGGCGAGGAGGTCCTCGATGCTCGCGGCGGACTCCGGCAGGGCATCCATCACGAAGGCGATGGACGGCGCGTAGCGCAGCCCCAGCCGCTTGCCGACGGTCGAGCGGATCAGTCCGGTGGCGGACTTCAGCGCGGCTGCGGACCCGGCCCGGGCCGCCTCGTCGCCGTAGACGGTGTAGAAGACGGTCGCCTCACGGGTGTCGCCGGTGAGACGTACGTCGGTGATGGTCACGAACCCGAGGCGCGGGTCCTTGATCCGCTTCTCGAGCATCTGGGCGACGATCGACTTGATCTGGTCGGCCAGCTTCAGCACGCGCGGGTTCGGCATGCCGCTCTTCCTTTCGTTCAGTGCAGACAGTCAGTGCGGACGACGTCACGGCGGACGACGATCGGGACGCACGATCAGGGGGACGACGTGAGGGGCGGGGCCCGGGCCGGGGCCCGTGGGGCCCCGCCCCTCAGCGTCATGTCGTACGACCTTCACCCGGTGTCCTCGCGGACGGTCCCGGGTCAGATCCACCGGGGTGGATCAGTCGCGCGGCTTCTCCCGCATCTCGTACGTCTCGACGATGTCGTCCACCCGGATGTCGGAGTAGCCGGTCAGGGTGAGGCCGCACTCGAAGCCCTCGCGGACCTCGGTGGCATCATCCTTCTCCCGACGCAGGGTGTTGATCTCGGTGTCGGCGATGACGACGCCGTCCCGGAGCACACGCGCCTTGGCGTGGCGCCGCATGATGCCGTTCTGGACCATGACACCGGCGATGATGCCGGCCTTGGAGGACTTGAAGATCTGGCGGATCTCCGCCTGACCGAGCACGACCTCCTCGAAGATCGGCTTGAGCATGCCCTTGAGCGCGGCTTCCACCTCGTCGATCGCCTGGTAGATGACCGAGTAGTAGCGGATGTCGACGTTCTCCTGGTCGGCGAGCTGGGTCGCCTTCCCCTGGGCACGCACGTTGTAGCCGATGATGACGGCCCCGGACGCGGATGCCAGCGAGACGTTGGTCTCGGTGATGGCACCGACACCGCGGTCGATGATCCGCACCGAGATGTCCTCGCCGACATCGATCTTGAGCAGGGCGTCCTCCAGGGCCTCGACCGAACCGGCCGAGTCGCCCTTGAGGATGAGGGCCAGTTCCTGGACCTCGCCCTTCTCCATCTGCTCGAAGATCTGGTCGAGCGTCTTGCGCCGGGCACCCATCGCCTGCTGCGCGGCACGCTTGCGCGCCTCGCGCTGTTCGGCGATCTGGCGGGCCATCCGGTCGTCCTCGACGGCCAGGAAGGTGTCGCCCGCACCGGGCACCGAGGTCAGGCCGAGCACCTGCACCGGCATCGACGGCAGCGCCTCGTCGACCGAGTCGCCGTTGCTGTCGATCATGGCGCGGACACGGCCGTGGGCCGCACCACACACCACCGAGTCGCCGACGTGCAGCGTGCCGCGCTGGATGAGCACCGAGATGACCGGGCCACGGCCCTTGTCCAGGTGCGCCTCGATCGAGACACCCTGCGCCGGCATGTCCGGGTTGGCGCGCAGGTCGAGGGAGGCGTCCGCCGTCAGCACGATGGCCTCCAGCAGCTCGTCCAGACCCTCACCGGTCACCGCGGAGACGTTGACGAACATCGTCTCGCCGCCGTACTCCTCGGGAACCAGGCCGTACTCGGTCAGCTGGCCGCGCACCTTGGTCGGGTCGGCCGCCGGCTTGTCGATCTTGTTGACGGCCACCACGACCGGCACATCCGCCGCCAGCGCGTGGTTCAACGCCTCGATCGTCTGCGGCATCACACCGTCGTCGGCAGCCACCACGAGAACCGCGATGTCGGTCGACTTGGCACCACGGGCACGCATGGCGGTGAACGCCTCGTGACCCGGGGTGTCGATGAAGGTGATCCTGCGCTCGCGGTCGTCGACCTCGGTCGCCACCTGGTAGGCACCGATGCTCTGCGTGATGCCACCGGCCTCCTTGGCCACCACGTTGGAGTGGCGGTAGGCGTCCAGCAGCTTCGTCTTGCCGTGGTCGACGTGACCCATCACGGTGACGACCGGCGGACGGGCCTCGAGGTCCTCCTCGCCGCCCTCGTTCTCGCCGTACTCGATGTCGAAGGACTCCAGCAGCTCCCGGTCCTCGTCCTCGGGCGAGACGACCTGGATGTTGTAGTCCAGCTCGGCACCGAGCAGCTGCAGGGTCTCGTCGGCGACCGACTGGGTGGCGGTCACCATCTCGCCCAGCGAGAACAGCACCTGGACCAGAGCCGCCGGATCGACACCGATCTTCTCGGCGAGGTCGGAGAGGGAGGCGCCACGACGCAACCGGACCGTCGCGCCCTCACCCTTGCGGATGCGCACGCCGCCGATCGTCGGTGCTTCCATCTCGTCGAACTCTTGGCGACGCTGCTTCTTGGACTTGCGCCCACGACGCGACGGGCCGCCGGGACGCCCGAAGGCACCCTGGGTGCCGCCACGCCCGCGGCCACCGCCGCGGCCGCCCTGCGGACCGGTGCTCGGCCCCGTGCTGGGACCGCCACCGAAGCCACCACCGGCACGGCCCGGACCACCGGCACGACCACGGGGGCCGCCGCCGGCACGACCACGCGTGCCACCGCCGGCCGGGGCCAGCTGGGAGGAGTGGTGCTTGGGCATCATCGCCGGGTTGGGGCGCGGCATGCCCGCCGGGGACGGACCACCGGGACGGGCGCCGGCCGGACGCGGGCCACCGGGATGCTGTCCCGGGCCCGGACGACCGCCGCCCTCGGGACGACCGCCCTCGGGGCGCGGGCGCCGCTGCTGGGTGCCCATGCCCTGGGAGGACGCGAACGGGTTGTTGCCGGGGCGCGGGCCACGACGCGGGCCGGGGGTC
>CAYOBI010000009.1:52876-60809 GCA_964402325.1 uncultured Propionibacteriaceae bacterium | reverse complement strand
ACGGCGACGTCCCCGACCGGGTGCGTCCCCGGCTGGGGGAGTGGGGCCCGGCACTCGTGCCCAGCACGCGCCGCAAGCGGCTCCAGCGCGCCGTGGTGGTGACCGGTTTCGTCGTGGCCGGTGTCGTGGTCGTGGCCACCTGGTGGCTCTTCTACTGGATGATGACCGGCAAGGGCGCGCTCCTCTGATCCCGTTCGCCGGGGCTGCTGCCTAGCCCGAGCCGAGCAGGCCGATCAAACCGCTGCCGCCCCAGGCCAGCAGGGCGAAGCGGATCCCGCGCCCCAGCGACATGACCAGGCCGAAGCTCCAGGCCGGGATCGGGGACGCGCCGGCGACCAGCACCACCGGGTAGAGCGGCGGGAAGCCCACGATGGCTGCCAGGAAGACCAGCGGCAGTCCGGCCCGGGTGTCGCCGACCAGCCGCAGTGAGACCCGCACGGTCCGCGACCACCAGCGGCGCGCCGGGCCGAGGTCGGCCTCCGTGCGTCCCGTCGAGGCTTCCCGGTCCGCGCCGTCGGCACCCTCGGCGGGGCGATGCCGGGCGTGGAAGAACGGCAGCTCCTTGCCGCGGCGTACGCCCCAGAACATCAGCATCTTGCCGACGCCCTGGCCGATGGTGAGACCGGTGATGGCCGCGACCGAGCCCGCGGGGTGCAGCGCCCCGGCGCCGATGGCGTACGCCTCGGCGTTGGCCACCGGCACGACGGCCCCGACCAGTCCGTAGACCGCGGCCACCAGGAACTCGGTGAACCAGCCCGGCCCGCCCGGCAGTGGCAGCCCGGGCACGGGTCAGGAGGCCAGGGCCGAGAGGTGGCGCAAGCGGGCGATCTCGGAGGGCAGCCAGACCGGGCCGCCGGTCCGGCCGACGAGGATCGACCGACCGGTGCCGATCGCCGCCCAGGCGAGGGCGGTGTCGCTCCAGGCCGGCACCCAACCGGCCGGCATGTCCGCCGAGCCGGCCGCGCCGAGGTCACCGATCCGCTCCAGCATGGCGGAGTCGAGGTCGGGGGCCATCGGGGTGGCGTAGCTGATCGCGGCGCCGCCGGCCCGCTCGACCAGCACGCTCCACTGGCAGTGGAAAACGCTGGGGGCGCTGTCGACCAGCACCTCGGCGGCATGGTCGGGATCGCGCGTCATCTGCTCCAGTGTCTCCAGGTCACTCTGCAGCGTGCCGCTGTCGTAGTGCCGCGAGATCCAGAGCACCTCGACCCCGGTGACCTCCTGGCAGGCGCTGACCACGGTGTCCGGCAGGACTCCGGTCGGGATCTCCAGCATGAAGTCGTCGATGCCGTGACCGTCACGGCTCTCCACGATCTCGATCGCCTTGATGTCGCAACCGACGAGGCCGACGGCGGAGGCGACGGCACCCAGAGCACCGGGTCGGTCGGGCATGGACACTCTCATCAGGAACACACCAGCATTGTCCCCTCCCGCCCACCCCACGGGGCAACCCGGTCCGGCCACCGGGGAACCTGTCACACACTGTTCACACCCTCGACGCTTCCGGTCGCGGTGGGGGCGGTGTCGGCGGTCGGCCCTAGGATGAGGGGTGCGGTCGGCCCGTCCGGCCACCGCACCGGACATCAGATCCCCGGACCCAAGGAGTGCACCGTGGCGTTGAGCCAAGACGAGGTCGCAAGGCTGGCGCAGCTGGCCCGCATCGACCTCTCCCCGGAGGAGCTGGCCCACCTGGCCCCCCAGTTGGACGTGATCCTCGAGGCGGTCGCCCGGGTGACGGACGTGGCCACCGACGACGTGGAGCCCACCTCCCATCCGGTCCCGATGACCAACGTCTTCCGGGCCGACGAGGTGCGTGGCTCGCTGCCGGTGGAGGAGGTCCTGGCGATGGCCCCGGACCGGGAGGACGACCGGTTCCGCGTCCCGCGGATCCTCGGGGAGGAGCAGTGAGCATGGACGACACCACCCTGACCACCGCCGGCGCCGCCGAGCTGGCCGGCCGGATCGCCGCCGGCGAGGTGTCCAGCGTCGAGGTCACCCGCGCCCACCTGGACCGGATCGCCGCCGTGGACGGCACCGTGCACGCGTTCCTCAGCGTCGACGAGGAGGGCGCGCTGGCCCGGGCCGCCGCCGTCGACGCCCGGATCGCCGCCGGCGAGCAGGTCGGCCCGCTGGCCGGCGTCCCGCTGGCCCTCAAGGATGTGCTCGCGCAGAAGGGCGTCCCGACCACCGCGGGGTCGAAGATCCTCGAGGGCTGGCGCCCGCCGTACGACGCGACGGTCACCCGCCGGCTGTTCGACGCCGGCATCGTCATCCTCGGCAAGACCAACATGGACGAGTTCGCGATGGGCTCCTCCACGGAGAACTCGGCGTACGGCCCGACCTACAACCCGTGGGACCTGACCCGGGTGCCCGGAGGCTCGGGCGGCGGGTCGGCGGCGGCCCTGGCCGCGTTCGAGGCCCCGTTGGCGATCGGCACCGACACCGGCGGCTCGATCCGCCAGCCGGCCGCCTTCACCGGCACTGTCGGGGTCAAGCCCACCTACGGTGGCACCTCGCGGTTCGGCCAGATCGCGCTGGCGTCCAGCCTCGACCAGCCCGGCCCGTGCGGTCGTACGGTCCTCGACACCGCCCTGCTGCACGAGGTGATGGCGGGCTACGACCCGCTCGACCAGACCTCGCTCGACGCGCCGGTGCCGCCGGTGGTCGCCGCTGCCCGCGCCGGTGACGTCAAGGGGCTGCGCGTCGGCGTGGTCAAGGAGCTCGGTGGCGAGGGCTACGCGCCCGAGGTGGAGGCCAACTTCCGCGCCACCGTCGACCTGCTGTCCGACCTGGGTGCCGAGATCGTCGAGGTATCCTGCCCGCACTTCGAGTACGCGCTGGCCGCGTACTACCTCATCCTGCCCAGCGAGGCCTCGTCCAACCTGGCCCGGTTCGACGCGATGCGCTACGGCCTGCGGATCGGCGACGACGGCACCCGGTCCACCGAGCAGGTGATGGCGCTGTCCCGCGAGGCCGGGTTCGGCGCCGAGGTGAAGCGACGCATCATCATCGGGACGTACGCCCTGTCGGCCGGCTACCGCGACGCCTACTACGGCTCGGCGCAGAAGGTGCGCACCCTGGTCCAGCAGGACTTCACCGCCGCCTTCGGCGCGGCGGACGTGCTGGTCTCGCCCACCACCCCGACGGCCGCCTTCCGGATGGGGGAGCGGGTCGACGACCCGATGGCGATGTACCTCAACGACCTGTGCACCATTCCGACGAACCTGGCCGGCAACGCCGCCGGGTCGTTCCCGACCGGCCTGACCACCGACGGGCTGCCGATCGGCTTCCACGTGATGGCCCCGCACCAGGCCGACGACCGGCTCTACCGGGTGGGCGCGGCGCTGGAACGCGCGCTGACCGAGCGCTGGGGCGGCCCGCTGCTCGACCGCGCCCCGGCGCTGGCCGGCCCGGCGGCAACCACGACGACGGAGGTCACCCGATGAGCGAGCCGATCCTGTCCTACGACGACGCCCTCGAGGCGTACGAGCCGGTGCTGGGCCTGGAGGTGCACATCGAGCTCAACACCGCCTCCAAGATGTTCTGCGGCTGCTCGACCGTGTTCGGCGCGGCGCCCAACACCCACACCTGCCCGGTCTGCCTCGGTCTGCCCGGCTCGATGCCGTCGATCAACGCCAAGGCCGTCGAGTCCGCGATCCGGATGGGCCTGGCGCTCAACTGCTCGATCGCCGAGTGGTGCCGGATGTCCCGGAAGAACTACTTCTACCCGGACATGACGAAGGACTACCAGATCAGCCAGTACGACGAGCCGATCGCCTACGACGGCCACCTGGACGTCGAACTGGACGACGGCGAGATCTTCCGGGTGCCGATCGAGCGGGCCCACATGGAGGAGGACGCCGGCAAGCTCACCCACATGGGCGGTGAGACCGGACGGCTGCACGGCGCCGACTACTCGCTGATCGACTACAACCGCGCCGGGACGCCGTTGATCGAGATCGTCACCAGGCCCATCATCGGCGCCGGCGCCCGGGCCCCCGAGGTCGCCCGGCGCTACGTCGAGACGATCCGCGACCTGATGCGCGCCCTCGGCGTGTCCGATGTCCGGATGAACGAGGGCTCGCTGCGCTGCGACGCCAACGTCTCGCTGCGCTCGTGGGGCCGGGAGAAGCTCGGCACCCGCACCGAGACCAAGAACATCAACTCGTTCCGGTCCATCGAGGGCGCGGTGACGTACGAGATCCAGCGCCAGGCGGCCGTCCTGCAGGACGGCGGGACCGTCGAGCAGTGCACCCGCAACTGGCTGGAGCACCTCGGTGAGACCTCCTTCGGCCGGTCGAAGGAGGAGGCGGAGGACTACCGCTACTTCCCCGAGCCCGACCTGGTGCCGATCGCCCCGAGCCGGGAGTGGGTCGAGGAGTTGCGGGCCACCCTCCCGGAGCACCCCACCAAGCGGCGCAACCGGCTGCAGGCCGCGTGGGCCTTCAGCGACCTCGAGATGCGTGACGTGGTCAACGCCGACGCCCTCGACCTGGTCGAGCAGACCGTCGCCGCCGGCGCCACCGCGCAGTCCGCCCGCAAGTGGTGGACCACTGAGCTGGCCCGGCGGGCCAACGAGGCGGGCACCGCCCTCGACGAGGTCGGGGTCACCCCCGCCCAGGTCGCTGCGGTCCAGGCGCTGGTCGACGCCGGCACCATCAACGACAAGCTGGCCCGCCAGGTGTACGACGGGGTGATCGCCGGGGAGGGCGAGCCGGACCAGGTCGTCGCTCGGCGCGGTCTGGCCGTGGTGTCGGACGACGGGGCTCTCGGTGCCGCCGTCGACAAGGCCATCGCCGCCAACCCCGACGTCGCCGAGAAGATCCGCGGCGGGCGGGTCCAGGCCGCCGGCGCGCTGATCGGCGCGGTGATGAAGGAGATGCGCGGGCAGGCCGACGCCGCCCGGGTGCGCGAGATCATCCTGGAGAAGCTGGCCTGAGGAGCGCCGGCCAGTGGATCCGCGATCCTGTCCGCGGCCGCCCGCCGGCGGTCGCGGACAGGCGCGGCTGCGGGGACGGGCCACAATAGGACGGTGACTCCGAATCCTGACCAGACCGATCCCGTGACCCCGACGGCGGTCGCCACCCTCCCCGAGGACGTGGCGGCACTCCTGAAGCGCACCCCGGACGGGCTCGTCCCGGCCATCGCCCAGGACGCGACCACCGGCCGGGTCCTGATGATGGCCTGGATGAACGACGAGGCCCTCGCCCTCACCCTGTCCACCGGCCGGGGCACCTACTGGTCCCGGAGCCGGGCGACGATGTGGGTCAAGGGGGAGGAGAGCGGCCACCGCCAGTGGGTCCGCAAGGTCGAGCTCGACTGCGACGGCGACACCCTGCTGCTGCAGGTCGAGCAGGAAGGGGCCGCCTGTCACCTCGGCACCCGCTCCTGCTTCGACACCCGTACCCTCGAGGTCACCGCCGGTGCGACCGTCGGGCAGGAGGCCCGATGAACGCCCTGCCGATCACCCCGACCCCGGAGGACTTCCGGGAGCAGGCCCGGACCAACCGGGTGATCCCGGTGTGGACCAAGGTGCTGGCCGACACCGAGACCCCGGTCGGGCTGTACGCCGCGCTGGCCCGCGACGAGCCGCACACCTTCCTGTTCGAGTCCGCCGAGGACGGCGTGTTCTCCCGCTGGTCGATCATCGGGGTCCGCAGCGGCGCGATCCTCACCGAGCGCGACGGCCGCGCCGTCTGGTCGGGTGAGCCCCCGGTCGGCCTGCCGACCGACGGCGCCCCTCTCGACGTGCTGCGCGAGTCGCTCCGGGTGCTGCGGACCGAACGCCCCCAGGGCCTGCCGCCGTTCGTCAACGGCTTCGTCGGCTACCTCGGCTACGACATCGTCCGGCGCCTCGAGGTGCTGCCCGACGGGAACGTCGACGACCTGCGGGTCCCCGAGCTGGTGATGATGCTCGCCACCGACCTGGCCGTGATGGACCACCGCACCGGCGAGCTGTGGCTGATCGCCAACGCCGTCAACCAGGACGCCACCGATGAACGCGTCGACGAGGCGTACGCCGACGCCGTGGCCCGGGTCGAGGAGATGGCCCGCCGGCTCGCCGAGCCCGCCCAGCCCCTGGTCCGTGCCGTCGACGACACCGGCACCGCCCCCGAGGTGGTCGAGCAGCGCACCCCCGCCGAGTTCGAGGCGGCGGTGGAGGCGGCCGTGGAGGAGATCCGCGCCGGGGAGATCTTCCAGGTCGTCGTCTCCCAGCGCTTCGACATCTGTACCCGGGCCGACCCGCTCGACGTCTACCGGGTGCTGCGCCGGATCAACCCCAGCCCGTACCTCTACCTGCTCCGGCTGGACGGCTTCGACATCGTCGGCTCCAGCCCGGAGGCGCTGGTCACCGTCACCGATCGCGACGCGGTCACCCACCCGATCGCCGGTACCCGGCCCCGCGGCAGGACCGCCGCCGAGGACGTGGCGCTGGAGCAGGAACTGCTGGCCGACGAGAAGGAACGGGCCGAGCACGTCATGCTCGTCGACCTGGGGCGCAACGACCTCGGCCGGGTCAGCGAACCCGGCACCGTGACCGTGATCGAGTTCATGAAGGTCCGTCGCTACTCCCACGTGATGCACCTGGAGGCCGGCGTCACCGGGCACCTGCGCGACGACGTCGACGCGGTCCAGGCCGTGCTGTCCTGCTTCCCGGCAGGGACCCTGTCGGGCGCGCCGAAGGTGCGGGCGATGGAGATCATCGACGAGCTCGAGGTGAGCCGGCGTGGGGTGTATGGCGGGGTGATCGGCTACTTCGACTTCGCCGGCAACGCCGACGTCGCGATCGCCATCCGTACCGCCCTGATGAAGGACGGGGTCGCGTACGTCCAGTCGGGCGCCGGGATCGTCGCCGACTCCGTCCCCGCCAACGAGAACCAGGAGTGCCGCAACAAGGCGATGGCCGTGGTCCGGGCGATCGCCGCCGCGGACAGCTGGCGCGAACTGGACGGGGCGCAGGCGTGACGGCCCCCGGTCGGGCCGCGGCGCGCTGGCGCACGGTGGCGTACGTCGCACTGCTGGTCGGCACCGTC
This sequence comes from uncultured Propionibacteriaceae bacterium, assembly GCA_964402325.1. GTDB lineage: Bacteria > Actinomycetota > Actinomycetes > Propionibacteriales > Propionibacteriaceae > Raineyella. The sequence continues at coordinate 53,775 of CAYOBI010000009.1, read as the reverse complement.
GGCGCGTTCGCCACCGGGGCGCAGGCCTGGTGGACCGCCGACGCCACCGGCACCACCGCGGCGGTGACCGGCACGGTGTCGAGCGGCAGCCTCAGCCAGGCGCTGGCCGTGGTGACCGTCGCGGGGCTGCTGCTGTCGCTGACCCTGGCCGCCCGTGGCCGGCAGGTCCTCGGGGCCGTGCTGTTCCTCGCCGGCGCGGGGATGCTTGCGCTGGGCGTCTCCCGCCCGCGGCCGGCCGCCGACGTCGTCGCCGAGGCGCTGCGCTCGGTCACCCTGTCGGTGGACTGGACCCTCACCGGCACCGGCTGGCCCTGGGCGTACGCCGCGGCCGGACTGCTGGTCGCCGTCGGTGGCTGCCTGCTCGTCGTCCTCGCCCCCCGCTGGGAGACCCGCCGGTCCCGGTTCGAGCGCGGCCCGGTGCCGGTGGACCTCAGCGACGCGACCGCCGTGTGGAAAGCCATGGACGCGGGCGTCGACCCGACCTCCGAAACTGCGGTACCCTCGGCGCAACAAGCACCGCCCCAGGCGCCACCGAAGAGGGAGAGTCAAGGATGAGTCACAGCGCTATCGGCCACGCCCCCGAGGAGAAGTACCACCACGGCAAGTCGCCGGCCGCGTACGCCTTCTCCATCATCTTCATGGTGGCCGTCGTCGTCGGTGTCGTCGCCATGGTGCCGGCCCCGAACGTGGTCCTGCTCGGCGTCGCCGCCGTCATCGCCCTGGCCGCCTGGATCACCTGGGCCGTGCTGCGCGGGATGGGCCTCGACAACGTCTAGGACGTACGACTGAGATCGCGGCCCGGGACGCCTCCCCGGGACGTGGGTTTCCATGGGCGCCCGGGCCGACGGCCCGCGGCGCCCATCGTTGTTCCGGGGCACACGTTGTTCCGGGGCACACGT
>CAYOBI010000009.1:41525-52776 GCA_964402325.1 uncultured Propionibacteriaceae bacterium | reverse complement strand
CGTTGTTCCGGGGCACACGTTGTTCCGGGGCACACGTCGTTCCGGGGATCGGCACGCCGCGCCGGCCCGCCGGGGGGCGTTCCACCGTCCGGGACGCCTGGCCGGGTGCGGTACAACAGTCAGCAGACAGGAAGGGAGAGCCACATGGGTGTGCTCGACGAGCTGAACGCGGGGGCCCGCGCCGACATGGAGGAGCGCCGGGCGCTCACCGGGCAGGACGAACTGGTCCGCCGGATCGAGGCGCTGCCGCCGACCCGTGACCCGCTGCCCGCCTTCCGCGCCCCGGGCATCTCGATCATCGCCGAGGTGAAGCGGTCCAGCCCGTCCGCCGGTGCCCTGGCGGAGATCGCCGACCCGGCCGCCCTTGCCGAGGCGTACGCCCGCGGCGGCGCGGACGCCATCTCGGTGCTCACCGAGCGGCACCGCTTCGGCGGCTCCTTGGCGGACCTCGTCGCCGTCCGGGCCCGGGTCGACGTCCCGGTGCTGCGCAAGGACTTCGTCGTCGACGCCTACCAGCTCTACGAGGCCCGGGCCGCCGGGGCCGACCTCGCCCTGCTGATCGTCGCCTCGCTGGACGACGCCGAGCTCGCGGCGCTGCACGCCACCGCCCTCGACCTGGGCCTGACGCCGTTGGTCGAGGCGCACACCGCTGACGAGGTCCGGCGTGCCGTCGACCTCGGCGCGGTGCTGGTCGGCATCAACAACCGCAACCTGAAGACCCTCGAGGTGGACACCTCCACCTTCGCCCGGCTGGCCCCGCTGGTGCCGGCGGGCGTGGTGCGGGTCGCCGAGTCGGGGGTCCGTACCCCCGACGACGTCCGGGCCTTCGCCCAGGCCGGGGCCGACGTCGCGCTGATCGGCCAGGCCCTCGTCACCGGCGGCGACCCCGTCGCCGGCGTCCGCGCCATGAAGGAGGCCCACCGTGGCTGACACCGCACCCATCCGCAACCTGGCCGGCCAGCGGCCCTGGGACGGGCGCGAGGTGCCCGACGCCCGCGGCCACTTCGACCGGCTCGGTGGCAAGTTCGTGCCCGAGGCGCTCTACGCGGCCCTGGCCGAGCTCGAACAGGCCTACGAGGACGCACTGCGCGACCCGGCCTTCGCGGCGGAGCTGGAGGACCTGCGGGTCAACTACGCCGGCCGCCCGACCCCGATCACCGAGGCCCGGCGGTTCTCCGCGCACTGCGGCAACGCCCGTGTCGTGTTCAAGCGCGAGGACCTCAACCACACCGGTTCGCACAAGATCAACAACGTGCTGGGCCAGGCGCTGCTGACCAGGCGGATGGGCAAGAAGCGCGTCATCGCCGAGACCGGAGCCGGCCAGCACGGCGTCGCGACCGCCACCGCGGCGGCCCTGTTCGGCCTGGAGTGCCGGATCTACATGGGCAAGGTGGACACCGACCGGCAGGCCCTCAACGTGGCCCGGATGCAGCTGCTCGGCGCGGAGGTGATCGCCGTCGAGGCGGGCTCGGCCACGCTGAAGGACGCGATGAACGAGGCCCTGCGCGAGTGGGTCGCCACCGTCGACGACACCCACTACCTGATCGGCACCGTCGCCGGACCGCATCCGTTCCCGAAGATCGTCCGGGAGTTCCAGCGGGTGATCTCGACCGAGGCCCGGGCCCAGTTCCTCGACACGTACGGCCGGCTGCCGGACGCCGTCTGCGCCTGCGTCGGCGGCGGCTCCAACGCGCTCGGCTCGTTCGCCGACTTCGTCGGGGACGACACCGTCGCCCTGTACGGCTTCGAGGCCGGCGGTGACGGGGTCGAGACCGGCCGGCACGCCGCCTCGATCAACGGCGGTTCGGTGGGCGTGCTGCACGGCACCCGCACGTATCTGCTGCAGGACGAGGACGGCCAGACCCAGGAGTCGCACTCGATCTCGGCCGGACTGGACTACCCGGGCGTCGGCCCGGAGCACTCCTACCTGCACGACGTCGGCCGCGCCACGTACGAGCCGATCACCGACGCCGAGGCGATGGAGGCCTTCCGGCTGCTCAGCCGCACCGAAGGCCTGATGCCGGCCATCGAGTCGGCGCACGCCGTCGCCGGCGCGATGCGGCTCGGGCGCCGGATCGCCGAGACCGATCCCGAGGCCCGGCCGCTGATCATGGTCACCCTCTCCGGCCGCGGCGACAAGGACGTCCGGACCGCCACCCGCTGGTTCGGGCTGACCGGCGAGGTGGACGCGACCCACGGCGGCGACCCGGTGGAGCTTCCCGAGGACGTCGCCGCCCATGCCGAACCGCGCCCCGAGGAGATGTGAGATGACCGCACCCGGCAACTGCACCCCGGCCTTCGACCGCGCCGCGGCCGAGGACCGCGCCGTGTTCATCGGCTACCTGCCGGTCGGCTACCCGACCGTTCCCGGCTCGCTGGACGCGATGCGCGCCCTGGTCGACCCCGGAGACGGACCCGGCGCCGACATCGTCGAGATCGGCATCCCGTACTCCGACCCGATGATGGACGGCGTCACCATCCAGCGTGCCGCCACCCGCGCCCTCGAGCGCGGCGTCCGGGTCCGCGACGTGCTCGCCGCGACCGAGGCGGTCGCCTCGGCGGGGGCCACGCCGTGCGTGATGTCGTACTGGAACCTGATCGAGCAGTACGGCTGCGACGCCTTCGCCCGCGACTTCCGCAACGCCGGGGGAGCGGGGGTCATCACCCCCGACCTCACCCCGGACGAGTCGGACGACTGGATCCCGGCGACCGATGCCCACGGGGTGGACCGGATCTACCTGGTCGCCCCGTCCTCGACCGACGAGCGGATCCGGCTGACCGCCGACGCGGCTCGCGGCTGGCTGTACGCGACGGCGGTGATGGGCGTCACCGGTGCCCGGGACACCACCTCGGAGGCCGGCCACGTGCTCACCGAGCGGATCCGCCGGATCTCCCCGGACACCCGGATCGGCATCGGGCTGGGCGTCTCCGACGGGGCCCAGGCGGCGGAGATCGGCGCCTACGCCGACGCCGTCATCGTCGGGTCGGCGCTGGTGCGTACGCTCCTCGACGCGGACGACGCCGGCCGCCCGGACGACCTGTCCGCGCTGCGGACGCTCACCGCGGACCTCGCCCGGGGGGTGCGGGCCGCCCACTGAGGCGGCACTGTCGGGGGGAATGGCTAGAGTGTCGATGGCCCGGTCACCCCGGGTGTCCGGTGCAGTGACCCGAAAGGCGGTCCGATGACCCTGCTCCCGCTCCTCCCGACGGTGCTGGTGCCGCTCTCGATCCCGAGTCCGCCGCAGGGCGTGTGGGAGCTGCCGATCCCGGGCACCGGCGTGGTGATCCCGATCCGGGCGTACGCGCTGTGCATCCTCACCGGCATCGTGGTCGCCTGGGTGATCGCCTCGCGGCGGTGGCAGGCCCGCGGCGGCGGCCAGGAGACCCTCGAGACGGCGATCCTGGTGGCCGTCCCGGTCGGCATCGTCGGGGCCCGGCTCTACCACGTGATCACCGACCACCAGCTCTACTTCGGCCCCGGACGCCACCCGATCGAGGCCCTCTACATCTGGAACGGCGGACTGGGCATCTGGGGGGCCGTCGCCGCCGGCGCGCTGGCCGTGTGCGTCGTCTGCCGGCGCCGCGGCGCCTCGTTCGCGGCGATGGCCGACGCGCTGGCGCCCGGCGTGGCGGTGGCCCAGGGGATCGGCCGGCTCGGCAACTGGTTCAACCAGGAGCTGTTCGGCCGCCCGACCACCCTGCCCTGGGGCCTGCAGATCGACCCGCAACACCGCCCGGCGGGGTACGAGCAGTACTCGACCTTCCACCCCACGTTCCTCTACGAGCTCCTCTGGGTGTTGATCGTCGCCCTGGTCCTGGTGCTGCTGGACCGGCACTTCCGGCTCGGGCACGGCCAGGTCTTCTGGCTGTACGTGGCGCTCTACACCTTCGGCCGGTTCTGGATCGAGGGACTGCGGATCGACACCGCCAACCACCTCGGCACCTGGCGGATCAACGAGTACGTCTCGCTGGTGGTCTTCGTCGGCTCGGTCGTCGCGCTGCTGGTCAGCCTGCGCCTGCACCGGACCCGCGAGGCGCCCGGGACCGTCGACCCCCGGGCGGCCCGTGCCGAGGAGGAGGAACCGGCAGCATGACCGCGGCGGCCCAGGCCGGCGATCCGGCGCCCGTCCCGACCCGGCCCGCGCCGACTCCGGCGGAGGCCTGGCTCGCCGTGGCGGTGCTGGCCCTGCCGATCGCCCTCGTGGTGGCCGCGGACCGGCTGCTGGTGGGCTGGTCGCTGCGCGACTCCGGGCGCCTCGATGCGCCCACCCTTGCCCCGCTGCTGGGCGTCGGCCTGGTGCTGCTCACCCGTCGCCGGCTACCCGGCCTGCGCACCCGGTTCGACGCCCGCGGCGACGTCCGGGTGGTCCGGCGATCGGTGGCGGCGCTGATGACGGTCGTGGCGAGCATGGTGGTCTGGAACCAGCTCTGCCTGATGTTCGGCTGGATGCCGGTCCCGCGGATCGACGTGGACGCCGGGCTGCCGCTCGCCGTCCGGGCGGTGGCCTACGTCCCGCTCGCGGTCGCCCAGGAACTCGCCTGGCGGGGCATCGTCCGCCCCACCCTCGCCACCGCCCACGGCTGGTTCGTCGGCTCGCTGGCCACCGGGCTGGTCTGGGGCCTGCTGGCCGGCGCCACCTGGCGCTTCGGCGTGACGTACGGGCTGCTCACCGTGGTCGCCACGGTCGGCTGGTCGATGATGGTCGGCACCCTGGTGGAGGAGATGCGACGGGGCCAGATCATCGTCGCGAGCCTGTTCCAGTGGGGCATGCTGGTCGCGCTGTACCTGCTGCTGCCGGAGGAGGCCGGGGTGCTGAAGGCCGCCTGGGTGATCGCCATCACCGCGGTGATCGGCGGGGTGGCCACGGGCTGGATCTACGTACGCTCCCGGCGGGCCCGGGGGATGTCGCCGTACGGACGCCCTCCGTTCAACCAGGCGTGACCTGATGTCATCGAAGATGACAACTGTGTTACGGCCACCGTCATTCGTGTTACACGGATCCGATCGGTGTTTACATGATCGTCGACTTGGTCGATGATGTGTCCTTGGAACACTGCCGTCGTGCAACGGAGCCGACGGCGGGTCCACATCCGCACGGTCTCGCCGGTCGGGGGGTTGTTCTCACCGCCGACCTGGTCACCGTCTCACCGCCCGTTCTCACCGCTGAGGTGACGACGCGGCCTGTCCGAGGGGAAGAACATGGCTCCTGACAGTGCGCTCCAGGCACGGGAGGGCATCGCCGGCGAGGGTCTCTACGACCCGATGTACGAACACGATGCGTGTGGTGTGGCCTTCGTCGCCACCCTGAGCGGCGAACCGTCCCACCGGATCCTCGAGCAGGGCCTCGAGGCCCTGCGCAACCTTGACCACCGCGGCGCCACCGGCGCCGACGAGGCCGCCGGCGACGGTGCGGGCATCCTGCTGCAGGTGCCCGACGCCTTCCTGCGGGAGGTGTGTGATTTCGAGCTCCCGGCGCCCGGCACGTACGCGGTCGGCATGGCGTTCCTGCCGGCCAAGGAGTCCCGCCGCAACCCGGCCCGCAAGGAGATCGAGCAGATCGCCCTCGAGGAGGGCCTGCGGGTCGTCGGCTGGCGCCCGGTGCCGGTCGTCACCGACACACTGAGCCCCATCTCGCTGCACGTGATGCCGCACTTCGAGCACCTCGTCGTCACCCCGGCGGCCGGTGGCCGCAGCGGCGTCGAGGTGGACCGGATGGTCTACGGCCTTCGCCGCCGCGCCGAGCGCGAGGCCAAGGTCTACTTCCCGTCGCTGTCGGCCCGCACCCTGGTGTACAAGGGCATGCTGACCACGATGCAGCTGGAGGAGGTCTTCCCCGAGCTGCACGACGAGCGGATGTCCTCCGCGCTGGCCGTGGTGCACTCCCGGTTCTCCACCAACACCTTCCCGGCCTGGGAGCTGGCGCACCCGTTCCGGATGGTCGCCCACAACGGTGAGATCAACACCGTGCGGGGCAACAAGAACTGGATGCGTGCCCGCGAGGCGCTGCTCGACACCCCGCTCATCCCGGGCTCGCTCGAGCGGCTGTTCCCGATCTGCGAGCCGACGGCGTCCGACTCGGCGTCCTTCGACTCCGTTGTCGAGCTGCTCAACCTCGCCGGTCGCAGTCTCCCGCACGCGGTGCTGATGATGATCCCGGAGGCCTGGGAGAACAACCACGACATGCCCCAGCAGGTGCGCGACTTCTACGCGTACCACGCCTGCCTGATGGAGCCGTGGGACGGCCCGGCCTGCATGACGTTCACCGACGGCACCCAGATCGGCGCGGTCCTGGACCGCAACGGCCTGCGCCCCGGCCGCTACTGGATCACCAACGACGGCCTGGTCGTGCTCGCCTCGGAGTCCGGCGTGCTGGACATCCCCGACCACGACCTGCGTGCCAAGGGCCGGCTGAAGCCCGGGCAGATGTTCCTGGCCGACCTCGCCGAGCACCGGATCGTCCCCGACGAGGAGATCAAGCAGGGTCTGGCGGCCCGGGCGCCGTACGGCGACTGGCTGCGCGAGGGCCGGCTCAACCTGTCCGAGCTGCCGGTACGCGAGCACATCGTGCACACCCACGCGTCGGTCACCCGCCGCCAGCAGGTCTTCGGCTACACCGAGGAGGAGCTGCGCAAGATCATCGCCCCGATGGCCAACACCGGGGCCGAGCCGATCGGCGCGATGGGCACCGACACGCCGATCCCGGTGCTGTCGCAGCGCCCGAAGCTGATGTTCGACTACTTCGTCCAGCACTTCGCCCAGGTGACGAACCCACCGCTGGACGCGATCCGTGAGGAACTGGTCACCAGCCTGTTCAACACCATCGGCCCGGAGCAGAACCTGCTCGAGCCGAGCCCGGCGTCCTGCCGCCAGATCGTGCTGCCGTTCCCGATCCTCAACAACGACGAGCTGACCCAGATCGTCCGGATCAACCAGGACGGTAACCTGCCCGGTTACCAGTCGCACGTCCTGCGCGGGCTCTATCCGATCGAGTCGGGCACCGAGGCGCTGGCGCACCGGCTCGACGAGCTGTGCGAGGAGGCCTCCGCGGCGATCGCCGACGGGGCGCGGATCCTGGTGCTGTCGGACCGGCACGCCAAGCAGGAGTGGGCGCCGATCCCGTCGCTGCTCTTCACCGCGGCGATCCACCACCACCTGGTCCGGGAGAAGACCCGCACCAAGGTCGGCATCGTCGTCGAGGCCGGCGACGTCCGCGAGGTGCATCACGTCAGCACCCTGATCGGCTACGGCGCCGCGGCGGTCAACCCGTATCTGGTCTTCGAGACCGCCGAAGACCTGGCCCGCACCGCCACCTTCGTGACGATCCCGCCGGAGAAGGCCGTGGCCAACGTCGCGAAGGCGCTGGGCAAGGGCGTCCTCAAGGTGATGTCCAAGATGGGCGTCTCCACGGTGGCCTCCTACACCGGGGCCCAGATCTTCGAGGCCGTCGGACTGTCCCAGGAACTGGTCGACAAGTACTTCACCGGGACCACCTCCAAGATCGGCGGCATCGGCCTGGAGGAGGTGCACCGCCAGATCCGGGCCGGCCATGACGGCGCGTACCCGGTCGACGGCATCCCGCTGGCGCACCGCCGACTGCAGATCGGTGGCGACTACCAGTGGCGACGCGAGGGCGAGGAGCATCTCTTCGACCCGGAGACGGTCTTCCGGCTCCAGCACTCCACCCGGAACCGTCGCTACGACGTCTTCAAGCAGTACACGGACCGGGTGAATGACACCTCCGAGCGGCTGATGACGCTGCGCGGCCTGCTGAAGTTCCGCCACAACCGCCAGCCGATCGACCTCGACGAGGTCGAGCCGATCGAGGCGATCATCCCGCGCTTCGCCACCGGCGCCATGTCGTACGGCTCCATCTCGATGGAGGCGCACGAGACCCTGGCGATCGCGATGAACCGGATCGGTGGCAAGTCGAACACCGGTGAGGGCGGCGAGGACCCGGAGCGCCTGCATGACCCGGCCCGTCGGTCGAAGATCAAGCAGGTCGCGTCCGGCCGGTTCGGCGTGACCTCGGAGTACCTGTCGTACGCCGAGGACATCCAGATCAAGATGGCCCAGGGCGCCAAGCCCGGCGAGGGCGGCCAGCTGCCCGGCCAGAAGGTCTACCCGTGGGTCGCCAGGACCCGGCACTCGACGCCCGGCGTCGGGCTGATCTCGCCGCCGCCGCACCACGACATCTACTCGATCGAGGATCTCAAGCAGCTGATCCACGACCTCAAGTGCGCCAACCCGCAGGCCCGGATCCACGTCAAGCTGGTGTCCGAGTCCGGCGTCGGGACGGTCGCGGCCGGTGTCGCGAAGGCGAAGTCCGACGTGGTGCTGATCTCCGGCCACGACGGTGGCACCGGTGCGGCGCCGCTGACCTCGCTCAAGCACGCCGGCACCCCCTGGGAGCTCGGCCTCGCCGAGACCCAGCAGACGCTGATCGCCAACGGGCTGCGCGACCGGATCGTCGTCCAGGCCGACGGCCAGATGAAGACCGGCCGGGACGTCGTCATCGCCGCGCTGCTCGGTGCCGAGGAGTTCGGTTTCGCGACCGCCCCACTGGTGGTCGAGGGCTGCGTGATGATGCGCGTCTGCCACCTCGACACCTGCCCGGTCGGCGTGGCCACGCAGAACCCCGAGCTGCGGGCGAAGTTCACCGGCAAGCCGGAGTTCGTCGTCACCTTCTTCGAGTACATCGCCGAGGAGGTCCGCGAGATCCTCGCCGATCTCGGCTTCCGGTCCCTGGAGGAGGCGATCGGCCGCTCCGACCAGCTGGACACCCGCCCCGCGGAGGAGCACTGGAAGGCGGCCGGCCTGGACCTCAGCCCGATCCTGCACCAGCCGTCGGTGCCGGAGGCGACCGCCCGTCGCCACGTGGTGGACCAGGACCACGACCTCGACAAGCAGCTCGACATGGAGCTGATGGACCTGGCCGCGCCGGTCCTCGCGGCGGCCCGCGAGGGTCGTACGCCGGAGCCGGTGCAGGGGTCGATCGGGGTGCGCAACGTGCACCGTACCGTCGGCACCCTGCTCGGACACGAGATCACCATGGCCACCGAGGGCAAGGGCCTGCCCGACGACACGATCGATGTGACCTTCACCGGGTCGGGCGGGCAGAGCTTCGGCGCGTTCATCCCCAAGGGCCTCACCCTGCGACTCAACGGCGACTCGAACGACTACGTCGCCAAGGGCCTGTCCGGCGGCCGGGTGATCGTCCGTCCGCAGGCGGACGCGACCTTCGTCGCGGAGGAGGAGATCATCGCCGGCAACGTGATCGGCTACGGCGCCACCTCCGGGGAGCTGTTCCTGCGCGGCCAGGTCGGCGAACGCTTCTGCGTCCGCAACTCCGGTGCCACCGCCGTGGTGGAGGGTGTCGGTGACCACGGCTGCGAGTACATGACCGGTGGCACCGTTGTGGTGATCGGCCCGACCGGGCGCAACTTCGCGGCCGGCATGTCCGGCGGCGTGGCGTACGTCCTGGACCTCGACCCGCGCCGGCTGAACACCGAGCTGGCCGACCCGGTCACCCTCGAGGCCGACGACGTGGCCCGGGTCCGCGGGCTGCTGGAGAAGCACCGGGCCGAGACCGGCTCCGCCGTCGCCGCCCGACTGCTGGACGGCGAGGCCGCCGACACCGTGATCGGGGAGCGCTTCACCAAGGTGCTGCCCCGCGACTACGCCCGGGTCCTCGCGGCCCGGGCCCAGGCCGAGGCCGAAGGCCTCGACGACGAAGCGACCACCGCCAAGATGATGGAGGCGACCCGTGGCTGATCCCCGTGGTTTCATGAAGTTCCCGCGCGAGCACCCGCAGCGCCGGGACGTCGAGGAACGGGTCAAGGACTGGAACGAGGTCTACCCGGGTGGGCCCGCCGCGGCGTTCCTGCCGATCATTCCGACCCAGGCGGCCCGCTGCATGGACTGCGGCATCCCGTTCTGTCACTACGGCTGCCCGCTCGGCAACATCATCCCCGAGTGGAACGACCTGGTCTGGCGCGACGACTGGCAGGCCGCGTCCGACCGGCTGCACGCGACGAACAACTTCCCGGAGTTCACCGGGCGGCTGTGCCCGGCACCGTGCGAGACGGCCTGCGTCGTCGGCATCAACCGTGACCCGGTCGCGATCAAGGGCGTCGAGGTCTCCATCGCCGAGCGCGCCTGGGAGGATCGCTACATCCAGCCGCAGGCGCCGGACTGGCACACCGGCTACACCGTCGCCGTGGTCGGCTCGGGCCCCTCGGGGCTCGCGGTCGCCCAGCAGCTCACCCGGGTCGGGCACACCGTCGCGGTCTTCGAGCGGGCCGACGTCCCCGGCGGCCTGCTGCGCTACGGCATCCCGGAGTTCAAGATGGAGAAGTCGGTCCTCGACCGCCGGATCCGCCAGATGAAGGACGAGGGCACCCTCTTCCGCACCGGGGTCGACATCGGCACCGACATCACCTGGACCCAGCTGAAGTCCCGCTACGACGCCGTCGTGGTGGCGATGGGATCGACCAGGCCGCGTGACCTGCCCGCTCCCGGGCGCGAGCTCGACGGCATCCACTTCGCGATGGACTACCTGCCGCAGGCCAACCGGGTCGCCCGCGGGCGCACGGTCGAGAACCAGATCGTCGCGACCGACCGGCACGTGGTCGTCATCGGTGGCGGCGACACCGGCTCCGACTGCATCGGCACGGCGCTGCGCCAGGGCGCCGCGTCCGTCACCCAGCTGGAGATCTTCCCCGCCCCCGGCGAGGACCGTCCCGCCAGCCAGCCCTGGCCGACCTACCCGGCCGTCTGGCGGGTGTCGACCTCGCAGGAGGAGGGCGGCCAGCGGGTCTTCGAGGCGTCGACCACCGAGTTCATCGGCGACGACGACGGCCACGTCCGCCAGCTCCGGTTCGTCGAGGTGCAGCCGAACGGCTCCGGCGGGTTCGTCCCGGTCGAGGGCTCCGAGCGGGTCATCCCGGCCGACATGGTCGTGCTGGCGATGGGCTTCGTCGGCCCGGAGGCCGAGGGCCTGGTCGACCAGCTCGGGGTCAGCCTGGACCGGCGCGGCAACGTCGTCCGCGACGACAACTACATGACCGGGGTCGAGGGGGTCTTCGCCTGCGGTGACGCCGGTCGTGGCCAGTCGCTGATCGTCTGGGCGATCGCCGAGGGCCGCTCCTGCGCCGCCGGCGTCGACGCCTTCCTCAGCGGGGCGAGCAAGCTGCCGCGGCCGATCGGCCCGGAGGTGCGCCCACTCGCGCTGTAGCCCGGCGACCCGACGAC
>CAYOBI010000009.1:13159-41425 GCA_964402325.1 uncultured Propionibacteriaceae bacterium | reverse complement strand
GGCCGATCGGCCCGGAGGTGCGCCCACTCGCGCTGTAGCCCGGCGACCCGACGACCTGGCCTCCCGGTGGGATCCCCCACCGGGAGGCCAGAGCATCTGCGCCGGTGAGGGGTCAGCGGTTCCCGGCGTCCCAACTGTCCGGACCGCGGCGCACCGCGCGCCGCAGCGCGGCCCGGGCGGCGGGCAGATCCCGGTCCAGGTCACCCAACTGGGCGCCGAAGAGCACGCCGTACGTGAAGGTCGGTTCGCCCGCCGCCGCGGCCACCTCGGCCAGCCGCAGCAGTCGCTGCCGGGCCACCACGGCGTCGTTCATCTCGCCGAACACCTCGGTGACGGCCTCCCAGTCCCGGGCCGACGAGGCGGCCGCCTCGCCGTACACAGCGGTCAGGGCCTCGCAGGCGTACCGGACGACCTTGGACTTCTTCCGGACCTCGTGCAGGGCCGCGAGCCGTTCCGTCCCCGCAGAGGCCTCTGCGGTCGCGTGTGCCCGCCGGACCCGGCGGATCGCCCGGTCGACCAGCGGGACGGCCCGCTCCGCCACCGGGGCGTCGGCCACCCGGACCAGCGGCGGGTCGGTCAGCCAGTGGCTCAGCGAGACCATCAGGGCGGTGTAGCGGTCGTCGGCCAGGCAGGCCCGGACCCCGGCCAGCGCCTGCTGGTGGGTCGTCTCCAGCTCGCCCTCCATCCGCGTCCGGACCGGGCCGAGCACGGACTCCGGCGGCAGCGCGTCGAGCCGCTCCAACAGCCGGGCCTTCTGCACCTCGGCATCGCGGGCATGGCCGAGCTCGGTGGCGTACCACTGCAGCTCGTCGCGGAGCGTCCGGACCGCGTCCGCCTCGAAGAGGTCACCGAAGACCTGCAGGATGCTGCGCAGCCGCCGCGAGGCCACCCGGGCCTTGTGCACAGCGTCAGGGGCGTCGACGGCCACCGCCTCCTCCCGGCCCAGCAGCACCCCGACGTGCGTCGCCAGCGCGGTGAGCACCGTCAGCGACAGCGGGTCGGTCGGGGACGGCACCCGGGCCGCGGCCCGGGCCGGGGCGTCGCCGAGCGCCTGGCTGATCTTCGCCGGCGAGGTGGCCGGCACGACCCCGGCCCACTGGAACCGCTCGGTGACCGCGTCGAGGAAGGCCCGGTCGCCCTGCAGCAGTTCGACCTCGATCTCGCGCCAGGTCGACTCCTGGCCGGGGGTGCCCGGCAGTGGCAGCCGGGTGGCGGTCACTGTGTCGTCGGCCAGCTCGGCCAGCGGGGAGCCGGTCCCGGGGTCGGTCAGCACCCGGACCGTACGGACCGTCCGGAGCCGGGCGACCGGCACCAGCGCGACGGTGCCGACCCGTTCGGCGACCGCGGCCCGCAGCGACCGGGGCACCAGTAGCGGATCGGGGGCAGCGTCCAGCGGCACGTGCAGCTCGGTGCGGGTGCCCTCCACCGGCGGCAGCTTGACGTGCCAGGCGGCGTCGCTGCCGCCGGTGCGGCGGCGCAGCGTGACGCGGGCACGGTTGAGTTCGAAGGCGGGGGAGTCGAAGTACGTCGCGTCCAGGTGGTGCACGACCGCCGCGCCCATCGTGGCGAGACCGTCCAGGTCGGGCACGCGGGCGCCCGGGAGGAGCGCGAACTTGCGTTCCGTCTCGGCCTGGACGGTCGGGCTCGACGACGGGCCGATCGGGGCTTCGGACACCGGTGCTCCTCAGGGACGGGGACTGCCATTCTACCGGGCTACGCTGGTCCCTGCCCGTCCACCCGTGACCCAGGAGGTGGCAGCCGCCCCATGGCCGGTTCCCTCGACGACTCGTTCGTCCATCTGCACGTCCATTCCGAGTTCTCGATGCTGGACGGCGCCGCGCGGGTGCCCGACATGTTCAAACGGGCCGAGGAACTCGGCATGCCCGCCATCGCGGTGACCGACCACGGCAACATGTTCGGCGCCTACGAGTTCTGGAAGACCTCGAAGAACTACGACGTCAAGCCGATCATCGGCTGTGAGACGTACATGACCCCGAAGACGCACCGCTCCGAGCGCAAGCGGGTGCAGTGGGGCGACGGCACCGGCGACGACGTCTCCGCGAAGGGCGCCTACACCCACATGACCCTGTGGTCGGAGACCACCGAGGGGATGCACAACCTGTTCCGGCTCGAGTCGTACGCCTCGATCGAGGGCTTCTTCTACAAGCCGCGCGTCGACCGCGAGCTGCTGCACCGCTACGCCAAGGGCCTGATCGCCACCACCGGCTGCCCGTCCGGGGAGGTGCAGACCTACCTGCGGCTCGGCCAGTACGAGAACGCGCTGGCCTCCGCGGCCGAGTTCCGCGACATCTTCGGCAAGGACAACTTCTACGTCGAGATCATGGACCACGGGCTCGATATCGAGACCCGGGTCCGCGAGGGCCTGATGCGGATCAGCAAGGAGCTGAGCCTGCCGCCCGTCGTCACCAACGACTCGCACTACGTCTCCAAGGACGACTCACACGCCCACGACGCGCTGCTCTGCGTCTCCGCCGGCGCGCACCTCGCCGACTCGAACCGGTTCCGGTTCAACGGCGACGGCTACTACCTGAAGTCGCCGCGCGAGATGCGCGAACTGTTCCACGAGATCCCCGAGGCGTGCGACAACACCCTGGCGATCGCCGAGCGCTGCGAGATCGGCTTCGAGAACGCGATCGGCAAGTTCATGCCGCACTTCGAGGTGCCGGAGGGGGAGAGCGAGGAGTCCTGGTTCATCCGCCAGGTCAACCAGGGCCTGCACGACCGCTACCCGGACGGGATCAGCGCCGAGGTCCGCGACCGCGCCGACTACGAGATCGGCGTGATCAAGCAGATGGGCTTCCCCGGCTACTTCCTGGTGGTGTCCGACTACATCAAGTGGGCCAAGAGCCAGGGCATCAAGGTCGGCCCCGGCCGAGGCTCCGGCGCCGGCTCGATGTGCGCGTACGCCTTGCACATCACCGAGCTCGACCCGATCCAGCACGGCCTGATCTTCGAACGGTTCCTCAACCCCGAGCGCATCTCGATGCCCGACTTCGACATCGACTTCGACGACCGCCGCCGCGGCGACGTGATCCAGTACGTCACCGACAAGTACGGCGCCGACAAGGTCAGCGCGATCGTCACGTACGGCACCATCAAGGCCAAGCAGGCGGTCAAGGACGCCGGCCGGGTGCTCGGCAAGCCGTACTCGCTGGGCGACCAGATCACCAAGGCGATGCCCGACCCGGTGATGGGCAAGGACGTCCCGCTGCAGAAGCTGTTCGACGACAGCCACGAACGCTACCTGGAGGGCCAGGAGTTCCGGGCGCTCTACGACGCCGAGCCCGAGGTGCGCGAGGTCGTCGACACCGCGATGGGCCTGGAGGGGCTGAAGCGGCAGTGGGGCGTGCACGCCTGCGGGATGATCATGTCGTCCGAGCCGATCATGGACGTCGTCCCGCTGATGAAGCGCGAGCAGGACGGCCAGATCATCACCCAGTTCGACTACCCCTCGTGTGAGTCGCTGGGCCTGATCAAGATGGACTTCCTCGGCCTGCGCAACCTCACCATCCTCGCCGACGCGCTGGTGAACATCCGGCTCAACCGGCAGGAAGAGGTGGTGCTGGAGAAGCTCACCCTCGACGACCCGAAGACCTTCGCACTGCTCCAGGCCGGCGACACCCTCGGCGTGTTCCAGCTCGACGGCGGCCCGATGCGCGCTCTGCTGCGCTCCATGCAGCCCGACTGCTTCGACGACATCTCCGCCGTCGGTGCGCTCTACCGCCCCGGCCCGATGGGTGCCGATTCGCACAACAAGTACGCCCGTCGCAAGACCGGCAAGGAACCGGTCGAGCCGATCCACCCCGAGCTGGAGGAGCCGCTCAAGGACATCCTGGGCGAGACGTACGGCCTGATCGTCTACCAGGAGCAGGTGATGGCGATCGCGCAGAAGCTGGCCGGCTACACCCTGGGCGGCGCCGACATGCTCCGCCGCGCGATGGGCAAGAAGAAGAAGAAGGAACTGGACGCCCAGTTCGAGACGTTCCGCAACGGCATGCTCGAGCGCGGCTACTCCGCGGAGTCGGTGCAGACGCTGTGGGACATCCTGCTGCCCTTCTCCAACTACGCCTTCAACAAGGCCCACTCCGCGGCGTACGGCCTGGTCTCCTACTGGACCGCCTACCTCAAGGCGAACTACCCGGTCGAGTACATGGCCGCGCTGCTCCAGTCGGTCAAGGACGACAAGGACAAGATGGCCGTCTACCTCGGCGAGTGCCGGCGGATGGGCATCGAGGTGCTGCCGCCCGACGTCAACGAGTCGGCCGCGCAGTTCACCCCGGTCGGGGAGGACATCCGCTTCGGGCTCACCGCCGTGCGCAATGTCGGCGAGCACGTCGTCGAGGAGATCATCGCGACCCGCCGGGAGTTCGGCCGGGCGCGGTCGTTCAACGAGTTCCTCGACCAGCAGCCGCTGGCCGTCTGCAACAAGCGACTGATCGAGTCACTGATCAAGGCGGGTGCCTTCGACTCGATGGGCCACCACCGGCGCGGCCTGATGGAGTGCTTCGAGGAGGCGATCGACAAGATCACCGGCCGCAAGCGCAACGAGGCGAACGGGCAGGACGACCTGTTCGCGATGTTCGGCGACCAGACCGCCGAGGGCGACCCGACCGCCGTGGTGGTGCCCGACCTCGACGAGTGGGACAAGCGGACCAAGCTCGCCTTCGAGCGCGAGATGCTCGGCCTCTACGTCTCCGACCACCCGCTGCAGGGCATGGAGCCGGTGCTGGCCCGGCTCTCCGACAGCGGGGTCGAGCAGATCCTCGACGAGGACGGCCCCAAGGACGGCGAGCAGATCACCATCGCCGGGATGATCACCCAGGTGGTGCGCAAGCAGAACAAGCGCGGCGACCTGTGGGCGCTGATCTACGTGGAGGACCTCGGCGGCTCGATCGAGGTGAAGTGCTTCAACAAGGTCTACCAACTCGTCGCACCGATCCTCGCCCCGGACACCATCGTCCAGGTCAGGGGCACGGTCCGCCGCGAGGAGGAGACGGTGTCGGTCTTCGCCCGTGAGGTGCTGCTGCCCAACATCAGCGACGATCCGCACGGCCCGATCGTGATCACCATCCCCGCGGTCAGCTGCACCCAGCCGCGGATCGAGCAGTTGCGCGACGTGCTCGCCGCCCACCCCGGCGCGACCGAGGTCCGGGTCCGGCTGCGCGGCAGCCAGGGCACCAGCGTCTGGCGGGTCCAGCCCGGTCTGCGGGTGGACGCCTCGGTGTCCGTGATGGCCGACCTCAAGGCGCTGCTCGGCCCGGCCAATGTGAGCGCCGCCGGATGACCGACATCTCGACGCCGGGGTGGCGGGTGCGGGCCAGGCGGTGGCTGCCGGTGCTGGCGTACGTGTCGGCGGCACTGCTCCTCGGGGCGGCCGGCGGCCTGGTCTGGCGGACCACCACCCCGTTGCCCGGCTATACGGTCGGGTCCGACGGCACGGCGGTGATCAGCGAGGTCGCCCTCACCCAGCTGTTCATCGCCGACGCTCGCTACGCGGTGATCGGGGCGGTCGGCGGACTGCTGCTCGGACTGCTGGCCGTGCTGCTGCTGCGCCGGCGCGGCTGGTGGGTGGCCGTCTGGGCGACCGTCGGACCGGTGCTGGCCGGGCTGGCCGCCTGGGGGGCCGGGGTCGTCGGCGCCGTCCCGCTCGCGCAGCGGCTGGCGACCGCGACCGTCGGCCGGACCGAGCCGGTCGACCTGGCGCTGAACGCCCCGGTGGCGGTGCTGCTGTGGCCGTTCGCCGCGATCCTGGTGGTGCTGCTGTGGAGCGCCTTCGTGCCGGAGCCCGGCCCGTGGCCGTCGTCAATCGAGGGTACGGATCGTGGCGACCCGGGCGCCGAGCAGCCGGACCAGGTCGGCGGGGGCGATCTCGAGCTTGAGTGAGCGCTTCCCCGCGGACACGTAGATGGTGTCCTGGGCCATCGCCGAATCGTCCACCACGGTGGGCAGCACGGTCCGCTGGCCGAGCGGGGAGATGCCACCGACGACGTAGCCGCTGGAGCGCTCGGCGACCGCCGGGGCGGCCATCTGCGCCTTCTTCGCCCCGACACTGCGGGCCAGCGCCTTCAGGTCCAGGTGGTGACTCACCGGCACCACACCCACCACCAGCCGGCCGGAGCAGTCCGCGATCAGCGTCTTGAACACCCGGTCCGGGTCGACCCCCATCTGCCGGGCCGACTCCGGCCCGATCTCACCCGACGCGTGCACGTCGGTCGCGTGCTCGTGCAGGACGTGCGGGATCCCGGCCCGCACCACCGCCTGCAGGGCCGGGGTGCCGGTCGCCTCGTGGGCCTTCTTCGCGTGCTTGGCCATGGCGACCATCCTCCCACCGTCGATACCCCGGCGGGCATCGACGGTGGCTGGAATACTGGCGGTGACGACCGGAGGGGGAGCCAGATGACGCCACGTGTCCTGGTGGTGGACGACGAAGTCGCGATCCGCGACGTGTTGCGCGGCTACCTGCAGGCGGCCGCCTACGACGTGATCGAGGCGGGGGACGCCGGCACGGCGCTCGAGTTGCTCCGCTCCCGCCGACCCGAGGTGGTGCTGCTCGATCTCGGCCTGCCCGACCGGGACGGACTCGAGGTGCTGCGGGAGGTCGCCGGCTCGAGGGATGCGTACGTCCTGGTGGTGAGCGCCCGGGCCGAGGAGCTGGACCGGCTCGTCGGGCTGCGTCTGGGGGCCGACGACTACATCACCAAGCCGTTCAGCCCCCGCGAGGTGGTGGCCCGGGTCGAGGCGGTGCTGCGCCGCGGCCGCGGGCCGGCACCCGACGGCCTCTCCGCGGACGACCGGCATGAGTACGAGGGCCTGGTGATCGACCGGGGACGCCGTGAGGTGCTGGTGGACGGTCGGGCGGTGGACCTCACCGCCCTCGACTTCGACCTGCTCGCCGCGCTCGGCGACGCCCCCGGACGGGTGTTCTCCCGGCGCCAGCTGCTGGAGCGGGTCTGGGGCGGGGACTTCTTCGGTGACGAACGGATCGTCGACGTGCACGTCCGGACCATCCGTGCGGCGCTCGGGGACGATCCCGGCAGCCCGCGCTTCGTGGGGACCGTACGGGGGGTCGGCTACCGATGCGTGGCGAAGCCCCGATGACCCGCATCCTTGCCCGGCTGAGCACCCGACTGCTGTTGTCCCACCTGGCGGTCGCCGTGGTGGGGGTCGGGGTGGCGTTCGTCGTGGTACGGCTGCTCGCCCCGGTCGACTTCGCCCGACGGGCCGGCGTGATGGGTCCTGCCCCCGGCAGCGGGGCCGGAGCGGGGGCGGGGAGCGGGAACGCCGGGCGAGGTCAGTTCCTGCTGGCTGCTTTCGACGCGGCGATCGACCGCGCCCTGGTGATCGGCCTGGTGACCGCCGTGCTGGTCGCGGCACTCCTCGCCTGGCTGGTCGTCCGGCAGCTGCTGCGTCCCCTGGACAGGGTGCGCGCCACCACCCGGGCCCTGGCCGACGGCGCCTATGCCACCAGGGTGACCGCGCCGCGTGAGGTGGAGTTGGCTCGGCTGGCCGACGACATCAACGCCCTCGGCGGTGCGCTGCAGGAGTCCGAGGCCCGCCGGGTCCGTCTGATCGGCGAGGTCGCGCACGAGATGCGCACCCCGCTCACGGTGATCGACGGGAACGTCGAGGGGATGATCGACGGCGTCTTCGAACCGACCCCGGACCGTCTGGCCGTGGTGTCGGCTGAGACCCGCGTGCTCCGCCGGCTGGCCGAGGACCTTTCGGCCCTCTCCCGGGCCGAGGAGGGACGACTGAGCGTGGAGCCGGCGGCGTCCGACCTCGCCCGTCTGGTGAGCGAGGCGGGGGAGCGGCTCCGGGCCCAGTTCGAGGACGCCGGGGTGACCCTGACCGTCGAGCCGCATCGGTCGATCATCGTGCCGGCCGATCCCGAGCGGATCAACCAGGTCGTCACCAACCTCCTCGGCAACGCGCTGCGCGCCTGCGCGCCCGGGGACCGGGTGACGCTGGCCCTCGGCGCCGAGGCCGGGATCGCCGTGGTCACCGTCGCCGACACCGGACGTGGCATCGCCGCCGAGGATCTGTCCCGCATCTTCGAACGGTTCTACCGCGTGCCGGACGCGACCGGCGGCACCCGGGGCAGGACGGGGTCGGGGATCGGGCTGACGATCGCCCGCAGCATCGCCCGGGCCCACGGCGGCGACATCCTGGCGGAGTCCCCCGGCCCCGGCCTGGGTGCGACCTTCCGGCTCGTCCTGCCCCGGGAGTGATCGGTCGCGGTGCGGCGGACACCTGAAGGGGCCGGCCCGCAGTCCTCCACGGGCCGGCCCCTGCTTCCTCGTGCGCGCGCAGCGCTTCGGGCACGGTCAGTCGTCGAGGCAGCTCCCGTCGTGCCGGCCCTGGCCGGTGCCGCCCTGCCCGTTCATGCCGCCCTGCCCGTACATCCGGCCCTGACCGTTGCTCGTGCCCGGCCCGTTCGCGCCGAGACCGATCGTGGCGTCCGGGCCCGCGGTGAAGGCCGCCCGGTGGTGCTCGGAGGCGGTCAGCAGGTTGCCGTAGACCTGATCGAGGTCGGCGTTGTCGGACTCGTCGATGGCGCTGCGGAGATCGACGATGTCGGCCTGCTCGAGGTCGACCCCCACCTGATAGGCGGCCTCTCGGGAGGTCCGGGCCCGGGCCAGCCAACCGTCGTGGAGCTTCTGGACCTCGGCGGTGTCGTACGTGCCGGCGACCGAGGACGGATGGGTGAGCCCGTAGCGGTCCAGCAGCGCGAGCACCTGCTCCTCGTGCCGCTGTTCGCTGCGGGCGATCCGGCTGAACGTGGTGGCGTCGGGGTACTGCGCGGCGATGGAGGTGTAGAGGTCACGGGCCATCCGCTCCTCGTCGGCCATCCGCAGCAACTCGGCCCGCTCGGTGTCGGAGAGGGGTGAGGTGGCCGGTGTCGTGGCGCCGGCGGCGGGACGGGTGGTGGGCGGGGCGGCGACCGCCGGGCCGTCGGCGAGGGCGATCCCGGTGCCGGTGACGGCGAGGGTCGCCACGGCGAGACCGGCGATCAGCCGGCCGGTCCTCCGCCCGGTGGTCGTCGTCCTGGGGTTCATCTTCCTGGTGTCCATCGGATTTCCTCCTGGGTGGGTGATGACTCCATCCCACCGCCCGCGGATGGAGGAGGATGCGGGGCGATCGTGAAGATCCGATGAAGCGCCGCGCCGGAGGGCGATCAGCGGAGCGCGCTGACGATCTCCACCAGCAGGGGAGTGATCACCAGGGCGGGCAGGAGATTGGCCACCGGGACCTTGCGGGCGTTGAGGATCCGCAGTCCCAGTCCGACCAGGATCAGGCCGCCGACGGCGGACAGCGACATCAGGTGAGCCTGCGGCAGCAGGTCGCCGATCGCCCAGCCCAGCAGCGTGAGACCGCCCTGGACCAGCAGCACCACCCCCGCGGACGCCATCACGCCCACGCCGAGCGTCGCGGCGAACGCGATCGAGCTGAAGCCGTCGAGGACGGCCTTGACGAGTAGCTGGTCCGGGCCGCGCCCCAGTCCCTCCGTCAAGGACCCCAGCACGGTCAGCGGCCCGACACAGAAGAGCAGGGAGGCTGAGACGAAGCCGTTGACGAAGCGGTTCCCCGCGGCGGAGTCGGCGTCGGCAGCACCGTCGCGGACCAACCGTCCCCGCACCCACCGGCCGAAGGCGTCGAGCCGGTGCTCGATGTCGAGCAGGGAGCCGATCACGCCGCCGATCAGCAGCCCGCCCAGCACGATCAGCATCGGGGCGGACGTCCCGACGGCCTCGCGCAGCGCCGGGGAGAGGACGTCGGCGACCGAGAGTCCACCCATCAGCAGGGTGACCAGGCCGAGGGCATCGGTGACGGTGCGCTGCGTACGTTCCGGGAAGCGGTTGCCGATCAACAGGCCCAGCGCCGAGCCCACCAGGACGGTGACCACATTCGTGAGGGTGCCGAATCCGATGAACACGGACCGTAGACTAGCCGGGTGCTGAACGTTGTCGATCTTCGTGACCAGGTGGACGCCGAGGTGGACTACTCCACCATGGTGCCCCGCGCCCCCTTCGACGTGTCGGCGGCCCTCGACATCGTCGCGCCCGTCTGCCAGGACGTCGCGGCCCACGGTGTCGAGGCGCTGCGGCAGCTGTCCGCGAAGTTCGACCACGTGGTGCCGCGGCATTTCCGCGTCCCCGCCGAGGCGCTCGAGCAGGCGTTGGACGGGCTCGACCCGTTGGTCCGGCAGGCGTACGAGATCGCCATCGAGCGCCGGCGGGTCGTCGCCCACCAGGAGCTCGGTCCCGAGCAGGTCGACGTCGAGGTGGCCACCGGGGCCGTGATCAGCCAGAAGATGATCCCGGTCAACCGGGTCGGCCTGTACGTGCCGGGCGGGCGTGCGCCGCTGGCCTCCTCGGTGATCCACAACGTCGTCCCGGCCCAGGTCGCCGGGGTGAAGCAGATCGCCGTCACCTCCCCGCCGCAGGCCGACTTCGACGGGCTGCCGCACCCCAACATCCTCGCCGTCTGCGCGTTGCTCGGCGTGGGCGAGGTGTACGCGGTCGGCGGCTCCCAGGCCGTGGCGATGTTCGCCTATGGCGTCGACGGCCTGTGCCGGCCGGTGGACATGATCTGCGGGCCGGGCAACATCTACGTCGCCGCCGCCAAGCGCTACGTCCAGGGCAGGGTCGGGATCGACTCCGAGGCCGGCCCGACCGAGATCGCCATCGTCGCCGACGACAGCGCCATCCCCAGCCACGTCGCGGCCGACATGGTCTCCCAGGCCGAGCACGACCCGATGGCCGGCGCGGTGCTGATCACCGACTCCGAGGCCCTGGCCGCCCGGGTCGACACCGTGATCGCCGCCCAGGCTGCCGAGGCGAAGCACGCCGAGCGGATCGACGAGGCGCTGAAGGGCGAGCAGTCGGGCATCGTGCTGGTCCGCGACATGGAGCAGGCGCTGGCCGTCGCCGACGCGTACGCCGCCGAGCACCTGGAGATCCACACCCGCGACGCCGAGTCCCTCGCCCAGCGGGTGACCAACGCCGGCGCGATCTTCATCGGCACCTGGTCGCCGGTGTCGCTGGGTGACTACCTCGCCGGGTCGACCCACGTGCTGCCGACCGGCGGCGGCGCCAAGCACTCCTCGGGCCTCAACGTGAAGTCCTTCCTGCGCGCCGTGCACCTGATCCGCTACCGGCAAGGCGCCACCGACGCCGTGGCCAAGGACGTCATCGCCTTCGCCGAGTCGGAGGACCTGCCGTCGCACGGCAACGCCCTGCGGGTCCGGGTGGAGGATCCGGACGGGAGCCGCGCGTGAGCCCCGACGCGCCGGGCCGGCGGGCGACGGCCGACGTCCGCCTCGCCGACCTTCCGCTGCGCCCGGAGCTGGTGGGGGAGGAGCCGTACGGCGCCCCCCAGCTCGACGTGCCGGTCTGCCTCAACGTGAACGAGAACCCGTACCCGCCCAGCGCGGAGGTGCTGTCCGACATCGCCCGCGCGGTGACCGTCGCCGCCGGGTCGATGAACCGCTACCCCGACCGCGAGGCGACGGCACTGCGCACCGGGCTGGCGGCCTACCTCAACCGCGGTGGCCATGACCTGACGCTGAACAACATCTGGGCGGCGAACGGTTCGAACGAGGTGATGGTCCACCTGATGCAGGCCTTCGCCGGCCCGGACCGGGTGGTGATGTCGTTCCCGCCGACGTACTCGATGTACCCGGAGTACGCCCGCGACACCCACAGTCGCTACGTCACGGTGCCCCGTCGTGACGACTTCACCCTCGACCTCGACGAGGCGCTGCGGCAGATCGGGCTGGAGAGGCCGGATCTGCTCATCGTCTGCTCGCCGAACAACCCGACCGGCACCAGCACCGACCTGGACGTGATCCGGACGCTGTGCGAGGCCACCGAAGGGATCGTGGTCGCCGACGAGGCCTACCAGGAGTTCGCCCGGGAGGGCACCCGGTCCGCGCTCGACCTGCTGCCTGACCACCCCAACCTGGTGGTCAGCCGCACCATGTCGAAGGCGTTCGCGTTCGCCGGCGGCCGGCTCGGCTACCTGGCCGCCGCCCCCGCGATCGTCGACGCCTGCCGGATCGTCCGGCTGCCGTACCACCTGTCGACGATCACCCAGGCGGTCGCGACGGTGGCCCTCGACCACGCCGACGAGATGCTGTCGCGGGTCGACGACCTGCGCCGCGAGCGCGACAAGCTGGTCACCTGGCTGGGGGTGCTCGGGCTGCGCACCGCGCCGACCGACGCGAACTTCGTGCTGTTCGGCCGGTTCGCCGACCGGCACGCCGTGTTCGGCGGCCTGCTGGACCGCGGCGTGCTGATCCGCGAGGTCGGCCCCGAAGGCTGGCTGCGGGTCAGTGCCGGCACCCCCGCCGAGATGGACGCCTTCCGGACCGCCCTGCTGGAGGTGCTGCCGGACTGCCCGCTGCTGGACGGCCGCATCGCCGGCACCGGCCCGGCCCCGACGACCGAGGAGTGACGATGGCCATCCGTACCGCCGAGATCCACCGCGAGACCTCCGAGTCCTCCGTCCTGGTCCGGATCGACCTGGACGGCCGCGGACGGACCGAGATCAGCACCGGCGTTCCGTTCTACGACCACATGCTCACCGCGCTGGGCAAGCACGGCCTGTTCGACCTCACCGTCCGGACCACCGGCGACGTCGACGTGGACGCCCACCACAGCGTCGAGGACTCCGCAATCGTGCTGGGCCAGGCCTTCCGGCAAGCCCTGGGCGACAAGAAGGGCATCCGCCGCTTCGCCGACGCGTACGTCCCGCTGGACGAGGCGCTGGCCCATGCGGTGGTCGACGTGTCCGGACGGCCGTACAGCGTCGTCTCCGGGGAGCCGGACGGCCAGGCGTACGCCCTGATCGGCGGCGGCAACGGCTCGGTGCCGTACGCCGGCTCGATGACCCGGCACGTGCTGGAGACGTTCGCCGCGAACGCGCAGATCTGCCTGCACCTGCACCTGCTCGCCGGCCGCGACCCGCACCACATCGTCGAGGCCCAGTTCAAGGCTCTCGCCCGGGCGCTGCGCGACGCGGTCGCGCTCGACCCGCGGGTCGAGGGCGTGCCGTCCACCAAGGGAGCGCTCTGATGGCCACCGTCGCACTGCTCGACTACGGGTCCGGCAACGTCCGCTCCGCGTTCCGCGCCCTGGAGGCCAACGGGGCCGAGGTCACGCTGACCGCCGACCGGGAGACCTGCCTGGCCGCCGACGGTCTGGTGGTGCCCGGGGTCGGCGCCTTCGCCGCCTGCATGGACGGGCTGCGCGCCGTCGGTGGCGA
This sequence comes from uncultured Propionibacteriaceae bacterium, assembly GCA_964402325.1. GTDB lineage: Bacteria > Actinomycetota > Actinomycetes > Propionibacteriales > Propionibacteriaceae > Raineyella. Next base: position 28,138 of record CAYOBI010000009.1, on the reverse strand, counting down.
CGAGGTGATCCGCACCCGGGTCGCCGCCGGGCGCCCGGTGCTGGGGATCTGCGTCGGCCACCAGATCTTCTTCGACCGCGGGGTGGAGCACGGCCACGACGCCGCCGGGGTCGGGGTGCTGCCCGGCGTCGTGGAGCGGCTCGAGGCCCGCCGGCTGCCGCACATGGGCTGGAACACCGTCGACGCCGCGTCCGGCGGCACACTCTTCGCCGGTGCCGAGGACGCCTGGTTCTACTTCGTGCACTCCTACGCGGTGCACGCCGGCGCCGAGCTGCTCGCCCTGCCCGGCGCCCGGGTCACGTACGCCACCCACGAGGCCGACCGGTTCGTCGCCGCGGTGGAGGCGGGCCCGATCAGCTCGACCCAGTTCCACCCGGAGAAGTCCGGGGAGGCCGGGGCGCGGCTGCTGCGCAACTGGCTCGGGAGCCTGCCGGTCGGCTGAGACGCGGCCGGCTGCCCGGTCCGGACCGGCCCTCCGGCCCCGGCGGAACTGGATCGCGACGCCGGGGGACCGGCGTGTTCGGGTAGGGTTCCATCCGTGAAACCCTTGGAGCTTCTCCCCGCAGTCGACGTACGCCACGGTCAGGCCGTCCAGTTGGTCCAGGGCATCGCCGGCACCGACAAGCGCTTCGGTGACCCGATCGCCGCTGCGAAGCGGTGGCAGGACGCCGGGTCGGAGTGGCTCCATCTGGTCGACCTCGACGCCGCGTTCGGCGAGGGCGACAACGCCGACATCCTGGCCGAGGTGGTCCGCTCGGTCGACCTGCAGGTGGAGATGTCCGGCGGCATCCGCGACGACGCCTCGCTGGAGCGGGCCCTGTCCACCGGCTGCACCCGGGTCAACATCGGCACCGCCGCCCTGGAGCAGCCGGAGTGGTGCGCCGAGGTGATCCGTACCTACGGCGACAAGGTCGCCATCGGCCTCGACGTGAAGGGCGAGCGGCTCGCCGCACGCGGCTGGACCCGGGAGGGCGGCAACGTCTTCGAGGTGCTGGAACGCCTCGACCGGGAAGGCTGCCGACGCTATGTGGTGACCGACGTGCGCTCCGACGGCATGCTGTCCGGCCCGAACCTGGAGCTGCTCGGGGCGATCTGCGCCCGCACCGACTCCCCGGTCGTCGCCTCCGGCGGCGTCTCCAGCCTGGAGGACCTGCGCCAGCTGGCCGGCCTGGTCTCCATCGGCGTGGAGGGGGCCATCGTCGGCACCGCCCTCTACCTGGGCAACTTCACGGTCGAGGACGCCCTCGACCTCACCCGCAGTATTTCGGCCGCCCTCGAGCAGTAGGACTGACGCGTTGACGATTTCCACCGACATCCCCGAGGTCGTCGGGCCGCCGCCACTGGGCGGCCGGCTGCGTGACCTGCTGGCGGGCAAGAAGATCGTGATGACCGGCGCGACCGGCTTCATCGGGGAGCAGTTGCTCTGGAAGATCCTCACCGAGCTGCCCGACACCACCCCCGCCGTGCTGGTCCGTCGCAAGGGCTCGGCTTCGGCCCGCGACCGGGTGATCACCCTGGTCGGCAAGGCGATCTTCCGGCCGCTGGTAGCGGCGGCCGGCGGCAAGGCCGAACTGGTCGACTCCCGGATCGAGGTGATCGAGGGCGACCTGCCGAACGTCCCGCCCCTGCCGCGCGACCTGGACGTCGTGCTGCACTGCGCCGGCGACGTCTCCTTCGACCCGCCGATCGACAAGGCGTTCGCCACCAACACCGTCGGCACCAGAGCCCTGATGGATGCCATGCTGGCCGCGGTCACCGCCGAGGACGGCACGCTGGTGAAGGTCCCGCACTACGTGCACGTCTCCACCGCGTACACCGCCGGCCGTCGCCGGGGGATGATCCCCGAGGCCCAGCACGTCCACGACATCGACTACGACACCGAGACCCGGTGGGGGCTCAAGCTCAAGGAGACCATCGAGCTCGAGTCGCGTACGCCCGAGCGGCTCACCCGGCTGCGCCGCCAGGCCGAGCGGGTGCACCGCAAGGCCGGCTACCTCACCACCGCTCGTGACACCGAGCAGCGGCGTCGCGACTGGGTGCACGACAAGCTGGTCGAGGCGGGCACCGAGCGGGCCCGCTCGCTGGGCTGGACCGACTGCTACACCTTCACCAAGGCCCTCGGCGAGCGGGTCGTCGCCGACGTCGGCAGCAACATCATGGTCTCGGTGGTCCGGCCGGCGATCGTGGAGTCCTCGCTGAAGTACCCGCATCCGGGGTGGATCGAGGGCTTCAAGATGGCCGACCCGATCATCCTGGCGTACGGCAAGGGCAACATGCCCGAGCTGCCGGCCTCGCCGGACTCGGTGATCGACATCGTGCCGTGCGACATGGTCGTCAACGCCACCCTGGCGGTCTGTGCCACCCAGCCGCAGATCGGCAAGCCGGTCTTCTACCACGTCAACTCCGGCGCCCGGAACCCGCTCACCTTCGCCGATCTGTACGACCACGTCCGTTCGTACTTCCTCGAGCACCCGCTCAACCCGGGTGGCCGTGGCGCGGCACACCTGCCGACCTGGAGCTTCCCCGGCGCGCAGCGGGTCGACCAGCTGCTCAACACCTCGACGAAGGCCTACCAGTTCGCCGACATGGCGCTCAAGGTCGCGCCGCGGGTGGAGATCTTCCGCCGGCTGGCCCGCGACCTCGACAAGGGCGGCGAACAGATCGCCTTCCTGCGTCGCTACCTGACCATCTACGGGGAGTACCTGCGCTCCGAGGTCACCTACCTCGACGACAACACCCTGGCCCTGCACAACCGGCTCGACCCGGCCGACGTCGAGGCCTTCGCCTTCGACTCCTCGGTGTACGACTGGAAGGACTACATCGAGGGCATCCACTGCCCGGCGGTGACCAAGCCGGTCCGCCGGATGGAGGAGCTGAAGCGGCGCCGCAACGCCCGGCCTGCCACCTACCGCGAGCTCACCCCGGCGAAGCAGCCCGGCACCGTGCTGGCGGCCTTCGACCTGGACGGCACGGTGCTCAACTCCGACGTCGTCCGCAGCTACCTGTGGGCCCGACTGCCCGAGCTGGACCGGTGGGGCCGGGCCAAGGAGGTCGCCGCGCTGGTCCGTGACCTGCCCGGCTACCTGTGGACCGAGAACCGCGACCGCGGCGCCTTCCTGCGCGCCCTCTACCGTCGCTACCGCGGCGCCGACCTGTCGGCCCTGGAGGACTTCGTCGACCGGGAACTGACCGAGGTGATCATGGACCGGCTCGCCCCCGAGGCGATCCGCCGGGTCCGCGAGCACCGCGAGGCCGGACACGTGACGGTCCTGCTGACCGGCACCATCCGCCCGTTCACCCGCCCGCTGGTGCCGCTGTTCGACGAGATCGTCGCGGCGGAGCTGTCCACCGACGCGCAGGGGCGGTGCACCGGCTACCTGACCGGTCCGCCGCTGGTGGGCGAGTCCCGCCCGGCCTGGCTGCGCTACTACGCGGCGACCCACGACATCGATCTGGGTGCCAGCTACGCGTACGCCGACTCGCACGCCGACGAGTCGATGCTGCGGGCGGTCGGCAACCCGGTGGCGGTCAACCCGGACGTCCCGCTGATGCGGGTGGCGCAGGCCGACCACTGGTCGATCGTGGAATGGAGCTCCCACAGCGCCGGGAGCCGCAACCGGCCGCGCGGCCGCTAGACGAGGAGAACGCAGACATGTCACGACCGGGATTCATCCTCGAGGTCGAGAAGCGAACCCCCGCCCTGCTGATCGGTGACGGCGGTGCCGGCCGACTGGCGACGCTGCCGCTCGGCACCCAGGTGGTGTACCCGAACGAGCACGACGCGGCCATCCTGGACGTCAACCAGGCGATCAGCGACGCGCTGCGCCATCCGTACGGCTCCGCCCCGCTGGCTGACCTGCTCGCCCCCGGGCGTCGGCTCACCGTGGTGGTCACCGGTCTGGCCGTCGCCCCGATGGCGCAGGACATCCGGGCCCGGCTGCTGGAGCAGGTGCTCGAGGTGGCCGCCACCCGCCAGGTGAACGACGTCCGCGTCCTGGTCGCCGTCGGCGCAGGTCGCCGGCTCACCGGCACCGAACTGGCCGCCGTGCTGGGCCGGCGCGTCGTCGACGCGCTGGGACCGGACGGACTGGTGCTGCAGCACGACCTGGCCGACCCGGCCGGCGCCGCCGACCTCGGGTTGACCACGGCCGGCGAGCCGGTGCTGGTCGACCGGCGGCTGGCCGAGTCCGACGTCGTGGTGACGGTGAACGTCGCCCGGGAGGCCGGCGACGCCGGCGCCGGGTTCCTCGCCGACGGCGTGGTCGGGCTCGCCACCCTGGACGCCTGCCACGGCTTCGGCGCCGTCGACGGCGCCGCGGACCGGGTCGCCGCCGTGATCGCCGCGAAGCTGCCGCTGTTCGCCATCGACGTGGTCACCGACCAGGCCGACGTCGCGCCCGCGTTCGACTACCTGGGTCGCCGGGAGTGGGAGTGGAGCGTACGCCAGCGGATGGCCCTCAGCCTCGCCCGCCAGGCCCAGGGGGTGGCCCGGGAACGGCTGCACCGGGCGATGTGGGAGGCCGGCCAGGCCCGCCGGACCGCCGCGATCGCCGCCGGTGACCCGGTCCGGGTCGCCCGGGCGACCCGCGAGGTGCTCGCCGACCAGCAGGCGGTCCAGCTGCCCGCGCCGGTGGACGTGCTGATCACCGGAGTGCCCGGCCGCACCCGGTACAACGCGGGGACGACCGTGGACCCGCTCACCGCCGCCTGGTCGGCGCTGCGGGGGCTGGACCGCCCCGGGGGCCCGGTGCGCCGGGGCGGCGCGGTGATCGTCTGCCACCCGCTGCGGCAGGACTTCTCCAGCACCGAGCACCGGGCGGCGGGCGACTTCTTCGCCCAGGTGCTCGCCCGGACCACCGACCCGGCGGTCGTCAACGCCGAGCACGAGCGCCGGTTCGCCGAGGACGACTGGTACGGCCACGTCCACCGCGACCAGCACGCGTACGCGGGTATCCTGCCGGTGTACCAGTGGTACGCGATCTCCCGCGCCCGTGCCCACTGCGGCGACATCGTCTGGGTCGGCGCGGACCGGGACAGTGCGGCCAGGATGGGGATGCGCGCGGCGACGACGCTCGCCGACGCGCTGGAGATCGTCGCGAACCGGCTCGGCCCGGACCCGCAGGTGGCCTACCTGCACGCCGGGGCGACCATGGTGACGGATGTCGTGGCAGGACGCGTCGAGGAAGGACGGGGGTGACACAGCCGTGAGCGACCGCAGGACCAGCGACCGCAGTGACACCGTGCGGGGCACCGACATCGCCGGGGGGCGGGTACCCGACCCCGGTGGGGAACAGCCCGCCGCCGGGTGGACCCACAGGTTCACCGGACGGGCGGCATCGGCCGTCGAGAGCGGCGCCGCACCGTGGCGCCGCCGCTGGGCGCAGTCCGCGCCCACCACCCCCGAACACCCCCGCATCTGGGGCTGACGCCCCGGGGCGTACGAACGACAGGAGCCACTCATGAGTGGGCATTCCAAGTGGGCCACCACGAAGCACAAGAAGGCCGTCATCGATGCCAAGCGCGGCAAGCTCTTCGCCAAGCTGATCAAGAACATCGAGGTCGCGGCCCGCGTCGGTGGCGGTGACCCGGGCGGCAACCCGACCCTCTACGACGCCATCCAGAAGGCGAAGAAGTCGTCGGTTCCGAACGACAACATCGACCGCGCCGTCAAGCGTGGCTCCGGTGAGGGCAGCGAGGCCGTCAACTACGAGACGATCATGTACGAGGCGTACGGCCCCGCCGGCATCGCCCTGCTGATCGAGTGCCTGACCGACAACCGCAACCGGGCCGCGTCCGACGTCCGGGTGGCGATCACCCGCAACGGCGGCACCGTCGCCGACCCGGGGTCGACCTCGCGGATGTTCCAGCGCAAGGGCGTCGTCTCGGTCGCCAAGAAGCAGGACGGCAAGGAGATCAGCGAGGACGACCTGCTCGAGGCGACCTTCGAGGCCGATCCCGAGGACGTCCAGGACGGTGGCGAGGCGTTCCGGGTGATCAGCGACCCGAACGCCGTGGTCGACGTCCGCAAGGCCGTCCAGGCCGCCGGGCTCGACTACGACTCCGCCGAGGTGGAGTTCGTGCCGGACTTCACCCAGCAGGTGAACCTGGAGGTCTTCGAGAAGGTCGAGAAGCTCGTCGACGCCATCGACGACCTGGACGACGTGCAGAACGTCTACGGCAACTACGAGCCCGACGCCGAGGCCCTCGCCTCCCTCTCCGAGGACTGAGGCCCGGCACAGCGTGCGAGTCCTCGGCATCGACCCGGGCCTGACCCGGTGCGGCTTCGGCGTCGTCGACGGCGACCGGTCGCGCCGGTGCACCCTGGTCGACGTCGGGGTCTTCCGTACGCCCGCCGACCTCGACACGCCGCGCCGGCTGGTGGCGCTGGAGGCGGAGATCGAGGCGAAGCTGCGGGAACACCGCCCCGACGTGGTGGCGATCGAGCAGGTATTCGCCCAGCACAACAGCCCGACCGTGATGGGGACCGCCCAGGCGGCCGGGGTCGCGATGCTGGTCGGCGCCCGGCACGGGCTGCCGGTGCGGTTGCACACCCCCTCGGAGGTGAAGGCGGCCGTCACCGGATCGGGCCGGGCGGACAAGAAGCAGGTCGGCACGATGGTGACCCGGATCCTCGGGCTGGCCGAGATGCCGCGCCCGGCCGACGCCGCCGATGCTGTCGCGCTGGCGGTCTGCCACGTCTGGCGGACCGGCCTGGAGTCGTACGGGCTGGAGGCCAACGGGCTCGGCGGCGGGCCCGTCCCGACGGGTGCCGCGGCCCCGGCCAACCGCTGGCAGCAGGCCGTCGCCGACCATCGATCGACCCGACCCACGACCTGGAAGGAGAACCCGCGGTGATCGCGCACCTCACCGGGACCGTGACCGCGGTCCGGCCCACCTCGGCCGTGATCGATGTCGGCGGGCTCGGACTGGAGGTGCAGTGCACCGCCCGGGCCCTGTCCGGGCTGCGCCCGGGGGAGCCCGGCCACGTCGAGACCTCGCTCCAGGTCCGCCAGGAGGTGTTCACCCTGTTCGGGTTCGTCGACCCGATCGAGCGGGAGGCCTTCGAGATGCTGCTCGGGGTCAACTCGGTCGGGCCGAAGCTCGCCCTGGCGATCCTGTCGCTGCTGGATCCCGCGGCGCTGGTCGCGGCGATCCGGGCCGAGGACCTGCACGTGCTGACCAAGGTGCCGGGCGTCGGCAAGAAGTCCGCCGAGCGGATCCTGGTCGAACTCAAGGACAAGGTCGTCCGGCTCGGCGTGGAGGCGGCCCCCGGCACCCCGGCGGCGGTGCAGCCCGAGCGGCCGCTGTGGCGCGAACAGGTCTCCAGCGGCCTGCAGGGCCTGGGCTGGTCCGCCAAGGACGCCGAGGCCGCTTGCGACACCGTCGAGCCGCTGGTCGCAGAGGACCCGTCGGTCGGTGTGGCGCAGTTGATGCGGGCGGCGCTGCGCTCGTTGGCCAGGTGACGGCGTGACCGATCGCGGACCGATCGACCCGTACGCGACCCCCGAGGAGAGCGCCGTCGAGGCGGCGCTGCGTCCGGCCCGGTTGGACGACTTCGAGGGCCAGCCCCGGGTGAGTGCCCAGCTCGGCCTGGTGCTGGCCGCTGCCCGCCAGCGCGGCAGCACCCCCGACCACGTGCTGCTCTCCGGGCCCCCCGGACTCGGCAAGACCACCCTGGCGATGATCATCGCCGCCGAGATGGGCGTGCCGCTGCGGATCTCGTCGGGCCCGGCGATCCAGCACGCCGGCGACCTGGCCGCGATCCTGTCCGGGCTGGTCGAGGGCGAGGTCTTCTTCCTCGACGAGATCCACCGGATGTCGAAGCCCGCCGAGGAGATGCTCTACCTGGCGATGGAGGACTACCGCGTCGACGTCGTGGTCGGCAAGGGACCCGGCGCGACCGCCATCCCGATCGAGATCCCGCACTTCACCCTGGTCGGCGCCACCACCCGCGCGGGCCTGTTGCCCGGGCCGCTGCGGGACAGGTTCGGGATGACCGCCCAGTTGGAGTACTACGGCCCCGAGGCGCTGGAACACATCGTCCAGCGCTCCTCGCGGGTCCTCGACGTCCCCGTCGAGGCGGACGCCGGCCGCGAGATCGCCCGCCGTTCCCGTGGCACGCCCCGGATCGCCAACCGGCTCCTGCGCCGGGTCCGCGACTACGCGCAGGTGCACGGCGACGGCATCGTCGACCGCCGGATCGCTCGGGCCGCGCTCGACCTCTACGAGGTCGACGAGCTGGGGCTCGACCGCCTCGACCGGGGCGTGCTGTCCGCCCTCTGCGAACGTTTCGGTGGTGGCCCGGTGGGACTGTCCACCCTGGCGATCGCGGTGGGGGAGGAACCCGACACCGTCGAGGAGGTGGCCGAGCCGTTCCTCGTCCGCCTCGGATTCATGATGCGTACGCCCCGCGGCCGGGTGGCTACGCCGGCCGGTTTCGCACACCTGGGCCTGGGCGCCCCGGGTGAGGAGAACGGTGTGCCCTCTCTGTGGGACTAGACTCGCCCCGACCATCCCCGACCAGGAGAACTGAGACACATGTTCAACGGCTCTTCCACGAGCACCCTGCTGATGATCGTGCTCTTCGTCGCCCTCGGCTACTTCATGCTGGTGCGCCCCGGGCGCGTCCAGGCGAAGAAGCAGGCGGAGCTGATGAAGGAGCTCGCCCCGGGTGCCCGCGTCCAGACCCAGATCGGTGTGTACGGCACCCTGGTCGAGATGGGCGACGTCCAGGCCCGCGTCGAGGTCGCCCCCGGCGTCGTCATCACCGTCGACAAGCGGCTGATCTCCGGGGTCACCCCGCGCAGCCGTGACGAGTTCCACACCTACCCCGAGGACGAGGAGGCCGAGGTCGTCACCGACGCCACGCCGGCCGGCACCCCGCTCGAGGAGGCCGCCCCGGAGACCCGGGGCACCGACACCGAAGGCACAGACACCACCCCCGAGGAGAAGCGCTCCGAGGGTGACGAGGGCGAGCCCGGTACCGGCACGCGGAACGCCTGAGCCGCTCCGCGATGGCGACGAAGTCCGCACGCTCCTCCCAACCGGTCCATCCCTGGCGGCCGCTGCTGGTCATCTTCGTGGTGATCGCGGCCGTGTACGGGACCATGGCCGGGATGAACACCTGGCTGCCCAAGCTCGGCCTCGACCTGCGCGGTGGCACGACGATCACCCTGACCGCGGCCAACACCACCGGCTCGGGCCAGGTCGACAAGTCGAGCCTGGAGCAGGCCAGGACGATCATCCAGCAGCGCGTCGACAGCCTCGGTGTCGGTGAGTCCCAGGTCACCACCTCGGGCAACGACCAGATCACCGTCAGCGTCCCCAACGTCAGCCAGGACCGGCTGCGGGACATGGTCGGCCAGACCGCGCTGCTGAACTTCCGGGTCGTCTACTACGCCCAGACCGTGACGGTGCCGTCCGCCTCGCCGAGCGCCACCTCGACGCCGCAGGCCGGGTCCGGCGCCACCACCCAGGCCAGCCCGTCGGCGACCGCATCCGCGCAGGGCAACAATCTGCCGACCGCGCCGGCGAGCACCGCCGCGGCGACACCGACGATGAGCCCCTCGGCCTACCCGAGCGTCGCCGGCAGCGGCACCACCCAGGACAACGCCCTCTCCTGGCAGCCGACGGAGCAGGACTTCGCCAACTTCCAGGCCTACAGCTGCGGGCAGCCGGTCACCGACGTGGCCGACCAGCCGCTGATGACCTGTGACCGGGAGGGCACCACCAAGTACCTGCTCGGACCGACCGTGGTCAGCGGCAACCAGGTGACCACCGCCAGCGCGGGCATCCCGCAGAACCAGCTGCAGTGGGTCGTCACCCTGGAGTTCGACACGGCCGGGGCCAAGCTCTTCTCCGCCGCCACGACCCAGCTGGCGCAGGGCGTGCCGTCCAAGCAGTTCGCCATCGTCCTGGACGGCAAGGTCGTCTCCGCCCCCCAGGTCAACGAGGCGATCCCGAACGGCCGGGCCCAGATCGACGGCGGGTCGACCGGCTTCACCCAGGAGGCGGCGCAGAACCTCGCCTCGGTACTGAAGTACGGCGCGTTGCCGCTGTCGCTGAGCATCGACTCGGTGGATACCGTGTCCCCGGTCCTCGGCGGTGAACAGCTGCAGGGCGCGCTGATCGCCGGTGCCCTCGGCCTGGTGCTGGTGGCCGCCTTCGCGATCGCCATCTACCGCAGCCTGTCCTGGGTGGTGATGGCCACCATCGTGCTCGCCTCCGGCCTGACGTACGGCCTGATGGTGCTGCTCGGCCAGGGCCTGGGCGTCGCCCTCAACCTGCCCGGCGTGGCCGGCGCCATCGTCGGCATCGGCGTCACCGCGGACTCGTTCATCATCTTCTTCGAACGCATCAAGGACGAGGTGAGATCGGGGCGGACGCTACGGTCCGCCGTCGAGTCCGGCTGGCTGAAGGCCCGGGGGACCATCCTGATCTCCGACGGCGTGCAGCTGCTCAGCGCGGTGGTGCTGTTCGTCCTGTCGATCGGGGCGGTCCGCGGCTTCGCCTTCATCCTCGGGCTGACCACGGTGATCGACATCGTGATCACCTTCCTGTTCACCAAGCCGATGATGACGCTGCTGATGCGCACCCGCTATTACGGCGAGGGACGACGCGGATCGGGGCTCGAACCGGCCCAGATCGGTGTCGAATCGCTGCCGATCCGTCGGCGCCGGGACCGGTCCGGTCTCGACAGCACACCTGAGGAGGCCTGATGGCTGCCCCGTTCCGAGCCCTCGTCCGGCTCTCCCACGGCGAGAACGTCTTCGACCTGCTGTCCCGGCGGCGCCGGTGGTACCTGATCAGCGCCGTCGTGCTGACCATCTGCATCGTCGGTCTGCTGGTGCGCGGGCTCAACCTGAGCATCGAGTTCCGGGGCGGGTCCGACTTCCGTGTCCCGCACGCGGTGACCGCCACGACCGTCGCGGACGCGCAGGCCGTGGTGACCCGGACCGGCCTGCCGGAGCTGACCGACGTCACCGTGACGACGATCGGCGCCAACACCGTCAACGTGCAGACCCGCTCGCTGACCAGCGACGAGGTGACGAAGGTCCGCGGGGCACTGGCCAGCTGGGCCGGCGTACCGAGCGAGCAGGTGTCCTACAGCCTGATCGGCGCCTCCTGGGGCAAACAGATCACCCAGAAGGGGATCATCGCGCTGTCGGTGTTCCTCGTCCTGGTCGGCCTGGTGATCGCCATCTACTTCCGGGACTGGCGGATGGCGGTGGCTGCGATCGTCTCGGTGCTGCACGACCTGCTGGTCACCATCGGGGTGTACGCCTGGGTCGGCTTCTCCGTCACCCCGGCGACGCTCACCGCGCTCCTGACCATTCTCGGCTACTCGCTGTACGACACGATGGTCGTCTTCGACCGAGTGCGGGAGAACGTGCACCAGTTGCCGACCAACCGTGAGACGTACACGACGGCGGCCAACCGGAGCCTCAACGAGGTGCTGCTCCGCTCGATCAACACCACCATCATCGGCGTGCTGCCGGTGGCGGCCCTGCTGATCGCCGGCGTCTTCGTCCTCGGCACCGGCCCGATCAAGGACCTGTCCCTGGCGATGTTCGTCGGCATGATCGCCGGCGCGTACTCGTCGATCTTCATCGCCGCCTCGCTGCTGGTGGACATGAAGGAGCGGACCGCCGAGATGAAGGACTGGCGGCGCAAGCTGGACCGCCACGAGCAGCGCGAACGCGCCCGCGAGGATGCCGGGCACGGTACCGAGGCCGTGCCGGTCACCGTCGCGGTGGACGTCACCGAGGCCCCCGAGGAGGCCGGACCCGAGGTGGTGCCGACCCTCACCCCGGCTGAACGCCACCAGCCGCAGCACCGGACCCGCGACCAACGCCGCCAGACGCACTGAAGGGAGCCGACATGACCTCGACCACCCCGGTCGTCCCGGCCACCTCCGCCGAGCGCCGCCGGCTGATCGCCTCGCTGATCCGCGACATCCCGGACTTCCCGAAGCAGGGCGTCGGCTTCAAGGACATCACCCCGCTGCTCGGCGACCCGATCGGCTTCCGGGCCACCATCGACGAACTCGTCGCCGCCGCCCCGGCCGGCATCGACGTGGTGGTCGGGATGGAGGCGCGCGGCTTCATCGTCGGCGCCCCGGTGGCGTACGCCCTCGGGGCCGGCTTCGTCCCGGTCCGCAAGCCCGGCAAGCTGCCCGCCGAGACGTACCAGGTCAGCTACGACCTGGAGTACGGCACCGAGACGCTGACCATCCACACCGACGCGATCCGGCCCGGCTCCCGGGTGCTGGTGGTCGACGACGTGCTGGCCACCGGCGGCACCCTGGCCGCGACCGCGCGGCTGGTCCACCGGCTCGGGGCGGAACTGGTGCACGTCGGGGTGCTGATGGAGCTCTCCTTCCTGCACCCGCGCACGCTGCTCGCCGACGCGGGGCTGGGGGAGACCGAGATCACCGCGCTGGTGACAGTCGGCGAGGAGTGACCCGTCCCGCTTCGGTCAGGTCGCGTCCCGCTCCGTGGGCAGTTGGGCCGGGACGGACGTGGACATTGCCGGGCGGGCTAGAATCTAGGCTCTGACAAGGTGGCTCCGGGAGGAGGACGCCGTGAGTGACGAACTGTTGCCCGTGGCCGTGAACGACGCGCCGCGTCTGTCGATGCGGCAGCGTTTGGCGCGCCTCGGCACCAAGGCCCAGGAGCCCAACGTCCTCGATCCGCTCTTCCAGGCGATTCGGGCCAGCCACCCACGGGCGAACCTGGCCCTGGTCGAGCGCGCCTACCTCACCGCTGAGCAGCACCACTCCGGCCAGAAGCGCAAGAGCGGCGACCCGTACATCACCCATCCGCTGGCCGTCGCGACGATCCTCGCCGAGCTGGGCGCCGCGGAGGAGACGATCTGCGCCGGGCTGCTGCACGACACCGTCGAGGACACCGACTACACCCTGGAGCAGGTCACCGCCGACTTCGGCCCGACGGTGGCGCTGCTGGTCGACGGGGTGACCAAGCTCGACAAGGTGACGTACGGCCCCTCGGCGAAGGCCGAGACGCTGCGCAAGATGATCGTCAACATGAGCCAGGACATCCGGGTCCTGGTGATCAAGCTGGCCGACCGGCTGCACAACATGCGGACCCTGCACTTCCTGCGGCCCGACAAGCAGAACCGGATCGCGGCCGAGACCCTCGAGGTGTACGCGCCGCTGGCCCACCGGCTCGGGATGAACACCATCAAGTGGGAGCTGGAGGACCAGGCCTTCTCCACCATGCAGCCCAAGCTGTACGACGAGATCGTCCACCTGGTCGCCCAGCGGGCGCCGTCACGGGAGCGGTTCCTCAAGCAGGTCACCGAGATGATCGACGGGGACCTGCACCGGGCGGGGATCCGTGCCACCGTGACCGGACGGCCGAAGCACTACTACTCGATCTATCAGAAGATGATCGTCCGCGGCCGTTCGTTCGAGGACATCTACGACCTCGTCGCGCTGCGGATCATCGTCGACTCGATCCAGGACTGCTACGGCGCGCTGGGCGTCCTGCACTCGCGGTGGAACCCCCTGCCCGGGCGGTTCAAGGACTACATCGCGATGCCGAAGTACAACATGTACCAGTCGCTGCACACGACCGTACGGGGTCCCGAGGGCACCCCGGTGGAGTTCCAGATCCGCACCTGGGACATGCACCGGCGGGCCGACTACGGCGTCGCGGCGCACTGGAAGTACAAGGAGGGCAAGGGGGACCGGTCCGACCCGAACGAGCTCAACTGGGTCCGGGCGCTCAACCAGTGGCAGCGCGAGACGGAGGACCCCGAGGAGTTCCTCGACGACCTGCTGTTCTCGATCAGCGTGGACGAGGTCATCGTCTACACGCCGAAGGGCGACATGCTGACCCTGCCGCAGGGCGCGACCCCGGTCGACTTCGCCTACCAGGTGCACACCGAGGTCGGCCACCGCTGCATCGGGGCCCGGGTCAACGGCCGCCTGGTGCCGCTGGAGTCAAAGTTGCAGACCGGCGACCGGGTGGAGATCCTCACCTCCAAGGCCGAGGGTGCGGGGCCGTCCCGGGACTGGCTGGAGTTCGTCGCGAGCCCGCGGGCACGGGCGAAGATCCGCCAGTACTTCAGCCGGGAGCGGCGCGACGAGGCGATCGAGAGCGGCAAGGAGGCCCTCGCCCGACAGATGCGCCGGATGGACATGCCGATGCAGCGTCTGCTCACCATCGAGCACCTCACCGAGGTGGCGGCCTACTTCCGGGTCGCCGATGTGAACGGTCTCTACAAGGCCGTCGGCGAGGGCTCGGTGTCCCCACAGGCGGTCTGCCAGCGGCTGGTGGAGATCGCCGGCGGGCCGGAGGAGGTCGCCGAGGAGACCAGCGAGGACTCCGTCGTCCTGCGCCGGCCCCGCACCTCACCGTCCGCCACCGAGACCGGCGTCATGGTGCACGGGGACAAGGGCGTCTGGGTCAAGCTGGCTCGCTGTTGCACCCCGGTGCCCGGCGACGACATCATCGGCTTCATCACGCGCGCCTCCGGCGTGTCGGTGCACCGGCGCGACTGCAGCAACGCCCAGGACCTGCTGGAACACGGCGCCGAACGGATCGTCGAGGTCTCCTGGGCCCCGACGTCCGCCAGTTCGTTCCTGGTCACCGTCCAGATCCTGGCGCTGGACCGCAACGGGCTGCTCTCCGACGTCACCCGGTCCATCTCCGAGCAGCACATCTCGATCACCTCGGCCAGTGTCAACACCCACCGGGACCGGACCGCGCGGATCACGATGTCGTTCGAGACGCCCGACCCGACCCACCTGGACCACGTGATGAACGCGATCCGCCGGGTCCCGGGCGTCTACGACGTGGGTCGCGTCCGCGCCTGACGCCTTCTCCAGCCTGACTGCCCGGACTCGACAGGGGACCGTCGGCCGGTCGGCCGACGGTCCCCTGTCGGGTCTTCCGGGGCTCAGGCCCCGCGGTCCTCAGGCCCCGCGGTCCTCAGGCCCCGTAGTCGTGCGCG
>CAYOBI010000009.1:0-13059 GCA_964402325.1 uncultured Propionibacteriaceae bacterium | reverse complement strand
CTCAGGCCCCGCGGTCCTCAGGCCCCGCGGTCCTCAGGCCCCGTAGTCGTGCGCGGCGCGCTCGGCGGGCTCGAGCAGGGACTGGTAGGTCGCGATCGAGTCGCGCAGCTCCTTGGCCTTCCTGGCGTCACCGCGAGCCTCGGCCTTCGCGGCCTTCTCCGTCAGGTCGTCGATCTTCGCCTGGAACTTCCGGGCGGTGTCGGTCGCCAGCTCGCGGGCCTGGGGGTCCGTACGCTTCCACTCGGCGTCCTCGCGCTCCCGGATCGCCTGGTCGAGCTTGTGGAGCCGGTTGTCCAGGCCGCGGATGGCGTCCCGCGGCACCTTGCCGATCTCGGCCCACTGGTCGAGCATCTCGCGGTAGAGCTGCTTGGCACGGGACAGGTCGTCGTCGGGATGGATCTGCGGCTCGTAGCGGTCGAGCAGCGCCTCCTTGGCCTCCTGGTTGCCCCGGAACTCCTCGTCCTGGGCGTTCTGCGCCGCGTTGCGGGCGTTGAAGAACTGGTCCTGCAGGGCCCGGAACTGCTTCCACAGCTTGTCGTCGATCTCGCGGGGCGCCGGGCCGACCGCCTTCCAGCGCTGCATCAGGTCGCGGAAGTCACGGGAGGTCTGTCCCCAGTCGGTCGACTCGGCCAGTGGCGCCGCCTCGGCGATGATCGCCTCCTTGGCCGCCTTGGCCTCGTCGCGCTTGGCGCTCTGCTCGGCGAACTGGTGCTTGCGCCGGCGGGTGTACGTGGTCCGGGCGGTGGAGAAGCGGTGCCACAGCGCGTCGTCGGTGGCCTTGTCGATCCGCGGCAGGGCCTTCCACTGATCCAGCAGGGTGCGGAACCGGTTCACCCCCCCGCGCCAGTCGCTGCCCTCGGCGATCTTCTCGGCCTCGGCGACCATCGCCTCCTTCGCCGTCCGGGTCTCCTCGTTCTGGGCCGCCCGGGCGGCCTTACGCTCCTCGCTCTTGGCCTCGAGGAGCGGGGTCAGGGCGTCGAGCCGAGCCTCCAGCGCCGCGAGGTCGCCGACCGCCGAGGCCTCGTGCACGCTGGCCTTCACCTGCGTGATGCGCTTGCGCGCGTCGTCGGGGGCCAGGGCGCCGCCCTTGAGGCGGTCCTCGAGCAGTGTGACCTCGACGGCGAGGTTCTCGAATCGACGGACATAGATCGCGAGCGCCTCGGCCGGTTCGGCACCGGAGACCTGGCCGACGGCCCGTTCTCCCTCAGCGGTGCGGACGAATACGGTGCCGTCGTTGTCGACGCGACCAAAGGAAGCTGGCCCTGTCATCTCGCTCATGGGGTACATCTTGCCGGATATGGTGGCCGTTGTGTTCATCGCGTCATTTCCCGCGGGCCCCTGGCAGACCAATTGCTACCTGGTCGCCCCCGGGGACGAGGGGCAGTGCGTGGTCCTCGACCCCGGTGTCGGCGCCGCCGACGTGGTCCGCGACCTGGTCGAGGAGAACGGCCTGGTTCCGCAGGGGGTGCTGCTGACCCACGGGCACATCGACCACCTCTACACCGCGATCGACGTCTGTGAGACGTACGGGGTGGGCTGCTGGATCCATTCCGCCGACCGGCCACGGCTCACCGACCCGTACGAGATCCCCGGTGCGCGGGAGTACGTCAGCCAGGCGACGGGCCGGGCCCGCGACTTCACCGATCGGGCACCCGCACAGGTGCACGAGGTGGCCGACCGCGACCGGATCAGCCTGGCCGGCCTGGACTTCGAGGCGCTGCACGCCCCCGGCCACACCCCCGGGTCGGTGCTGTACCGGCTGCAGCACCTCGGGGCCGGCGTGTCCGGGACCGAGGAGGCCCGGCCGCTGGTGTTCACCGGGGACGTGGTGTTCGCCGGCAGCATCGGGAGGGTCGACTTCCCCGGCGGTGACCCGGAGGCGATGCGGCGCACGCTGCGCGAGGTCGTGCTCCGGCTGCCGGACGAGACCGTCCTGCTGCCCGGCCACGGCGGGCAGACCACGGTGTCCCGGGAGCGAGCCACCAACCCGTACCTGACGGCGCAGGGACTAACCTCGTTCTGACCCCTCACCCGTCGTCCTACGTCACCCCGACGGCGTACCTCCCGACCAGAAAGGCCTGTGCCCGCATGAGCCGCCCCAAGCCGATGTCCGGTTTCCCCGAGTTCCTCCCGGCCGAACGGATGGTCGAGCTCCATGCGCTGCGGATCCTGACCACGACCTTCGAACTGCACGGGTTCGCCCCGATCGAGACCCGAGCCGTCGAGCCGATGGACCAACTGGCCCGCAAGGGCGAGATCGACAAGGAGATCTACGTCGTCCGACGGCTGCAGGGGCTCGACGAGGGCGGGGACGGCGACGACCTGGGTCTGCACTTCGACCTGACCGTGCCTTTCGCCCGCTACGTGCTGGAGCACGCCGGTCACCTGGTGTTCCCGTTCCGTCGTTACCAGGTGCAGAAGGTGTGGCGCGGCGAGCGGCCCCAGGAGGGACGCTACCGGGAGTTCCTCCAGGCCGACGTCGACATCGTCGGGCAGGGCACCCTGGCGGACCACCACGACGTGGAGATCCCGCTGGTCGCCCTCGACGCGTTCGAGAAGCTGCACGTCGACCTCGGCATCCCGCCGGTGGTGCTGCACGTCAACAACCGCCAGCTGTCCGAGGGCTTCTACCGGGGCCTCGGCATCGAGGACACCGCGGCGGTGCTGCAGCGGGTCGACAAGTACGACAAGATCGGCCCGGACGTCGTCGCCGAGCTGCTGGTCGAGGAAGTCGGCCTGGATGTGGCGCAGGCGGCGCAGTGCGTGGCGCTGGCCGGCATCGCCACGACCGACGAGTCGTTCGTCGACCGGGTCCGGGCGCTCGGCGTGGAGCACCCGATGCTGGACGAGGGCCTGGCGGCGTTGGCCGCCGTGGTCCGGGTCGCCGAGCGCCAGGTGCCCGGCCGGATGCTGGCCGACATGAAGATCGCCCGCGGCCTGGACTACTACACCGGCACGGTCTACGAGACGCTGCTGCAGGGCTCGGAGCGGATGGGGTCGGTCGCCTCCGGCGGCCGGTACGACGCCCTGGCCTCCGACGGCAAGGTGACCTTCCCCGGCGTCGGCTACTCGTTCGGTGTCACCCGGCTGCTCGCCCCGATCCTCGGGCGCGGCGAACTGACGTCGAGCCGGTCGGTGCCGACCTGCGTGCTGGTGGCGGTGGACAACGAGGAGTCCCGGGAACGTGCCCTGCGCACCGCCGACCGGCTGCGTCGACGCGGGATCCCGACCGAGGTCGCCCCGAAGGCGGACAAGTTCGGCAAGCAGATCCGCTACGCAGACCGGCGGGGCATCCCGTACGTCTGGTTCGGCGCCGGGGAGAGCGACGAGGTGAAGGACATCCGCTCCGGCGAGCAACTGGCCGCGGACCCCGACGCCTGGCTGCCGCCGGCCGACGACCTGTACCCGCGGACCGTCCGCGGCTGAACCGCGGTTTCAGGCCAGCTCGTCGGCCGACAGCGGGATCGTCGCCCGCACGAGCCACCCGTCGCCCGACGGCCCGGCGGAGAAGTCACCGCCGAGCAGGTCGACGCGCTCGGCGATGCCGCGCAGCCCCCACCCGGACGGTCCACGGCGCAGCTCCGTCGACTGGGTCCGGGGGCCGAGCGGGTTGACGACAGTCAGCAGGACCTCGTCGGCCCGCAGCTCCACGGTCGCCTGGCAGGTGCTGGCAGGCGGGGCGTACTTGACGATGTTGGTGCTGGCCTCCTGCAGGATCCGGATCAGTGTCCGGGTCAGGGTGGCCGGCAGGCGGTCGACCTCCGCCGGCACCCGGCAGGTCGCGATGAACCCGAGATCACCGAGCTGACCGCGGAGCTGCTCGACCACGCCGACCACGGAGGTGTCCTCGTTCAGGTGACCGAGGTCAGCGCCCTCGTCGCCGCCCTCGCGCAGCAGGCCGACGAGCAGTCGCAACTCGTAGAGGGCCGAATGCGCCGAGCGCTTGACACTGTCCAGTACCCGATGGAGTTCGTCCGGGTCGTCGGAACGGGACCGGCTGGTGATCTGCAGGGAGATGATCGACAGCTCGTGGGCCACCACGTCGTGCAGTTCGCGGGCCAGGGCGGCGCGCTCGTCCTCACGGATTCGCAGGTTCTCCTCGCGCAGCTCCGCCAGCTGTCGCTGGTCCGCCTCCCGGGCCGACTGGAAGCCCCGGGCACCCGTGCCGATGGCGGCAGCGGCGAAGAACAGCAACAGCACCGGCCAGAACAACTCCGGCCAACGGCTGCCGTGGACCGCACTGGCGGCCACCAACCAGACCAGGTAGAGGGCCCAGGTCAGGCCCGTGAACAGCCAACGGGTGGTCATCGGCGCGAGCAGCACCATCAGCCCTCCGGCGAGGACCCCGGTCACGTCGTCACGGGACACCAGGACACTGACCAGTAAGGGGATGCTCGCTATCACCGCCCACGGGGTGTGCCACAGGGCGAGGTAGAGAACCAGATACATCAACACCCCACCCGCCACGATCGGCAATCGGCCGGGGCCGAGGAGGAACTCGGAGCCCCCCGACGTGGCGCGAAGCAGGTCGTCGACCAGGCTGACGGTCACCAGGACGGCCAAGGACCACCGCAACCACGACGTGAGCGGCCGGCTCTCGAAGAGTCCGGCCAGTCGATCGGGCAGATCCGGAAGCCGGATCATCGGTCGGCCCTGTCGGGTCCCGACACGCACAGACGAGACGACCCGCACAGACGAGCTGGCGGCCGTCGGTCGGCGCGGTGGACCCGGACGCTCAGGCGCAGGCGATCGGCAGCCACCAACAGATCGCGTCGCGGAAGCCAGCGGGCTGCGCGGCGCCGCCCGACGAGGCTGCCAGGGAGGTGGGGGCCGACACCACGACCAATGCAACTCCCATCACCAGGATGGACTTGAACATCTGCTTCATCGGACCCCACCTTCCTGAACTGACAGCACCCCCCGGCGCCACCACCAATACTGGTCGAGCCCATAGCCGCTGCACCATCGCCTTTCGGTTAGTCTTGCGTCTCGTAGTCTCAGTCTTCCGTCTCGTAGTCTAGGAATATGGCGCAGATCCGAATACTCGTGGTGGACGACGAGGCCGTTGTGCGCGACGCGTACCGGCACCTCTTCGGGGACGTCGAGGACTACCAGGTGGTCGCCGAGGCCCGGGACGGGCGTGAGGCGGTGGCCCGCTACCAGGAGGTCCGTCCCGACGTCGTGCTGATGGACCTGAAGATGCCGCGGATGTCCGGTGTCGAGGCGATGACCGAGATCGGCCGCCGACACCCGGACGCCTGCATGGTGGCGGTGACGAGTTTCGCCTCGCTCGACTACGTCGTCCCCGCGCTCCGTGCCGGGGCGGCAGGCTACCTTGTCAAGGACGCCGCCGCCGAGGACCTGATCGACGGCGTCCGCCAGGCTCTCGCCGACGAGATGCCGCTGTCACCGAGGATCTCCCGGGCGCTGGCCCGCAGCATCGCCGAGACCCCGGCTGAGCCCCCGCGACCGAAGCTGCCCCGGGCGCAGTTCGCCCCGCCCACGGCCCGGGAGCAGGAGGTCCTCGACCACCTCGCCGAAGGCCTGGCCAACCGGGACATCGCCGAGCTGATGTGCATCTCCGAGGCCGCGGTCAAGGCCCACCTGCGCCACCTCGGCGACAAGCTCGGCGTCCGGTCCCGGACCCAGATCCTGGTGCTGGCCTATCGCTACGGACTGGTGGGCACCGGGTCCGGGCGCTGACCGGAGGATCGGCCGGGAACAGGCCCGGGGGAGATCGGCGGTAGGCTGGTGGGCCGTACGCCCCGACCGCCCCTGGAAGGACCACCTGTGATTCGTACCCATGACGCCGGCACCCTGCGCGCCGCGCACGCCGGTCAGACCGTCACCCTCGCGGGTTGGGTGGCTCGTCGACGTGACCACGGTGGGGTGGCGTTCATCGATCTTCGCGACGCCTCGGGCGTCGCCCAGGTGGTCGTCCGGGACGAGATCCTGCAGTCGTCGGGCGCGCACGACCTGCGCAACGAGTACTGCATCAAGGTCACCGGCGTCGTGGAGGAGCGTCCCGAGGGCAACGCCAACCCCGACCTGCCGACCGGCGAGATCGAGGTCGCGATCAGCGAGCTCGAGGTGCTCAACGCCTCCGCCCCGCTGCCCTTCCAGATCGACGAGCACGTCACCGTCGGCGAGGAGGCCCGGCTCCGGTACCGCTACCTCGACCTGCGCCGGCCCAAGCAGGCCGCTGCCCTGCGGCTGCGCTCCCGGGTCTCCCAGGCGGCCCGCGGCGTGCTCGGTGCCCACGACTTCGTCGAGATCGAGACCCCGACCCTGACCCGGTCCACCCCCGAGGGTGCCCGTGACTTCGTCGTCCCGGCCCGGCTGGCCCCCGGCTCCTGGTACGCCCTGCCGCAGTCGCCGCAGCTGTTCAAGCAGCTGCTGATGGTCGCCGGGATGGAGCGCTACTACCAGATCGCCCGCTGTTACCGCGACGAGGACTTCCGCGCCGACCGGCAGCCCGAGTTCACCCAGCTCGACATCGAGATGAGCTTCGTGGACCAGGACGACGTGATCGCCCTGGCCGAAGAAGTGATGGCCGCGGTCTGGAAGCAGATCGACGTCGAGCTGCCCCGGCCGTTCCCGCGGATGACGTACGCCGACGCGATGGACAAGTACGGCTCGGACAAGCCGGACCTGCGCTTCGAGCTGCAGATCACCGAGATGACCGACTACTTCAAGGACACCACGTTCCGGGTCTTCCAGGCCGCGTACGTCGGTGCCGTCGTGATGCCCGGCGGAGCCTCCCAGCCCCGCCGCCAGTTCGACGCCTGGCAGGAGTGGGCCAAGCAGCGCGGGGCCAAGGGCCTGGCGTACGTCACGGTCGCCGCGGACGGCACCCTGGCCGGGCCGGTGGCCAAGAACATCACCGAGGCCGAGCGAGACGGCCTGGCCGCCGCGACCGGCGCGAAGCCCGGCGACGCGATCTTCTTCGCCGCCGGGGGACGCAAGTCCTCCCAGGAACTGCTGGGTGCCGCCCGCCTCGAGGTCGGCCGGCGTACCGGGATGATCGACGAGGATGCCTGGAGCTTCCTCTGGGTCGTCGACGCCCCGCTGTTCGAGCCGGCCAGCGAGGCCGTCGCCGCCGGCGACGTCGCCGTCGGCGAGGGTGCCTGGACCGCCGTGCACCACGCCTTCACCTCTCCCCGGCCGGAGTCGCTGGACACCTTCGACACCGATCCCGGCTCGGCCCTGGCGTACGCGTACGACTGCGTCTGCAACGGCAACGAGATCGGCGGCGGCTCGATCCGTATCCATCGCCGCGACATCCAGGAGCGGGTCTTCGCCGTGATGGGCATCGGCGAGGAGGAGGCGCAGGAGAAGTTCGGCTTCCTGCTCGACGCGTTCAAGTTCGGTGCCCCGCCGCACGGCGGTATCGCCTTCGGCTGGGACCGAATCGTCGCGCTGCTCTCGCACGCCGAGTCGATCCGGGACGTGATCGCCTTCCCGAAGTCCGGCAACGGCTACGACCCGCTGACCGGCGCCCCGGCACCGATCACCCTCAAACAGCGGCGTGAGGCGGGCGTCGACGCCAAGCCCAAGGACAAGGGCGCCGAGAAGGGCCAGCCGGCCGAGAAGGCGGCCCCTGCCGCCGGCTGACCCCCGGTCCGCCTGCCACGGGCCCCCTCCGCACCGGACGCACTCCGGTCGGACGGGGCCCGCGTCGCGTCCCGGGCGGGGCGAGGGGCAGGTCATCAAGGTCCGCCGGCGGATATGCTGGCCAGGATGAGCCAGGATCTGTTCGGCAACCCCGTCGACGACGATGCACGCGACCGCGTCGACCACGAGCACCGCGGGGGGACGCTGAGCTGGGCGGGTCACGGTCAGCAGCCCCTGGCCGTACGACTGCGACCCCGGACCCTGGACGAGATCGTCGGGCAGGACCACCTGCTCACCCCCGGCTCCCCGCTGCGACGGCTGGCGGCCGGTGAACCCGGCTCGGTCTTCCTCTGGGGCCCGCCGGGGGTCGGCAAGACGACCATCGCCGCCGTCGTCTCGCACTCCACCCACCGCCGCTTCGTCGAGATCTCCGCGGTGACCGCGGGGGTGAAGGACGTCCGGGCCGAACTGGACACCGCCAAACGGGAGCTCGCCCGGGGAAATCCGACGGTGCTCTTCGTCGACGAGGTGCACCGGTTCTCCAAGGCGCAGCAGGACGTGCTGCTGCCGGCCGTCGAGAACCGGCTGGTCACCCTGATCGCCGCGACCACCGAGAACCCGAGCTTCTCGGTGATCTCGCCGCTGCTGTCGCGGTCCCTGCTGCTGACCCTGCGCCCGTTGACCGACGAGGGGATCGGGGTGCTGCTCGACCGGGGCCTGGTCGACGAGCGGGGGCTGCGGACCCCGACCGGCGGTGCGTACACCCTGGCGGCGGACGCCCGGGCTGCGCTGCTGCAGATGGCCGGCGGCGACGCCCGCCGGGCCCTCACCTACCTGGAGGAGGCCGCCGCCGGGGCCACCGCGCGCGACAGCACGGGTATCGACCTGGCGGCGCTGGAACAGGCCGTCGACCGCGCCGCCGTCCGGTACGACAAGGGTGGCGACCAGCACTACGACGTGATCAGCGCGTTCATCAAGTCCATCCGCGGCTCCGACGTCCAGGCCGCGCTGCACTACCTGGCCCGGATGCTCGAGGCGGGGGAGGACCCCCGGTTCGTCGCCCGCCGGCTCGTCGTCTCCGCCAGCGAGGACATCGGGATGGCCCAGTCATCGGTGCTGCAGACCTGCGTCGCCGCCGCCCAGGCGGTGCAGTTGATCGGGATGCCCGAGGCCCGGATCACGCTGGCGCATGCGACCGTCGCCTGCGCGATGGCCCCGAAGTCGAACGCCGCCTACCTGGGCATCGCTCGGGCCCTGGAGGACGTCCGGGCCGGCCGAGGACGCGAGGTGCCCGCACACCTGCGCGACGCCCACTACCAGGGGGCGGCAGCGCTCGGGCACGGCAAGGGCTACGTCTACGCCCACGACGCGCCGCACAGCGTGGCCCGACAGCAGTACCTCCCCGACGACCTCGTCGACGCCGAGTACTACCGGCCGACCCGCAACGGTGCCGAGGCGGCGATGGCCGACCGGCTCGACGTGCTGGTGGAGTTGCTGGGCAAGCACCGACCGCCGACCGCCCAGGGCTGATCCGGGTCCTCTCCCGGCCTGGCTGCGTGCGGGAAAGGGTGGAGTCGGGTTGTAGGGTCAACCCTGTTGAATTCGTACGAATGTGGACTCTGACCACGCTGTTGACCTGGAGGTACTGATGACCGTCGGTGGCATCGCCGGCCTGCTCGCCGCCCTGGCGGCCCTGCTCCTGGTGGCCTTCCTCGCCCGCCCGTTGTTCAAGCTCGCCCGGGTCCTGGAGGAGGTCCGGCTCGTGGTGCGTGACTTCGGTCACTCACTGGTGCCGATCATGACCGAACTGCGCGGCACGGTGACCGCGGCCAACTCCGAGATCGAGAAGGTCGGCCTGATCACCTCCGACGCCTCGCAGGTCACCGCCAACGCCACCACCGTCGCCCGCAACGCCGCCGAACTGACAACCCTGTTCCGCGCCACCGTCGGCGGGCCACTGGTCAAGGTCGCGGCCTTCAGCTACGGACTGCGCTCCGCCGCGTCCCGGCGCGGCAAGGGTGGGGCGCGCTGATGCGCGCGGGTGCGCGTGGCGCGCTGTGGTTCGTCATCGGTGCGGCCGCCGCCACGGTGGTTGTCCTGGTCGGTCGCCGCGTCGTCGCGGCGAACCAGGGGACCCCGGCGCTGGAGCGGGTGAACGAGTTCATCGACGACGTACGGCGGGCATCCGCCGAGCGCGAGGCGGAGATCCGCGAGGCGCTGAACATGCCTGAGGAGGGCGACGAATGAAGACAGCCGACATCCGGCGGACGTACCTCGACTTCTTCGAGAAGCGGGGCCACACCGTGGTGCCCTCGGCCCCGCTGGTCTACAACGATCCGACGTTGCTGTTCGTCAACGCCGGCATGGTGCCGTTCAAGCCCTACTTCATCGGCGACGAGGTCGCCCCCTTCGACCGCGCCGTCAGCTCCCAGAAGTGCGTCCGGACCCTCGACATCGAGGAGGTCGGCAAGACCACCCGGCACGGCACCTTCTTCCAGATGCTCGGCAACTTCTCGTTCGGCGACTACTTCAAGCAGGGCGCCATCGAGTACGCCTGGGAGCTGGTCACCGGCCCGCAGTCCGAGGGTGGCTTCGGCTTCGACGGGGACCGGATCTGGACCACCGTGCTCACCGACGACGACGAGGCGTTCGCGATGTGGCGCGGCGTCGGTGTCCCGGCCGAGCACATCCAGCGCCGCGGCCTGAAGGACAACTACTGGCACATGGGCGTCCCGGGCCCGGGCGGCCCCTGCTCGGAGATCTACATCGACCGCGGCCCCCAGTACGGCCCCGAGGGCGGCCCCGAGGCCGACGAGGACCGGTTCCTGGAGATCTGGAACCTGGTCTTCCAGACCCAGGACCTGTCCGTGGTGCGCTCGAAGACCGACTTCGACGTCACTGGCGACCTGCCCAGGAAGAACATCGACACCGGCGCCGGGCTGGAGCGGATCGCGTACCTGCTGCAGGGCAAGCAGAACATGTACGAGATCGACGAGGTCTGGCCGGTGATCGGCCGGGCCGCGGAGCTGGCCGGGGAGACGTACGGCGCCGACCACGGTGACGATGTCCGGCTGCGGGTCGTCGGGGACCACGTCCGCTCCGGCCTGATGCTGATGGCCGACGGGGTCTCGCCGGGCAACGAGGCGCGTGGCTACGTGTTGCGTCGCCTGCTGCGCCGGGCGATCCGGGCGATGCGCCTGCTCGGCGTGCAGGACCCGGTGCTCGGCGAACTGCTGCCGATCAGCCGTGACCTGATGAAGGTCTCCTGGCCCGAGGTCGGCGCCAACTGGGCCCGGATCAGCGACGTGGCGTACGCCGAGGAGGAGACCTTCCGTCGTACGCTCACCTCCGGCACGCAGATCTTCGACGTCGCGGTGCAGAGGACCAAGGCCGCCGGTGAGGACACGCTGTCGGGGGCGGCGGCGTTCCAGCTGCACGACACATACGGCTTCCCGATCGACCTGACCCTCGAGATGGCCGAGGAACAGGGGCTGCACGTGGACCGCAAGGCGTTCCAGGGCCTGATGCAGGAGCAGCGGGACCGCGCCAAGGCCGATGCCCGCGCCAAGAAGGGCGGGATGGTCAGCACCGACGCCTACCGCGAGCTGCGCGCCGGCGGGGAGACCGCGTTCACCGGTCACACCGAGCTGGTCACCGCCTCCACCGTACGGGGCCTGCTCCGGGACGGCACGGTGATCGGGGAGGCTCGGGTCGGCGACACCGTCGAGGTCGTCCTCGGCGAGACCCCGTTCTACGCGGAGTCCGGCGGCCAGGACGCCGACCTCGGCATCATCACCGGCGACGGGCTGCACCTCGACGTGCTCGACGTGCAGCGCCCGGTCCCCGGCCTGGTCGTGCACACCGTGCGGGTCGGGGAGGGCGAGCTGTACGTCGGCCAGGGGGTCGACGCGCGGGTCGACGCGGCCCACCGACTCGGGTCGCGGCAGGCACACTCGGCGACCCACCTGGTGCACGCCGCGCTCCGCGAACTGGTCGGCCCGACGGCGGTCCAGGCCGGCTCGTACAACAAGCCCGGCTACCTGCGCTTCGACTTCAACTCCACCCAGGCGCTGTCGAAGGACCTGCAGCAGGCGATCGAGGGCCGCACCATGGAGGCGATCAATGACGACCTCGCGGTGACCACCCAGATGATGAGGCTGGCCGATGCCAAGGCGGCCGGGGCGATGGCCATGTTCGGCGAGAAGTACCCCGAGCGGGTGCGTGTCGTCCAGATGGGTAGCCCATGGTCCCTCGAGCTGTGCGGTGGCACCCACGTGTCGCACACCGCCCAGATCGGCCTGGTCGCGATGACCGGTGAGTCGTCCATCGGCTCGGGGATCCGGCGGGTCGAGTTCCTGGTCGGCCCGCAGGCCTTCGACCACTTCGCCGCGGAGCGCCAGCTGGTGCTCGGTCTGGCGGACACCCTGAAGACCCAGCCCGACCAGCTCGCCGACCGGGTCTCCCGGATGGCCGAGCAGCTCAAGGCCGCGGAGAAGGAGATCGCCGCGTTCCGCGCCAAGGAGCTGCTGGCGGCCGCCGGCGGGTTCGTCGACCGCGCCGTCCGGGTCGGCGACGTCGCCCTGGTGGCGGCGTCCGTCGAGGGAGTGGCCGCGGGCGACCTGCGCACCCTGGCCACCGACATTCGCGGCCGGCTGGCGGAGACCCCCGCCGTCGTGGCGCTGGTCGGTGGCACCGACAAGCCCGCCGCAGTGGTCGCCACCACCGCGGGCGCACGCGCCCTGGGCCTGTCGGCCGGTGATCTGATCCGGGCCGCGGTGACCGAGCTCGGCGGCAAGGGCGGCGGCAAGCCCGACCTCGCCCAGGGCGGCGGCAGCGATGCCGCCGGGGCCCCGAGGGCGTTGGCGGCGGTCCGCACGGCCGTCGAGAAGGTCGGCGCCGCTCGATGACCGTACGATCCGGCGTACGCCTCGCCCTCGACTGGGGCGACGCCCGCATCGGCGTCGCGGCCTGTGATCCGGCCGCGACGCTGGCCTATCCTGTGCGGACCGTCCAGGTCAGGGGGGACGAGGGCGCCGCGATCGGCGAGATCCTGCTGCTCGTCGAGGAGTACGGGCCGCTGCTCGAGGTGGTGATGGGCCTGCCGCGGACACTCAAGGGCAAGGAGGGGCCCGCCGCGCAGAAGATGCGCCGGCGGGCTGCCCTGCTGCGGCGCCGGCTCGACCCCGGCACCGGACTGCGGCTGGTCGACGAGCGGATGACCACCGCCGCGGCCAGCCGGGACCTGCATGCCGCGGGCCGCAGCACCCGCGCCCAGCGGTCCGTAATCGACCAGGCCGCCGCCGTGGCGATCCTCGAGTACGCACTGTCCGTCGAGAGGTCCACCGGCGAACCCGCCGGGGAGACCGTGCCGCCCGCCCAGGGAGCCCCCCGATGAGTCACTTCTTCGAGCCGTCCGACGGCCCCGAGCCGCCCGAGCCGCCGACC
>CAYOBI010000008.1:45342-61397 GCA_964402325.1 uncultured Propionibacteriaceae bacterium | reverse complement strand
ACGTCTACTCCCCCGCACTGGCCGACTTCGTGGTCATGGTCGACCAGACCTCGCAGATGTTCATCACCGGTCCTGCGGTGATCAAGACCGTCACCGGTGAGGACGTCTCGCTGGAGGACCTGGGCGGTGCGCGCACCCACAACACCAAGTCCGGCAACGCCCACTACCTGGCCTCCGACGAAGCCGACGCGCTGGAGTACGTCCGCGAGCTGGTCTCCTACCTGCCGCAGAACAACCTCGAGGACCCGCCGTTCTACGACGAGGTCGCCGATCTCGGCATCAACGACACCGACCTCGCCCTGGACACGCTGATCCCGGACTCCCCGAACCAGCCGTACGACATCCGTCGGGTGATCGAGGCCGTGCTGGACGACGAGGAGTTCCTCGAGGTCCAGGAGCTGTTCGCGCAGAACATCGTCGTCGGCTTCGGCCGGGTCGAGGGCCGTACGGTCGGCATCGTCGCGAACCAGCCGATGCAGTTCGCCGGCTGCCTCGACATCGACGCGTCGGAGAAGGCCGCCCGGTTCGTCCGGACCTGTGACTGCTTCAACATCCCGATCGTCACCTTCGAGGACACCCCGGGCTTCCTGCCGGGCACCGACCAGGAGTGGAACGGCATCATCCGCCGCGGCGCGAAGCTGATCTTCGCCTACGCCGAGGCGACCGTCCCGCTGATCACGATCATCACCCGGAAGGCGTACGGCGGTGCGTACGACGTGATGGGTTCCAAGCACCTGGGTGCCGACGTCAACCTCGCCTGGCCGACCGCCCAGATCGCCGTGATGGGCGCCGACGGCGCGGTGGAGATCCTCTACCGCAAGCAGCTGGCCAACGACTCCGACCCGGCCGCGCTGCGCAAGACGCTGGTCGACGAGTACAACGACACCCTGGCCAACCCGTACGTGGCCGCCGAGCGTGGCTACATCGACCAGGTCATCCAGCCCCACGACACCCGCCAGGAGATCGTCCGGGTGCTGCGTCTGCTGCGCACCAAGCGCGAGAGCCTGCCGCCGAAGAAGCACGGGAACATTCCGCTGTGAGCACCGACATCGAGGAGAAGAAGTCCTCCGAGGTCTTCCGCGTCACCTGCGGGAACCCGTCGGAGGAGGAGCTGGCGGCGATCACCGTGGTGTTCGCCGCCCTGGCCGGGCCCGACGCCACGCCGGGCACCGGCACCCAGCCCCGCCATTCCCGGTACAACTCGTACTGGCGGGCCATCCGCCGGACGTTCGCGACCGGCCGGGAGGCCTGGAACTCGGGCCTGCGCCAGTTCTAGGGGCACGTTCCCGCGGTCACGCCCGACAGGCCTAGTCTGTCGGGCGTGACCGACATCACCGACATCGCACGAGCCGGGGAGACCACTCCCGGACCGGATCCCCGCCCCACCGGCGGGCACCGCCTGGTCCTCGGGTCGGCCTCCCCGGCTCGTCTGTCCACCCTGCGGGCCGCGGGTCTCGCCCCCGAGGTGATCGTGTCCGGCGTCGACGAGGACGGCGTCACCGCCGCCACCCCTGCCGAGCTCGCCGCACTGCTGGCCCGGCTCAAGGCCGACGCGGTGGTCGAACTGCTCCGGAAGCCCACCGTCAGCACCGTCGTGATCGGCTGCGACTCGGTCCTGGAGATGGACGGGGTCGCGTACGGCAAGCCCCGGTCGGCCGCCGAGGCGCGGGACCGGTGGCGGCGGATGCGTGGCGCGACCGGCATCCTGCACACCGGGCACCACGTTGTCGCGCTGCCCGGCGGGACGGGCGCACCGAGGCCCGCCGGGGCGGTCGGCAGCACCGTGGTGCACTTCGCCGACCCGAGCGACGCCGAGATCGACGCGTACGTGGCGACGGGCGAGCCGCAGCGGGTCGCCGGCGCCTTCACCCTGGACGGGCTCGGCGGTGCCTTCGTCGCGGGCGTCGAGGGCGACCCGCACAACGTGGTCGGGATCAGCCTGCCGCTGCTGCGGAATCTGCTGGGCGGCCTCGGAATCAGCTGGATCGACCTGTGGCAGTAGGCTGGCGCCATCATGAGTTCGACGCCCGATTCCGGAATCGCCCCGCAGACCACTGACGCCTCTCGCACCCGACCCTCCCTGCCCGCCTGGCTACGGGCGATGCGGCCGAAGCAGTGGATCAAGAACGTCCTCGTCCTCACCGCCCCGCTGGCGGCCGGACGGATCGGCGAGTCCCATGTGCTGCTGTACACCGTCCTGGCGATGGTGGCCTTCATCCTGGTGTCCGCCTCCATCTACCTGCTCAACGACATCCACGACATCGACGCCGACCGCCAGCACCCGACGAAGCGGCTCCGCCCCATCCCGGCCGGCGAGCTGCCGATCCCGATGGCCTGGGTGCTGGCGGCGGTGACCGGGATCGGGGGCCTGGCCCTCGGCTTCCGGGTGTCCCTCGGTCTGGGCGTCACCCTCGCCACGTACGTCGTGGTGCAGTTCCTCTACTCCTACTTCCTCAAGGACTTCCCGGTCATCGACCTCGCCGTGGTGGCCTCCGGCTTCCTGCTGCGGGCCGTCGCCGGCGGCGTCGCGAGTGACATCCCGCTCAGTCAGTGGTTCCTCCTGGTCGCCTCCTTCGGCTCGATGTTCATGGTCGCCGGCAAGCGCTACTCCGAGATGCGCCACCTCGGCCCGGAGGCCGGCACCCGCAAGTCGCTGGCCGGCTACACCGAGAGCTACCTCAAGTTCGTCTGGGAGCTGGCGGCCGTGGCGGTGGTGATGTCGTACTCGCTGTGGGCCTTCGACCAGCGCCTCGGTGGCTACACCAAGGGGCTGTGGGCCGGCATCTCGATCTTTCCTTTCGCCATGGCGATGCTGGAGTACGCCTTCCGCATCGACCGCGGCGAGGGCGGCGCCCCCGAGGACGTCGTCCTGCACGACCGGGTGCTCCTCGCGCTCGGCCTGGCCTGGCTGGTGACCATCTGCCTCGCCGTCTTCCTCTGACCCCAGGAGCCCCCACATGATGGACGCGACCGCGAATCCCCGCACCCTGCTGCTGCTCGGCGGCACCTCCGACATCGCCCTGGCGATCGCCCGGGCGTACGCCACCGAGAGCCCGGCCCTCGACGTGGTGCTGGCCGCCCGGCCGACGGAGCGCCGCACGGCCGCGGCGGAGGCGCTGCGGGCCGAGGGGGTCGGCGTCCGCGAGGTCGACTTCGACGCCCGCGCCACGGCGTCCCACCCGGCGACCGTCGAGCAGGCCTTCGCCGGGGGCGACGTGGACATGGCCGTGGTCGCGTTCGGGGTGCTGGGGGACGCGGAGGGCGCCTGGCAGGATCCGGAGCAGGCGCTGGAGATGGCCGAGATCAACTACACCGCACCGGTGCACCTGGGCGTGCTGCTGGCCAACCGGATGCGGACCCAGGGCCACGGCCGGATCGTCCTGCTGTCGAGCGTCGCCGGGGAACGGATCCGCCGGTCCAACTTCGTCTACGGGTCCACCAAGGCGGGCGTCGACGGCTTCTACCGCGGCATGTCCGAGGCCCTGCGCGGCTCCGGCGTCGGGGTCCTCGTCGTCCGGCCCGGCTTCGTCAGGTCGAAGATGACCGCCGGCCTGCGCGCCGCCCCGCTCGCGGTGACCCCGGAACAGGTGGCCGCCGAGGTCGTCGATGGCGTCCGGACCCAGCGCACCGTCATCTGGGTCCCGAAGCTGTTCCAGCTGGTCATGCTGGTGCTCCGGCACGTCCCGCAGGCGATCTTCCGCAAGCTCCCCTTCTGAGCGGACCCCACGCCTCGGAGCGGGCACCCCGCACGTCCGAGCGGTCGGCACCGCTCGCACCGGCACCGCTGGGGGGCGGCGTCTCCTGATTGACCGCGATGGCCCGGCCGGCCCGGACCGAAGAGAAGGCAGAAGCAGTGCAACTAGACCTCAATGCGACGTTCGGTGAGTCCCTCCGGATGGAGGCGCTGCAGCACGAGGAAGCGGTGTTGCCGTACGTGTCGAGCGTCAACATCCCCGCCGGGCTGCACGCCGGGACCCCCCGGGTCATCCTCGGGGCGATCCGGCGCGGCCTGGTCGGCGGCGTACGCCTGGGGGCGGCGGTCAGCTACCGGGACTTCCTCGGCGGCGGCGACCGCTACCTCGACGTGGCCTACGAGGACCTGTTCGCCGAGCTGGTCTACCAGATCGGGGCGGTCGACTCGCTCGCCTTCACCGAGCAGGGCCGCCTGTCGTACGTACGCCCGTGCGGGGCGCTGGCCCGGATGGCCGGCCGCCGCAAGGACCACGCCGAGGCGATCCTGCGCGCCCTCGAGGCGTACGACCCGGAGCTGCCGCTGGTGGTGCACCACCTGTCCCCGCTGCTGTCGATGGCGACCGGGGCCGGGATCAACGTGATCGTCGAGTACCCGGCCAGTTCGATCGAGCGGATGCGCACCTCGGTGGGCCGGATCGCCGCCGACGGTCACCCGGAACAGTCCGTTTCGCTCCACCTGGACCCGGTGACCGCCCCGGTGGTGGTCCGAACCCTGCGTGAACTGGGTCACACTTTCGGAGCCCCACTGACGGCACGGCGCGGGATGTGATTCCGATCGCACCGGTGTGCGGAACACCCCTTGTCGCCCGGTAGGCCAAGCGCCCTCCGCCGCCCCGCTGAAGCCCTAGACTCTGGCGTGACAGTGCCGTCATGGCCGGGGAGCCGTCGGGCGGTTCAGAGTGGAACCCAGGAGGAATAGTGCCCATCAGCAAGGTACTCATCGCGAACCGAGGAGAGATCGCGGTCCGTGTGATCCGCGCAGCACGTGACGAAGGAATCGCCAGCGTCGCCGTCTACGCAGAGCCGGATGCCGATGCCTTGTTCGTGAAGCTGGCGGACGAGGCCTACGCACTGGGGGGTGCAACGCCGGCCGACTCGTACCTCGATATGGGCAAGATCATCGAGGTGGCGCACCGCAGCGGTGCCGACGCCGTGCACCCGGGTTACGGCTTCCTCGCCGAGAACGCCGACTTCGCCCAGGCGGTCATCGACGCCGGGCTGATCTGGATCGGCCCCTCCCCCCGGTCCATCCGTGACCTCGGCGACAAGGTCGCCGCCCGCCACATCGCCCTCAAGGTCGGCGCACCGCTGGTTCCCGGTACGCCGGACCCGGTGGCGAACGCCGACGAGGTCGTCGCCTTCGCGCGTGAGCATGGCCTGCCGATCGCCATCAAGGCCGCCTTCGGTGGCGGCGGCCGTGGCCTGAAGGTCGCCCGGACTCTTGACGAGGTCCCCGAGCTGTTCGAGTCCGCCACCCGCGAGGCGGTCACCGCCTTCGGCCGTGGCGAGTGCTTCGTCGAGCGCTACCTCGACAAGCCGCGCCACGTCGAGACCCAGTGCCTCGCCGACCAGCACGGCAACGTCGTGGTCGTCTCCACCCGCGACTGCTCCCTGCAGCGGCGCCACCAGAAGCTCGTCGAGGAGGCCCCGGCCCCGTACCTGAGCGACGACCAGATGAATCGCCTGTACGAGTCCTCCAAGGCGATCCTGCGCGAGGCGGGCTACGTCGGCGCCGGCACCTGCGAGTTCCTGGTCGGTCAGGACGGCATGATCTCCTTCCTCGAGGTCAACACCCGTCTCCAGGTGGAGCACCCGGTGTCCGAGGAGGTCGCCGGCCTCGACCTGGTCCGTGAGATGTTCCGCATCGCCAACGGCGAGGAGCTCGGCTACGGCGACCCGGAGCTGCGCGGTCACTCCTTCGAGTTCCGGATCAACGCCGAGGACCCGGGCCGCAACTTCATGCCGGCCCCGGGCACCGTCACCGAGTTCGTCGCCCCGCAGGGCCCCGGCGTCCGCTTCGACGACGGCTACCGCAAGGGCATGACCGTCCCCGGGTCGTTCGACTCCCTGGTGGGCAAGCTGATCGTCACCGGCGCCACCCGCGAGCAGGCCCTGCAGCGCTCCCGCCGCGCCCTGGACGAGCTCGTCCTCGAGGGCATGCCGACCGCCATCACGTTCCACCGCGTGGTGATCGAGGACCCGGCCTTCACTGCGGCGGACGGCTCCTTCAAGGTGCACACCCGCTGGATCGAGACCGAGTTCGACAACCAGATCCCGCAGTACGAGGGCACCCCGGGCGAGGCCGGCGAGGCCGAGGAGAAGCGCACCGTCGTCGTCGAGGTCAACGGCAAGCGTGTCGAGGTCAGCCTGCCGGCCGGCCTGGGCACCATGAGCGGCGGCTCGAGCGCGGCCAAGAAGCCGAAGCGGCAGAAGTCGAAGTCGGCCGTCAAGGAGGCCTCCGGCAACTCCGTGACCGCCCCGATGCAGGGCACCGTGGTCAAGGTCGCCGTGGCCGACGGCCAGGAGGTCAACGAGGGTGACCTGGTCGTGGTGCTGGAGGCGATGAAGATGGAGCAGCCCATCAATGCCCACCGCACCGGCATCATCGCCGGTCTGACCGTCGAGGGCGGCCAGACCGTCCAGTCCGGCGAGGTGATGTGCGAGATCATCGACGCCGAGTGATCGCCCCGGGTCCCTGACCGGACCCGGCTGATCGACGCGGCGGGCCGTCGCCCGTCCTCCCCGGAAGACGTGGCGGCGGCCCGCCGCGTTCGTCAGGGCCCGTACGCGTTGCGTCAGCGTGGGCGACAGCACTCGGGCGGGCCGGCCGCGTACGTGGTCGGGCCAGGTACGCGGCCGGCCCACCCGAGGTGGTCGGCCGATCGAGCAGCGTCGGCTAGGTGGTCAGTGCGGTCGAGGCGTTCTTCCCGTGGTTGTGCAGCCGCCGCGCGGCCTCGGCCACCGAGCCGGACAGCGACGGGTAGACGGTGAAGGCCTGGGCGAACTCGTCGACGTTGATCCCCTGCGCCACGGCCAGCGACACGGCATGGATCAGCTCGGAGGCGGTCGGGGCGACGATCACGCCACCGACGATGATGCCGGTGATCGGCAGGCAGAACAGCTTCACGAAGCCGTCGGTGAAGCCCTGCATCTTGGCCCGGGCGTTGGACCCGAGTGGCATCATCACGGCGTCGGCCCCGGAGCGGCCCTCGTCGATGTCCTTCTGGGTGACGCCGACGGTGGCGATCTCCGGCGCGGTGAAGATGTTCGAGGCGATCGTCTCCTGGCGCAGCAGCGGGACGGCGTCGCCGAGGGCGTGCCACATCGCGATCCGGCCCTGCATGGCGGCGACCGAGGCGAGGGCGAACACCCCGGTGCAGTCACCGGCGGCGTACACCCCGCGGGCCGAGGTGCGCGAGACCTTGTCGACCGCCACGTAGCCGCGCTTGTCCAGCGTGACACCGGCCTCCTCGAGACCCATCGCCTCGGTGTTCGGGATCGACCCGACGGCCATCAGGACGTGCGAGCCGGACACCTCACGGCCGTCCTCCAGGCCGACGACGACGCCGTCGCCCTCGCGGCGGGCCGAGACTGCGCGGGCGCGGCTGATGATGGTGATGCCGCGGCGCTCGAAGACGTCCTGCAGGACCCGGGCCGCGTCCGGATCCTCGCCGGGGAGCACCATGTCGCGGGACGAGACCAGCGTGACCCGTACGCCCAGCGCGTCGTACGCGTTGGCGAACTCGGCGCCGGTGACACCGGAACCGACGACGATCAGATGCTCGGGGAGCTCGGTGAGGTTGTACACCTGCGTCCAGTCGAGGATCCGCTCGCCCTCGGGGATGGCGTCCGGCAGCACCCGGGGGTGGGCACCGGTGGACACCAGGATGACGTCCGCCTCCAGGCGCTCCTCGCCGAACTCGGTGGTCGCCACCACCGCGTGGGTGCCGTCCAGGCGGCCACGGCCCCGGACGATCCGTACCCCCTCCTGGACCAGCCGGGTCGCGATGTCGCCGGACTGCGCCTCCGCCAGGTGGATGACGCGGGTGTTCACCGCCCCGAGGTCGGTGCTCACCGTGCCGGTGAGGTCGTCGTCACCCCCGGACGTGTTCAGGCCCTGGCCGGAGGCCTGTTCCATGGTCGACATGACGTTCGACGTCGCGATCAGGGTCTTGGACGGGACGCAGTCCGTGAGCACGGCGGATCCGCCGATGCCGTCGCTGTCGACCAGGGTCACCTCCCCGCCGAGCTGGGCCCCCACGAGGGCCGCTTCGTATCCGCCTGGTCCTCCACCGATGATCACAACCTTGGTCACATCGGGCATTCTTCCATGAGGGGCGGCCCCGCGCGGCCTCGTGGGCGTCCCCGGTGCCGTGACGCGGATCGCAGGTTTTCGGCCCACCGCTCCGGACGCGCCCGGCCGGCCCCGGCCCGCGGCAGGGTGCCGGCGTGACAGACTCACCGCTATGAGCGAGACCGACCAGATCCCGGGCGCCGATTCCCCCTCCCCGGCGCCCCCCGCGGCGGACGCGCCGGACGGTCTCGCCGCCCGTGCCGCAGCCGCTCTGCGGGTCGCCCTGGGCATCGACCGGGCCGACCTGGCGGTCGTCCTGGGGTCCGGTTGGTCAGCGGGACGCGACGCGCTGGGCACCGAACTGGCCCGCGCCCGGCTGGCCGACCTACCGGGGTTCCGGGCTCCGGTGGTCGAGGGCCATGGAAGCGAGGTGGTCGCGGTCCGGACCTCGACCGGAGCCGTCGCCCTGCTCTTCACCGGGCGGACCCACCTCTACGAAGGCCTCGGCGTCGACGCGGTGGTCCACGGGGTCCGGACGGCGGCCGCGGCCGGCGCCCGGACGCTGGTGCTGACCAACGGCTGTGGGTCGACCCGCACCGACTGGGGCCCGGGCACCGCGGTGGTGCTGCGCGACCACATCAACCTCACCGGGACCACGCCGCTGCGGGGGCCCTCGTTCGTGAGCATGTCCGACGCCTACTCCCCCCGGCTCCGGTCCGCGCTCGCCGCACTCCGGCCGGGGACGCCGGAGGGAGTGTACGTGCAGTTCCACGGCCCGCAGTACGAGACCCCGGCCGAGGTGGAGTACGCCCGCCGGATCGGTGGCGACCTGGTCGGGATGTCGACCGCACTGGAGACGATCGCGGCCCGGGAGAAGGGCATGGAGGTGCTCGGGCTGTCGCTGGTCACCAACCTCGCCGCGGGCGTCTCCGCCCGCCCGCTGGACCACACCGAGGTGCTCGCCGCCGGTGCCGCCGCCGGGCCGCAGCTGCGGGCGCTGCTCGCCGACCTGATGGCGGCGCTGTGAACACGCCGGCCACGCCGGGCACCGGATCGGCCGGGGCCGCCGAGGAAGAGCTGTTCGAACGGGCCGCGGTCTGGCGGGCCGACGACCCCGATCCGCGGACCGTCGCCGCCCTGGACGCCCTGCTGACCGCCGCCCGGTCCGGGGACGCAGCAGCCCTGGACGAGCTGCGGTCCGCGTTCGCCGGGCCACTGGAGTTCGGCACGGCCGGGCTGCGCGGGCCACTGGGCCCCGGCCCGGCCCGGATGAACCGGATGGTCGTCGCCCGGGCCGCCACCGGGCTCGCCCACCACCTCCTCGACACCGGCCACGCGGGCGGCCGGGTGCTGATCGGGCACGATGCCCGGCACCGGTCGGCCGACTTCGCCCGCGAAACGGCCGAGATCCTCGCCGGTCACGGGCTCGAGGCCGTCCTGGTGGAGCAGCCGATCCCCACCCCGGTCGTCGCGTACGGCATCCGGGCGTTGGGCTGCGTCGCCGCCGTGGTGGTGACCGCCTCGCACAACCCCGCCGCCGACAACGGCTACAAGGTCTACCTCGGCGACGGGTCGCAGATCATCCCGCCGACCGACGCCGAGATCGCCGCCCGGATCGCCGAGGCCGCCGCCGTCCCGGTGGCCGCGCTCCCCCGAGCCGGCGGCTGGCGCCCGGCCGGCCCCGGCCTGGTGGACGCGTACGTGGCGCGGGCGGCCTCCCTGCTGACCGGCAGCGGCCCCGCGGCCACGCGCCCGCTGCGTTGGGTGTACACCGCGATGCACGGCGTCGGCTGGGCGACGGTCGCCCGGGTGCTGGCCTCCGCGGGACTCCCGCAGCCGACGGTGGTCGCCGAGCAGCTGAAGCCCGACCCCGACTTCCCGACCCTGCCCTTCCCCAATCCCGAGGAACCGGGCGCACTGGACCTCGCACTCGCCACCGCGACCCGGACCGACGCCGACCTGGTGATCGCCAACGACCCGGACGCCGACCGGTGCGCGATCGCCCTGCCCGCCCCAGGCGGCTGGCGGGTGCTGCGCGGCGACGAACTGGGGGCACTGCTGGCGGCCGACCTGCTCGGCCGCGGGGTCAGCGGGACGTACGCCGCCTCGGTGGTCTCCTCCACCTTGCTGGGCACGATGGCGGCGGCCGAGGGCCAGCCGTACGTCACGACGTTGACAGGGTTCAAGTGGATCGGCCGGGTGCCCGGGCTGGTGTTCGGTTACGAGGAGGCCATCGGGTACTGCTGCGATCCGGCGGCGGTGGCCGACAAGGACGGCATCACCACGCTGGTCCGGGTGCTCGACCTGGCCGGGCGGCTCGCCGCCGAGGGACGTACGCTGCTCGACCTGCTGGACGCGGTGATGCGGACCCACGGGCTGCACGCCACCGACCAGTGGGCGGTCCGGACCCCCGACGCGGCCGCGATCGCCGCGGCGATGGCCCGGCTGCGCAGCGCGCCGCCGGGAGAATTGGACGGCGAGGCGATGAGCGTCACCGACCTGGCCCGTCCCGGCGGCCCGCTCCCGCCGACCGACGCGGTGCTGCTGGAGGGCCCGACGGTCCGGGTGGTGGTTCGCCCCTCCGGCACCGAGCCGAAGCTGAAGTGCTACCTGCAGGTGCGGCTCTCCCCGGCCGGATCGGCGGACCTCGGCGTCGCCCGCGCGGAGGCGGCCCGGCGGCTCGACCGGGTCCGCGCGCAGGTCGCCACGGTGCTCGCCCTGGGCTGACGGCCGGGCATGGACGCGCGGGTGGGCCCGGATCGCGAACGATCCGGGCCCACCCGACGACGAGGAGCGGACGAGCCGGCTCAGTGGACGATGGCCTCGCCGGCGCCCAGGCCGGTCATGGAGCGGACCTCCATCTCGGCCTGCAGGGCCTTGTCGGCCTTGTTCTTGGCGGTCACGGTGCCGAGCCAGCCCATGAAGAACGCCAGCGGCAGGGCCACGATCGTCGGGTTGGTCAGCGGGAACCAGACGAAGTCCGCCTGCGGGAAGAACGCGCTCTTGTTGCCCGAGATGGCCGGGGAGAACGCGATCAGCACGATCGAGGTGATCAGGCCGGTGTAGATCGACCAGACCGAGCCGCGGGTGTTGAACTTGCGCCAGTAGAGGGTGAACAGGATCGCCGGCAGGTTTGCGGCGGCCGCGACACCGAAGGCGAGCGAGATCAGGAACGCGATGTTCTGGCCGTTGGCGAAGATGCCGCCGATCACCGCGAGGATGCCGATGATCACCGAGGTGGCCCGGGCGACCCGGACCTCGGAGGCCGCGTCGACCTTCCCGCCCTTGAGTACGTTGTTGTAGATGTCGTGGGCGAAGGACGCCGAGGCGGTGATGGTCAGGCCGGCGACGACGGCGAGGATGGTCGCAAAGGCGATGCCCGAGATGACACCCATCATGATCTCGCCGCCGAGCTGCAGGGCCAGCAGCGGGGCCGCCGCGTTGGCCTTGCCCGGAGCGCCGGCGATGATGGTGTTGCCCATCCCGCCACCGCCCTGGCCGACCAGCCAGATGGCGCCGTAGCCGAGGATGAAGGTCACGATGAAGAACAGGCCGACCAGGTTGATCGCCCAGACCGCCGAGCGGCGGGCCTCCTTGGCGGTGGGCACGGTGTAGAAGCGCATCAGCACGTGCGGCAGGCCGGACGGGCCGGTGACCAGGGCGATGGCCAGCGAGATGAAGGACAGCTTGGTCGCCCAGTCCTTGCCGTACTGCAGGCCCGGCTTGAGGATGGCCTCGCCGCCGGTGTGGTGGGCGATGGCGTCACGCAGCAGGTGCGAGACGTTGAAGTTGGCGTAGACCAGGACCCACACGGCCATGATGGTCGCGCCGGTCACCAGCAGCACGGCCTTGATCATCTGCACCCAGGTGGTGCCCTTCATGCCACCGATGAGCACGTAGGCGATCATGATGACGCCCACGACGCCGATCACCAGGTTCTGGCCGATCGTCGACTTGATGCCGAGCAGCAGGGCGACCAGGCCACCCGCGCCGGCCATCTGGGCCAGCAGGTACACGAACGAGATCACCAGGGTGGAGATCGCGGCAGCGGTACGGACCGGCTTGGCCTCCATCCGGAACGACAGCACGTCGGCCATCGTGTAGCGGCCGGTGTTGCGCAGCGGCTCGGCGACCAGCGTCAGCGCGATGATCCACGCGACGAAGAAGCCGACCGAGTAGAGGAAGCCGTCGAAGCCGTTGATGGCGATGGCGCCGGTGACACCGAGGAAGGCGGCCGCGGACAGGTAGTCACCGGTGATGGCGAGGCCGTTCTGGCGGCCCGAGAAGGCGCCGCCGCCGGTGTAGAAGCTGGCCGCCGCCTTCTTGTCGGCGTTGCGGCTGACGCCGATGACCACGCCCATCGTCGCGATGACGAAGACGCAGAAGATGGAGATGTTGATGACGGGGTTGCCGAACTGGGCGGTCGCGAGCGTGGTCAGCATCAGAGGGCCGCCTTCTTCTCCAGGCGCTCACGGAGCGCGGTGGACCGGGGGTCGAGGTTCTTGCCGGCGTGGCGTACGTACGCCCACGTCACGAACCAGGTGCTGGCGAAGGCCAGCAGGCCCAGGGGCACACCCCAAGGGATGTACGTGCCGCCGAT
The DNA here is from genome assembly GCA_964402325.1 of uncultured Propionibacteriaceae bacterium. Classification (GTDB taxonomy): domain Bacteria; phylum Actinomycetota; class Actinomycetes; order Propionibacteriales; family Propionibacteriaceae; genus Raineyella. The sequence goes on along the minus strand of CAYOBI010000008.1, from coordinate 48,750 downwards.
GCGCGACCCCATGAAGGCGGGGGCGTACGTCGACAGCAGGACGAACACGAAGTAGTACCCCACGAAGACGATCACCATCGGGAAGGCGAAGTTCACGTGGGCACTGCGGAGTTCCCGGTACTCGGCGGAGTTCTGGACAGCGATGAAGTCGATGCCCTCGGGATCGTGGGCCCCTGCGCGGTCCTTGTCCCAGATCTCCGGGAGTGGCGCATGGTGCTGGGGAAGGTTGGCCTCCACTTCCGGCTGGTCGCCGGAATGGGGCGATTGGGTGTGCGGCGTCATTGTCGCTCCTCGTCATCAGCGGGGGTGCTGGACCCCGTTGGTCGTGCATAGAGAGTGACTGTTAGCAGGCTCACAGGTCAACACATCCAGCACACAGGACTACGTGATTTCGATCACATGCATGGGGGTCAGCGGGGCCGTGATAATCTACGGGCATTCACATCCCCGGGAGTCCGCGCCACACGGCGGGCTGAGAGGGTCGAGTGCCTCGCGAGGCTGGTCGACCGACCGGACGAACCTGACCGGATCATGCCGGCGTAGGGAGCTGACAACATGTCTGTCGATTCACCGCAATTGTCGACCTCGGGGACCGAGGGCGGCCCCGTCGAGGCACCACTCGTCCTGAGCACCGAGCCGCCCCGTACGCTCGGCGCCTGGGCCCAGACCGCCCTGTGGGCCAACCTCGGCATCTCGCTCTTCGGCCCGCTCACCGGAGCCCTGATCGGCCTGTCGATCGGCTCGGTCGGCCTGGGCCTGCTCGCCACCGTCGTCGGCTGTGTGATCGGCGCGGTCATCCTCGGCGGTTCCGCCACCTTCGGAGCGGTCACCGGCGCCCCGTCGATGGTGGCCCTGCGCGGCCTGCTCGGCCGCCGGGGCTCGACCGTGCCGACCGTCCTCAACATCCTGCAGAACATCGGCTGGGGCACGATGGAGATCATCGTCATCTCCACCACCGCCGCCACCATCCTCGGCGCCGAGTGGCGCTGGCCGTTCGTACTGCTCGCCGGGGCCGTCACCACGACGATGGCCGTACGTCCCCTCGGCTCGGTGAAGCTGCTGCGGACGATCATGGTGTGGCTGGTGATCCTCTGCTCGGTCTACCTGTTCGTGATGGTGCTGCGCCAGCCGGTGCACCCGATCGACCAGTCCGGCGTGATCGGCTTCTGGCCGGCCGTCGACCTGGCCGTCGCGGGCGTGGTGTCGTTCGCCCCGCTGGCGGCCGACTACTCGCGGCACTCGCGGTCCACCCGGGCGGCGTTCACCGGCGCGGCCCTCGGCTACGGGCTGGCCGCGATCGCGTACTACGCCCTCGGGGTGTTCGCCATCGCCCATCTCAACGGCGACCTGTCCGACGCGAAGCTGATCGGTGCCCTGGTCGGCCTGCCGGCCGGCGGGATCGCGCTGTTCATCCTGATGGTCGACGAGGTGGACGAGGCCTTCGCGAACATCTACTCGACCACGATGTCGGTGCACAACCTGACCCCGAACATCGACCGCCGGCTGCTGTCGATCGGGATCGGGATCATCTGCACGCTGCTGGCCGGCCTGATGGACTTCTCCCGCTACCAGAGCTTCCTCTACCTGATCGGCTCGGTCTTCGTGCCGCTGTTCACCGTCGCCGTCGTCGACTTCACCTGGATCCGGCGCGGTCGCTGGGACGTCTCGGACCGCGCCCCGTTCCGCTGGCCCCCCGTGGTCGCCTGGCTGTGCGGCTTCCTCGCCTACCAGCTGATCTACCCCGGCGACATCCCCGGGTGGTCCACGCTCTGGAAAGCCCTGGCGGAAGCGATCCAGTTCACGGCGCCCGGCTGGCTCGGCTCCTCCGTCGGCTCGATCATCGTCGCGGGCATCGCGATGCTGCTGCTGGGGCAGTTCGAGCGGGTCCGGACCCGGGTCAGGGGCTGAGGCCTGGGGCCCTTGGCGATTGGCCGCTGGCGTCTGGCGTCTGGCGTCTGGCCGCGTTCCCGCGGACGCTATGACGTCCCCGCGGACGCTGCAGGGGCACTGGCAGACTTCCTGCGGACGTTGCGATGTTCCCGCGGATACCTGGGTATCCGCGGGAGCGCACCAGCATCCGCGGAAAGCCCCTAGCGTCCGCGGCCGGCTAGCGGTCGCGCCCGACACCGCCGGACCGGGAGGCCCTGGCCTGCAACAACCGCTGACCACGTTCGAAGGCCGTCACCAGTGATCGCTTCATGGCGACCGGGTCGTCGAGCTCCTTCCACGTCCAGCGCACGACCTGCCAATCGACGGCGCGCAATTGGTCCTCACGGCGCTTCTCGCGAAAGACGACCCGCCCCGGATCCTCCCCCTGGGCCAGCGGCAGGCGGAGGTACTTCACCTTGCCGTCGAACTCCCCCACCGTGGCGAACTGCGGCCACGCGAAGTCCGTGCGCCCGATCAGGACACCCCCGACCGTACGCACCTCGAACTGCAGCTCCGGCGCGGGCACCCCGAGCGACGCCAGCACCACCCGACAGGCCGACTCGCCGCCGCTCTCGGCCCGGGCGTCGGCGAAGCCGACCACCCAGCGGGCCTGGTTCACGCCCCGGCGCCGCCCGGACCGGTGCACGATCCGCTCCAGTTCGGCGCGCAGATCCTCACCGCCGTGCTGCCGCAGGGCATGGTCACACAGCGCCACCGCATCTCGTGTCGAGCTGACCCGCGCCAGGTCCACGACAGTACGGGCGACGGTGGTCACGCGCATGCCGTCGACCACCGTCCACTGGTCATCGGGCATTCGGCCGGTGTGCGTGGCGAGCCGGTCGCGGATGCTTCCGCCGGCGCTCCCGCGGGTGACGTGGACGCGGCCGTCGATCATCCCCCAGGGCACGTCGAGGCCATGCCAGACCGCAGCGGACACATGGCTGAGCACGGCAGTGGGATCGAGCTCCTGTTTGGCGGCGGAGATCCGCAGGCGGTCCCGTTCGATCGGATCCAGATCGCCTTCGGCGGCATAGACTCCGCGCCGTACCCGGTTGAGACGCCCGGCCCGGTACGCCGCGCGCAGACCATGGGCGTCGAGCCCCAGAGACGCGGCCGTCCCGGGCGTCAGCAGCAGACCCGTGGGGAAGTCGGGATCGGACGAGGCCGCCCTGTCAGTGTTCACACACCCATCACAGCGGTCGCAGCCGGGCGACACGCCCGGGACAACGCCCCCGACAACACATTGGGTCGGATGGACAACACCACCGATGGCTCGGGTCGCCACTCCCGCCGCTTCGGGCCGATTCCCGCGGACGCTGTGACATTCCCGCGGGCCCTCGTACGCCCGCACCGAGTTCCCGCGGACCCTCGTACGTTCCCGCGGATCCCACGGCATCCGCGGGAACTCAACAGCATCCGCGACAACGCGATAGCGTCCGCGACGACGCCGAAGCGTCCCGCCCCGACGACGCCGAAGCG
>CAYOBI010000008.1:0-45242 GCA_964402325.1 uncultured Propionibacteriaceae bacterium | reverse complement strand
ACGCGATAGCGTCCGCGACGACGCCGAAGCGTCCCGCCCCGACGACGCCGAAGCGCCACCGCCCAGGCCCGGCCAGCCCGCCCCCGTGGCCTCAGGCCTCGTGCTCGATCGGGGCCCACTCCGGGCCGGTCTCGGCCAGCTTGTCGTCGAGCTTGGCGTAGAGCGGCTCGGGCTTGTCCAGCGGGGTGCCGGGAACGATCGGCTGCGAGGCCCAGACGGCCGCGGCCGAGGCGTAGTCGCCCATCAGCACGGGGTAGTCCGGGCCGCCGTCCTCGGAGACGGTACGGAGCTCCGGCAGGGCGGCCCAGACGCCCTCGCCGCCGAGCATCCGGTAGATCTTCTGCGCCGAGTGCGGCATGAAGGGGGTGAACATCACGTTGCAGTCCGACACCACCTGCAGCACGGTCCACAGCACGGTGTCGCGGCGGGCCGGGTCGTCCTTGAGCTTCCACGGCTCGGTCTCGGAGAGGTACTGGTTCGCCAACCCGACGATCCGCATCACCTCGCTGATGCCGTGCTTGAAGTGGCTGTGGCCCAGGGCCTCACCGACGACGTCGAACGCCGTCCGGGAGGCGTCGAGAAGCGTACGGTCCACGTCCTGCAACTCGCCCGGCTGCGGGATCGCGCCGACGTTCTTCCAGGCCATGGACACGGCCCGGTTGACCAGGTTGCCCCACTGGGCGGCGAGCTCGGTGTTGTTGCGGCGGACGAACTCCTCCCAGGTGAAGTCGGTGTCCTGGTTCTCCGGGCCGGCCACGGCGATGAAGTAGCGCAGCGCGTCGGGCCCGAACTCCCGCAGGAAGTCGCCGACGTAGATCACGTGGCCGCGCGAGGAGGAGAACTTCGAGCCGCTCATCGTCAGGTACTCCGAGGAGACGACCTCGGTCGGCAGGTCGAGCACGCCGAAGGTGCCGGCTTCGCCGCCGTGGTCGCCCTCGCCGTTGTGGCCGAGCAGGATGCCGGGCCAGATGACCGAGTGGAAGACGATGTTGTCCTTGCCCATGAAGTAGGAGGCGACGGTCTCCGGGTCCTGCCACCAGGCCTTCCAGGCGTCGGGGTCGCCGGTGCGGGCGGCCCACTCGATGCTCGCCGACAGGTAGCCGATCACCGCGTCGAACCACACGTACAGCCGCTTCATCGGCTCGTCGCGCCAGCCCTCCAGCGGCACCGGGACGCCCCAGTCGAGGTCGCGGGTGATCGCCCGGGGCTTGAGGTCGTCGATCAGGTGCTGGGAGAACTTGATCACGTTGGGACGCCAGTCCTCGCGGGTCTTCAGCCACTCGGTGAGGGACTCTGCCAGCGCCGGCAGGTCGAGGAAGAAGTGCTCGGTCTCGACGAACCGCGGCGTCTCGCCGTTGATCCGGGACCGCGGGTCGATCAGGTCGATCGGGTCGAGCTGGTTGCCGCAGTTGTCGCACTGGTCGCCGCGGGCACTCCCGTAGCCGCAGATCGGACAGGTGCCCTCGATGTAGCGGTCGGGAAGCGTGCGTCCGGTCGAGGGGCTGATCGCGCCGCGAGTGGGCTTCGCCACCACGTAGCCGTTGCGGTGCAGGGAGAGGAAGATCTCCTGGGTCACCCGGTAGTGGTTCCTCGTCGTGGTCCGGGTGAAGAGGTCGTACGACAGGCCGAGCCCCTGGAGGTCCTCGACGATGACACGGTTGTACTTGTCGGCGAGCTCGCGGACCGCGACGCCCTCCTTCTCCGCCTGCACCGAGATCGGCGTGCCGTGCTCGTCGGTGCCGGAGACCATCAGCACCGTGTGGCCGCTCATCCGCATGTACCGCGAGTAGACATCGGAAGGTACGCCGAAGCCGGACACGTGGCCGATGTGGCGAGGTCCGTTCGCGTACGGCCAGGCAACAGCGGTCAGCACACGGGATGAAGTCATGGGCCCCACGATATCGCCCACCGCTGCGACCCCGACGCCCGCGATACGGTCACCCGGTCGGGCGCCTCAGGGACCTCCCCGACCGGACCCCGGACTGACATACTCGGCCCATGGACAGCTTCGTCGTGCACATCGACCGCAAACGGTGGGCGGACATGCGGCGCAACGGCCGGATCGGGCTGATCGGTTCGGTGCTCATCGGCATCGGCGGTGGGGTGTGGCTGATCGTCGCAGCCCTCGTCGGGGAGCGCCAGACGAGCCTGGTGCCCGGGGTGCTGCTGGTGCTGCTGGGCATCGGCGCCGGCTGGTCCTTCCGCCAGAAGCAGCAACGGGCGATCAGCGACAGCGGCTCACCGGTGCTGTTCACCCTCGACCGTGCGGGCCTGCACCTCGACCCGGGAGAGGGGGCCGAGCCCGTCACCCGCGACTGGGGGGCGTTTGCGCTGACCTGGCTGCACCGCTCCGGGAGCTACCTCGAGGTCTCCCCCACCGGCCTGCCGACCCGACGCTGGCCGGTGATCGTCACCGACGCGGCCCGGCCGGCCCTGGCCGCCGCGATCACCGAGCTGTCCGGCGGCACCGCCACCCTCGGGGACGGGTCCCGGCCCGCCCACCACGCCGGCTGAGCCATCGCCGACCCAGCCGGGCCAGCAGCGGCGTCAGTGCGGCCAGGTCTGCTCGACCCGTCCGGCGATCCGTTCCCGGGTGTCGTCGTCGACGAACGCGGCCCGTACGGCCCGGTCGACGGTGATCCGGACGTCGTCGAGGGTCCAGCCGAAGGTCTCCACCAGCAGCGCGTACTCGCGGCTCAGCGTGGTCCGGCTGACCAGCCGGTTGTCACAGGAGATCGTCACCTCGAAGCCGAGCCGGTGCAGCCGGTCGACCGGATGCTCGGCCATCGTGGCGGCGACCCCGGTCTGCAGGTTGGACGAAGGGCAGACCTCGAGCGGGATCCGGGCGTACCGGACCAGTGCCGCGGTCTCGCCGAGCACCGGCTCGGGTCGGGTCAGGTCGATGTCCTCGACCAGCCGGACGCCGTGCCCGATCCGGCGGGCGTGGCACACCTCGACGGCCTCGCGGACCGACTCGGGGCCGACCGCCTCGCCGGCGTGGATCGTGTAGGGGATGCCCTCGCGCTCCAGGTAGCGGAAGGCCTCGAGCTGGCGGCTGGGCGGGAAACCCACCTCAGCACCGGCGATGTCGAAACCGGCGACCAGGTCCTCCTCGTGCCGGGCGGTGAGTTCGGCGATCTCCAGGCCACGGTCGGCGTGACGCATCGCGGTGAGCAGCTGGCGGACGATGATCGGGTGCCCGTCGCGGCGGGCGGCGGCCATCCCGTCCTTCAGGCCGTCGCCGACGGCCCGGACCGCAGCGGACAGCCTCAGCCCACCGGACAGGTGCTGCTCGGGTGCCCACCGGGCCTCGGCGTACACCACGCCGTCGTCGACCTGGTCGAGGACGAACTCGCACGCCACCCGGTGCAGCGCCGCCTCGGTCTGCATCGCCGCGACGGTGTGCTCGAAGGTCTCCAGGTAGCGCTCGAGGGAGCCGGAGTTCGCCGCCGCGAAGAACCAGTCCGCGAGGGCCGCCGGCGTGTCCGCCGGCAGCGGATGACCGGCCTCAGCCGCCAGCTCCAGCAGCGTGCGGGGCCGCAGGCCGCCGTCGAGGTGGTCGTGCAGGGCGACCTTGGGCAGGTCCCGCAGCCGGGCCCGGTCGATGCTGCGCGGGGTGCCGGGACGGGGGTCGGCAGGGTCGGCGGGCGCCGTGGAGGTCACTGGAAGTCCTCGGGGTCGAAGGTGTCCGGTGAGGCGAGAGCCGGATCGGGCACGGGGTCGGAATGGTGATCGTACGGATGTCGGGCCGGGTCGTACGCCTCGTCCGGCGCCGGGGCCGCGGCCGGCTGCGCGGCGGTCGACGCGTCGGCCACCGCGGACGCAGGCCGTGCGGGAGGCACGCGTGCCGGTGCCGCGGCGGCCGCGACCCGGTCGAGGTCGGCGGTGCCGAACGCGTGGGGCAGCAGCGTGGCCATCGGGATCGGGCCGTCCGTGCCGTGCACCAGCATGCCGGGTGCGGCGTGTTCGGACAGCAGTTGGCGGCAGCGGCCGCACGGCATCAACGGTGCGCCGGTCGCGTCGACGCAGGCGAACGCCACGAGCCGGCCGCCGCCACTGAGAGCGAGGGCGGACACCAGGCCGCACTCCGCGCACAGTGTGACCCCGTAGGAGGAGTTCTCGACGTTGCAGCCGGACACCGTCCGGCCGTCGTCGACGAGCGCCGCGGCACCGACGGGGAACCGTGAGTAGGGAGCGTACGCCTGCCCGCAGGCCTGCCGGGCCGCCAGCTGGAGTGCCGGCCAGTCGATGTCGACCATCAGGCGCCCTGCGGCCGATCGGAGGATTCGGGACGACCGCCCTCCGCGGCGCCGTCCGGCCGTGGCTGGTAGTGGGTCGGCGTCGCGGCGAGCCGGCTGAGCACCTTGACGCCGACCGGGATGCAGCCCTCGTCCACGTCGAACCGGGCCTGGTGGATGTCCGGCCAGTCGGCCTCGGCGATGCCGCGGGGGCGTACTCCGAGCCGGGCCATGGCGCCCGGGACGGCCTGCAGGATCCAGGCGAAGTCCTCCCCGCCCAGCGACTGGGCGGTCCGGGCGACCGACTGCGGCCCGAGCTGGCGCTCGGCGGCGTCGACCAGCCGGGCGACGCCACGCGGGTCGTTCACCGTCGGCGGGATGCCGGGGTCGACGTCGATGTCCACCTCCACGCCGAACGGTGCGACGATCCCGGTGATCAGCTCCGGCAGCAGCGCGACGGTCTGCTTCCAGCCGGGCACGTCCAGCACCCGCAGGGTGCCACCCAGCTCGCCGGTGCGCGGGATGGCGTTCTCCACGCTGCCGGCGGCGATCCGACCCCAGATCAGCGAGGCACCGCTGCGCGGGTCGATCCGCCGGGACAGCAGGAACGGTGCCTGGGTGACGACCGCGCCGAGGGCACCGACGATGTCGGCGGTCAGGTGCGGCCGGGAGGTGTGGCCGCCGGAGCCGCGCAGGTTGACGTTCACCTTCACCGCGGCGGAAGTGATCGCCCCGCGCTTGACCGCGATCTGGCCGACCGTGGTGCGCGGGTCGCAGTGCAGTGCGTACGCCTCCCGGACACCCTGCAGGGCGCCGGCACGGATCACGTCAGGGGCGCCGCTCGGGGTGGACTCCTCCGCGGGCTGGAAGACCAGCCGCACCCCGGTGCGCAGCAGGCCGCGGCGGCGCAACTGGACCAGCACGTGGCCCACCCCGAGGACGACGGTGGTGTGCACGTCGTGCCCGCAGGCGTGGGTGATGCCCTGGTTCTTCGAGGCGTACGTGACGTCCTTGGCGTCGGTGAGCGGGAGCGCGTCCATGTCGCCGCGGAGGGCGACCATCCCCTTGCTCGGTTCCCAGTCGTCACCGACGATGTCGCAGGTCAGGCCGGTGCCGACGGGCAGCACCTTCGGCTCCAGGCCGAGGGACAGCAGGGACTCGGCGACCCGCTGGGTCGTCCGGCGCTCGGCGTGGCCGAGCTCGGGGTGGGCGTGCAGGTCACGACGGAAGGCGATCATCCGCTCACTGATGGCCGCGGTCGCCACCGCGATGGCGGGACCGGGATCCACCTCCTGCGTCGTGGGTGAGGCGGTCATTGGCCCAGCCTATCGCCGTCCCGGCACGCCGGCAGGCCCGGGGGCCGGACCCGCCCCCCGGGAAACGGCCGGCGGCCGCCACCCCCTGCGGGGTGACGGCCGCCGGTGCGGTCCGTCGGGACGGGTGGGCTCAGGAGCCGGCCGCGTCGCTCGGGGTGTAGACGCCCCACACGGCGCGCAGCGCGTTGCAGACCTCGCCGATGGTGGCCTTGGCCTGCAGCGCCTCCTTCATCGGGTAGAGCAGGTTGTCCGAACCCTCGGCGGCGACCTTGATCTTCGCCAGCGCGGCGTCGACGGCCGCGCTGTCACGGCCGGCGCGCAGCTTGGCCAGCCTCTCGGCCTGCTGCTCGCCGATCGTCGGGTCGACGCGCAGCGGCTCGTACTTCTCCTCCGCCTCGACGGTGAAGCGGTTGACGCCCACCTGGACGCGCTCGCCGGAGTCGATGCCCTGGGCGTACACGAAGGCAGAGTCCTCGATCTCGCCCTTCTGGAAGCCCTGCTCGATCGCCTTCACGGCGCCGCCCATGGCGTCGATCTGCTCGATCAGCTTCCAGATCTCGGCCTCGAGGTCGTCGGTCAGCTTCTCCACGACGTAGGAGCCGGCCCACGGGTCGACCGTCTTGCACACGTCGGACTCGTACGCGATGACCTGCTGGGTACGCAGGGCCAGGCGCGCGGCCTTCGGGGTCGGCAGCGCGATGGCCTCGTCGAAGGAGTTGGTGTGCAGCGACTGAGTGCCCCCGAACGTGGCGGCGAGGGCCTGCACCGCGACGCGGACCAGGTTGACCTCGGGCTGCTGGGCGGTGAGCTGCACACCGGCGGTCTGGGTGTGGAAGCGCAACATCTGCGACTTGGCCTTCTCGGCGCCGAAGCGCTCCTTCATGATCTTCGCCCACACGCGACGGGCGGCGCGGAACTTCGCCACCTCCTCGATGATGGTGGTGCGGGCCACGAAGAAGAACGACAGGCGCGGCGCGAAGTCGTCGACGTGCAGACCGGCCTTGGTCGCCGCCTCGACGTACGCGATGCCGTCGGCCAGGGTGAACGCGACCTCCTGCGCCGGCGTGGCACCCGCCTCGGCCATGTGGTAGCCCGAGATGGAGATGGTGTTCCACTTCGGGATGTTGTCGTGGCAGTAGGCGAAGATGTCGGAGATCAGCCGCAGCGACGGGGCCGGCGGGAAGATGTACGTGCCGCGGGCGATGTACTCCTTCAGCACGTCGTTCTGGATGGTGCCGGTGAGCTTGTCGGCGGTGGTGCCCTGCTCCTCGGCGACCAGCTGGTAGAGCAGCAGCAGGACGGCGGCCGGGGCGTTGATGGTCATCGAGGTCGAGACCTTGCCCAGGTCGATCCCGTCGAACAGGACGCGCATGTCGTCGATCGAGTCGATGGCCACGCCGACCTTGCCGACCTCGCCCTTGGAGATCGAGGCGTCGGAGTCGTAGCCCATCTGCGTCGGCAGGTCGAAGGCCACCGAGAGGCCCATCGTCCCGTTCGCGATCAGCTCCTTGTAGCGCTCGTTCGACTCGCGCGCGTTGCCGAAGCCCGCGTACTGACGCATCGTCCACGGGCGGGTCGTGTACATCTTGGGGTACACGCCACGTGTGAAGGGGTACTCCCCGGGGGTGCCCAGCTTGCTGGCCGGATCCCAACCGTCCAGCGATTCAGCCGAGTACACAGCCGCGAAGGGAGTCCCGGTTTCGGTCTCACCAATTCCACTCATGCGGCTGAGCCTACCGGGGCGACTTCCGGGCTGTACGGGCGATCCCCCCACTTCTGCGGGCTTCCCGGTCGGACCGTCACACGGCTGTGAGAAGCGCCACAGGCCTGCCGCCGGACCCGGCCGCGCTCAGCCGACCTGCCGGACCAGGGCCTCGGCGGCGCTGACGATGGCCACCGTCTCCTGGCGCCAGTTCGCCTCCTGGCTGCGGTGCGGGCCGGTCGCCAGGCTGATCGCCACCCCAGCGGCGCGCAGCCGTAGCTCGGTCGGGTCGACCCGGCGATCGAACACCGGCGTCCACTCCTCCAGCAGGCGCTGCAGGTGGGCGGCCTGGGCGATGTCCATCCGCTGGATCGTGGACAGGTGGGCGAGCAGACACCCCAGGTCGTCGGCCCGCCGGCCCGGCCCGATGCCGTCGATGTCCAGCAGGCCGCAGATCCGCCCACCGGCGACGTGCACCTGGCCCTCGTGGAAGTCACCGTGGGTCGCCTCGTCACCCGGCTGGAGTCCGGCCAGCCCCTGGCTGACCTGGTCGGCCAGCCACAGCAGCCGCTCCTCCAGCTCCGGCATCGCCCGGGCGACGACCTCGACGTAGTAGTGCACCGATTCGGTCCACGGGATGCGCCGCGGCAGCCGGGCCACGACCGCGGGGAACGCGTCCAGCACGGCGATCAGGTCCTCGGCCGTGCACGGGGAGTCCTCGCGGAACAGCGCGCTGCTCAGCGGCAGGCCCGGCAGCCCGGCCGAGACCACCACCGAGTCGTGGGTGAGCGCCAGCACCTCGGGCACATCGATCCCGGCCCCGCGCAGCATCCGGTGCCGATCGACGGTCTGGGCCGCCTCCTCGGCGGTCTGCACCTTGAGGTAGAACCTGCGGGTCGTCCCCTCGGCCCGCACGTCCGCGCGCAGCACGGCGCGCTGCCGGGGGCGGTAGCCGACGACGTCGAGGTGGACGTCGGCGGGGGTGACCGTCGGGCGCGGACCGGTCAGGGCCCCGGCGCGGGGGGTCCACAGGCCGAAGTCGTTGACCAGGTCGGCGATCCCCTCGGCGTACGCCGCCGTACGCAGCCCGGGCAGCTCCGGGTCCTCCGGGTAGATCCACACCGTCACCTCCTGCCCGTACGGGTCGTGGTAGACGTGCGCACCGGCCCGTTCGGACTCGTCGGGGCCGCCGACCCGGGAGGTCACCCCGACGACCTCGGTCGACTCGCCCCAGGGCCAGGCGACGTGCGCCCGGTAGGTGGCCGTGGTGGCGCGGCCGGGCTGGTGGTCGACATGGTCCATCCGCCAGCGCAGCAACTGCCCGCCGGCGTCGCGGACGGCCGCCATCAGGATGTCGGCGACCGCACGGGAACTGAGCAGCAACCCGCCGTCCGGATCGTTCTCGTTCATCCCCTCCACCCCTTCATCGCGGTTCCGACCCCGGCGTCCCCTCGCCGGCGGTCGGGGCACCAGCGTGCCCGACGTCGGCGCCACCGCGGTCACCGGGTCCCGCCCCGGCGGTCGGTGCGGTGCCGGAGCCCGGCCGGGCCGCGTGCTGGCGTCCCGCCGCGCCGGGCACGGCGGTGCGACGGAGCAGGAACCGGGCCGCCCGGCGACCGTCCATCTCCAGCACCGTCACCTCGATCCGGCGTTCCAGCTCCGGGTCGTCGGCCAGCGGCAGGTCCGCCTCGGTCACGTCGCCGACCGTCGGGATGGCACCGAGTCGGAACATGAACCAGCCGGCGAGGGTGTCGTACGGCCCCTCGGGCAGCACCATCCCGGTCTCGTCCTCGAAGTCCTCCAGGGAGGTGAGCCCGTCGATCTCCCGGGTGTTGGGGGCGGCCGGGGTCTCCTCCGCGACGATGTCGTACTCGTCGGTGATCTCCCCGACGAGCTCCTCGACCAGGTCCTCCATCGTCACCATGCCGGCGGTCCCGCCGTACTCGTCGCGCACGATCGCCATGTGGCTGGACACCCGCCGCATCTCCGCCAGGGCGTAGATGACGTTGACGGTCTGCGGGAAGTTCGCCATCGGGCGGACCAGCTCCTCGACCGGCGTGGCGCGCTGCGCCCAGCCGGGATCGAACAGGTCGCGGACGTGGACGAAGCCGAGCACGTCGTCGGCCGAGGCCCCGGTCACCGGGTAGCGCGAGTGCGGGGCCCCGGTGAGCTCACGGACGGCCTTGTAGACCGGCGTGTCACCGGGCAGGAAATCGACCTCGGTGCGCGGCACCATCACCTCGCGCAGGGTCCGGTCCCCCGCCGCGAACACGTCCTCGAGGATCCGGCGCTCCTCGTCGCCGAGGGTGGCGGCGTCGGACACCAGCGACCGCAGCTCCTCCTCCGAGACCTCCTCGCGGGCGGCGTCGGGACGGCCGCCGAGCAGCCGGACCAGCGCGTTGGTGGAGACCTCGAGCAGCCAGATCACCGGTCGGGCGGCCCGGGCGATCCCGTCGACCGTCGGCCCCAGGGCCATCGCGAACGTCTCCGCGCGCTGCATCGCCAGCCGCTTCGCGGTCAGCTCGCCGAGCACGATCGACACGTACGAGATGACGATGGTGATCAGCACCAGCGAGATCGTCGAGGCGACCCCGGCCGGCACGCCGATGCCCTCCAGGACGGGCGTGAGCCGCCCGGCGATGGTCGCGCCGCCGAAGGCGGACGACAGGAAGCCGAACAGCGTCACGCCGACCTGGACCGCCGAGAGGAACCGGCCGGGGTCGGCGGCCAGGTGGGCCACCTTGCGGCCCCGCTGGCCACGGCTGCGCAGCTGCTTGATCTGGCTCTCCCGCAGCGAGATGAGCGCCATCTCGGCTGCCGAGAAGAAGCCGCCGCAGAGCGTGAAGAACAGGACCAGGAGAATCTCACCGACCAGGGGGTTCATCCGAGCTCGCCTCCCCACCGCGCCGGCCGGAACTCGGGTCCGACCGGACGCCCGGGCGGGAAGGCGCCGATACTGTGGTCATCCATCACCCGCACAGGATACCGGGAGGGCGGTCGGCCACCATGTCGCTGCGGATCAGTGTCATCGGCACCAACTACCTCGGCGCGGCCCACGCCGCTGCGATGGCCGAGTTCGGCCACCGGGTGATCGGCGTCGACGTCGTGCCCGGCCGGGTCGCCACCCTCGACGCCGGCCGCTCGCCGATCTTCGAGGACGGCCTGGAACCGCTGCTGCGCAAGCACGTGCAGGGGGTCGCCGGCAGCACCGACCGGTTGCGGTTCACCACCGACTACGACGAGATTGCCGACTGGGCCGACGTGCACTTCATCTGTGTCGGCACGCCCCAGGGCGAGGACGGGGCCGCCGACCTGGCGGAGGTCTGGTCGGTGGTCGAGTCGCTCGCCCCGCGGCTGACCACCTCCGCCCTCGTGGTGGGCAAGTCGACCGTGCCCGTCGGCACCGCACGACTGGTCCAGGCGCGCCTCGACGCGCTGGCGCCGTCCCGGGAACCGGTGGAGGTCGTGTGGAACCCGGAGTTCCTCCGCGAGGCACACGCCGTGGAGGACAGCCTGCGGCCCGACCGGATCGTGCTCGGTGCCCGGTCCCCCGGCGCGCTCGAGCTGATGCGGCGGGTGTACGCGATCCCGATCAGCGAGGACACCCCGGTGATCGAGTGCGACCTGCAGACAGCGGAGCTGATCAAGGCGGCCGCGAACAGCTTCCTCGCCACCAAGATCTCGTTCATCAACGCGATGGCGCGGATGTGCCAGGCCGCCGGCGGCGACGTCCTGCAACTGGCCGACGCGCTCGGTCACGACCGACGGATCGGGCGGGAGTTCCTCAACGCCGGGCTCGGCTTCGGTGGCGGCTGCCTGCCCAAGGACGTCCGGGCGCTGGCCGTCCGGGCCGAGCAGCTCGGCGTCGGCGAACTGTCGGGCCTGCTCGGCTCCGTGGAGGCCATCAACGCGGGCCAGCGCAGCGCTGTGGCCGACCTCGCGGTCGCCGAGCTCGGCGGAGACATCACCGGGCGCCGGGTCGCGGTGCTCGGCGCCGCGTTCAAGCCCGGCACCGACGACACCCGCAACTCCCCCGCGCTGACCGTCGCCCGGGACCTGGCCGGGCGCGGCGGCGACGTGTGGGTGTACGACCCGCAGGCCGAGGTGGGCGACGGGCTGCTGCACGCGGCCGGATCGGCCCGGGAGGCCCTGGCCGGGGCCGAGGTGGTGCTGCACCTGACCGAGTGGGAGGAGTTCCGCCAGCTCGAGCCCGCCGAGCTGCTCCCGCTGGTGGCGAACCCGCTGGTCATCGACGGGCGCCTCAAGCTGGACCGGCGCCGCTGGACCGCCGCCGGTTGGAAGGTCGTCCAGCCCGGCCGCGCCGCCACCCTCTGATCACCGGCCAGCCCCGTTCGCCTGCCACGGTGGGAGACGGCGCCGCGACCGACGACGTTTCTGTTTCAATCGCTGGCGTGACGACTTTTCCCCCTTACGGCGTCCGGACCATCGGTCGGCGGACGTTCGACTTCGATCGGCAGGCGGCCGTGATGGCGGTGGTGAACCGTACGCCGGACTCGTTCTGGGACCGGGGTCGTACGTTCCTGCTCGATGCTGCCGTGCAGGCGGCGCTGGCCGCCGCGGCCGAGGACGCGGACTGGGTCGACATCGGCGGGGTGCCGTTCTCGCCGGACACCCCGGAGGTGTCGGAGGCGGAGGAGATCGACCGGGTCGTGCCGGTGGTCGAACGGGTCGCCGCAGCCAGTGATGTGGTGATCTCGGTCGACACCACCCGGCCGGGGGTCGCCGAGCGGGCGCTCGCGGCCGGCGCGGCGGTGATCAACGACACCTCGGGGCTGGCCGATCCGGACCTGGCGGAGCTCGCCGCGTCGACCGGGGCCACGCTGATCATCACCCACTGCCTGGCCGCGCCGCACGCCCACCACCCGCGGCCGCAGTACGACGACGTGGTGAGCGAGGTCGTGGCGTTCCTGGCCAGCCGGCTCGAGCGGGCCCGTACGCTGGGCGTCCGCGACGAGCAGATCATCCTGGACCCGGGCCACGACCTGAACAAGAACACCCGCCACACCCTGGAACTGACCCGGCGGTTCGGCGAGGTGGTCGCGCTCGGCCTGCCGACGCTGGCGGCGGTGTCCAACAAGGACTTCATCGGCGAGGCCCTCGGGCGGGAGCGCGACGAGCGTACGTACGGCTCGGTGGTGGCGGCCACCTGGTGCATCCAGCAGGGGGCACGGGTGATCCGGATGCACGACACCCGGGCGGCGGTCGACACGGTGCGGCTGTGCGCGGCCATCGAGGGCACCCGTGAGCCGGCCTACGAGCGTCACAACCTCTGATCCGGTGGGCCGGCGGTCGGAGCCGGTGCCCTATCCGTCCGCCCGGGTGACGGAGGTGATCGTCCCGGTGGTCGGGTCGAGCAGCACCGTCGGCGCGAGCCGTCGGCCGACGTCGAACAGGCCGTCGAGGGCATTGGCCCGGGCGTCGAACGAGGAGTCGCCGATCCGGCCGGTGCCCCAGTTGTCCTCGACGAAGCGCAGGATCGAGGTCTGGTCGGTCAGGGTGTGGTCGACGTAGCCGGGCTTCGCGTACGGCGAGATGACCAGAAGGGGCTGGCGCGGGCCGTACCCGCAACGGTCCTGGTGGCCGCCCAGCACCGGGGTGCCGGCGGCGGCCGCAGCCTTGCACCAGGCGGCGTCGTCGGCGGAGTCGGAGGCGTTCACGACCGGGGCCTTCGCGTGGTCGTACCAGCCGTCGGAGTCGTCATAGGCGATCACGACCGCGGTGTCGCGCCAGTTCCGGGACTGCTGGATCCGGTTGACGGTCCTGACCAGGAAGGCCTGCTCATCCAGCGGGTCGGAGTACCCGGCGTGGCCGTCCTGGTACATGCTCGCCTTGAGGAAGCTGACGGCCGGCATGGTGTCGGTGTCGACCACCTTGTCGAAGTCGGTCAGGTCGTACTGGTGGTTGGCCCGGCCACTGTGACCGATCTCCGCGTCGTCGGCCGGCGCGAGGTGGTGCGGGTTCGAGGTCGACCGGTAATACTGGAACGGCTGGTGGTGCGGCGAGTAGTCGGTCACCGTGTTGCCGGCGACGTTGGTGTGCGAGCTCCGGCAGGCGGCCGGCGTGGTCGAGGTCGCCTCGGTCGTCGGCCGGAAGCCGCCCTGGAACCAGCCCCAGCTGACGCCCTTGTCGTTGAGCAGGTCACCGATGTTGCGGCCGTCCATCGAGGCCAGGGTGTTCGTCGAGGCGTGGGAGTCGTTCGAGCAGTCGTCGAAGACCGGGTCGGGGTCGTTGATCACGGTCCCCACTCCGTCGGCGTCGGGGACGCGCACCATCGGGTCGCCGGCGGTCGGCGGGACCGGGGTGACGCCGTCGGCCTGCCACGCGCGCACCCCGTGGGTCTGCCCGGAGACGAGGTTCAGCGCGCCCGGCGTCGAGGGTCCGAAGACGGTGCTGTAGGAGTTGTCGCTCATCGCGTAATGCTGGGCGTAGTTCCACAGCCCGGTGACGGTGTTGCCGTCGTAGTAGCCCATCACGAGGCCATCGGTGCCGTACGCGTGGGGGGTCGAGGCGCAGTCGTCGCCGGTGGTGTTCTCGACGAACCGATCCATCGAGCCGCCGTTGAAGGCCGCCTGCTCGTGGCTGTAGTTGTGGTCCTGGTCGCAGGTGACGGCCTGGCCGGGGGTGAGCCGGAACGGCTGCACGCTGTTCGGGTTGGTCGAAACGAGCAGTCCGGCGGCCTGCAACGTGTCGAGGCCGGCAGGGGTGTCGGCTGCGGCCCGGAAGGCCGGTGCGGACACCCCGCTGCCCTGCAGCGTCTCCCCGGGGGCGTTGGCGGCGTTCGGGTAGGTGGCGAAGTAGTGGTCGAAGGAGACGTTCTCCTGGTAGATGACGACGACGTGCTTGATCGGCGTGCTGGTCCGGTCGGCCGCGCGCAGGGCGACCGCGGCCGGGGTGCAACCGAGGACGGTGCCGGCGAGGCAGAGCGCGCCCACGCCGGCCCGCACACGGCGACGGGTAGGGCTCGTGGACATCAGCGGCTCCTCAGGGTGATGGGTCCGACGGGTCCGGCCGCCGCGCCCAGCGGTAACCCAGTCTCCCCCAAGCGTGCCCCGAGGGGGCAGGGCGGGGACGGACCTGCGCATGGCGTACGTCACGGTCGGCTAGCCTGACGGGGTGAGCGAGGGGCAGAACGTGGCAACAGGGTTCGACGAGACCGCCGACCAGTGGGTGGTCACGTTGAGCTGCAAGGACCGGCCGGGCATCGTGCACAAGGTGTCGGGTGCGGTGGTGGGTGCCGAGGGCAACATCACCGAGCTGCAGCAGTTCTCCAGCCTGGACACCGGCAACTTCTTCATCCGGCTGCAGTTCGCCACCGCGCAGCCGCGTGACGCGATCATCGCGCAGCTCACACCGGTGGCGCGGGAACTGGAGGCCGACTGGCAGATCGACGTCGTCGGGCGTCCGGTCCAGACCCTGATCCTGGCGTCGCGGGCCGGGCACTGCCTGCAGGACGTGCTCTACCGCCAGCACGCCGGGCAGTTGTCGGTGAACGTACCGCTGGTGATGGCGAACCACGACAACCTGCGTCAGCTGTCCGACTTCTACCACGTCCCGTTCGAGTCGCACTACGTCATCCCGGAGAACAAGGCCGACTTCGAACGCCGGGTGATGCAGGTGGTCGAGGAGCAGGGCATCGAGCTGGTGGTGCTGGCCCGCTACATGCAGATCCTCTCCCCCGAGCTCTGCGACTTCCTGCGGGGCCGGGCGATCAACATCCACCACTCGTTCCTGCCGGGCTTCAAGGGCGCCAACCCGTACCGCCAGGCCCACGCCCGCGGCGTCAAGCTGATCGGCGCCACCGCGCACTTCGTCACCGCGGACCTCGACGAGGGGCCGATCATCGAGCAGAACGTCGTCCGGGTCGACCACTCCGACTCGCCGCGACAGCTGATGGCGATCGGCCAGGACGTCGAGTCGCGGACGCTGTCGCAGGCGGTGCGGCTGTTCTCCGAGCACCGGGTGCTCCTCGACGGCATCCGGACGATCGTCTTCCAGTAGGCGGGGCCGCCCGTACGGCCCCCCACGCAGCCGCCGTCGTTCCGTTCGGCTGCCGGGCACCGGCGGCCGGCAGCGAAGCGGTGGCCCGGCGACTGCGGGACAGCATCGCGGCGGACTCGATCACCCCCGGACAGGGCGGGTGCGGGACCGCGCCGACGGGCGCTCGAGGGGCCGACGGACCGCTGTGGCGCCCACCACGCCGGTGCCGCGCTTCCCCAGCAACAACGCGTGGTCAGACCATTGAAGTGGCAACAACGCGTAGACCCCCTCCACCCCCTCGGAGGCAATTCGGGGGGTGCTAGCGTCAGGCACGTACGGACCCGGACCCCGGGTGCGCGCCACGACAACCGACAAGGGAGTTCACCGTGTCTCAAGCCCCCGTGAAGGTGGCTGTCACCGGCGGTGCCGGTCACATCGCCTACAGCCTCCTGTTCCGCATCATCCAGGGTCAGCTCCTCGGGAAGACCCCCATCGAGCTGCGTCTGCTGGAGATCACCCCGGCGATGAAGGCACTCGAGGGTGTCGCGATGGAGATCGAGGACTGCGCGTCGCCGCTGGTCGCCAACGTGGAGTTGTCCGACGACCCCAACGTCGCCTTCGACGGTGCCAACATCTGCCTGTTGGTCGGCGCCCGCCCGCGCGGCAAGGGCATGAACCGCTCCGACCTGCTCGCCGCCAACGGCGCCATCTTCGCCCCGCAGGGCAAGGCCATCAACGACCATGCCGCTGACAACGTCCGCGTCCTGGTGACCGGCAACCCGGCCAACACCAACACCCTGATCGCCCGGACCCATGCGCCGGACGTACCGGCCACCCGGTTCACCTCGCTGATGCGCCTGGACCACAACCGGTCGATCGCGCAGCTGGCCAAGAAGACCGGCTTCTCGGTCAGCTACATCGAGCGGGTCGTCGTCTGGGGCAACCACTCCGACACCCAGTACCCCGACATCACCAACGCCACCATCGCCGGCAAGCCGGCGATCGAGGTGGTCGACGATGCGGAGTGGCTGGAGAACACCTTCATCCCGCGTGTCGCCAAGCGCGGCGGCGCGATCATCGAGGCGCGCGGTGCCTCGTCGGCCACCTCGGCCGCCAACGCCACGGTGCAGCACATGCACGACCTGCTGCTCGGCTCGCCCGAGGGCGACTGGGTCACCATGGGCGTGACCTCCGACGGGTCGTACGGGGTCCCGGAGGGCCTGACCTTCGGCATGCCGTGCACCACCAAGAACGGTGACTACGAGATCGTCCAGGGTCTCGAATTCAGCGACTACGGCAAGGCCAAGCTTGCCGCCACCATCGAGGAGCTGGAGAACGAGCGGGCCGCGGTCCACGAGTTGGGTCTCGTCTGAGCCTCCGAGCTTCCCGGTCACAACGGCGTGTCTGGGCAACGTGAGAGGGGTGGGTGCCTTCGGGCTCCCACCCCTCTCGCGTCCCTGGCCTAAGTGACTCCCCCGCGACGTCAGGAGCGGGCGAGCACCCCCCCCGACGTCAGGAGCGGGCGAGCACCCCCCGCGACGTCAGGAGCGCGCGAGCACCATCGCGATGATGCCGATCCCGATGGCGAGCATCCACAGGCCGTCGAAGATCCGGCCGCGGACGCGCAGCAGCCCGATCTCCCGGGAGGGGATGCTGAAGCGCATCACGGCGCCGACGATCATGGCGCCCCCGATCAGGCAGCTACCGGCCTGCCACAGTCCGAGCGCGATGAGGACCACGCCCGCGGCCATGATCGCCACGACGATCGCCAGCCAGGCCCAGCCGAGCCCGGGATCACGGCGGAGACGTTCTTTGCCGGTGAAGGGCACCCCGGCCGGCGGCAGGGTCCCCGGTGCGGGCGGATCGGGGATGATCGGCGCGTCCGGGTCCCCCGGAGGTGGCGACGTCGTCGGTGCAGGGGTCGAGGCCCGGACGGCATCCTCGTCCCGGGCTGGATCGTCGTGACCGGAGGCCCCGAGCGGCGTGTCGGGCGACCCGAAGGGCGTGTCCCGGTCACCGAACGGCGTGTCCCCGGGGCCGTCCCCGGCAGCGGTCCGGTTCACCGGGCGAGCTTCTCCGCCCGCTCGACCACGTTGGCCAGCAGCATCGCCCGGGTCATCAGGCCGACGCCGCCGGGCGTCGGGGCCACCTTCGAGGCGACCTCCCACACGGACGGATCGAAGTCGCCGACCAGGCCGGCGTCGGTCCGGGTCATCCCGACGTCGACCAGCACGGCACCGGGCTTGATCATCTCGGCGGTGATCAGACCGGGGCTGCCGGCGGCGCCCACGACGATGTCGGCCCGGCGGGTGTGCGCGGCGAGGTCACGGGTGCCGGTGTGGCACAGCGTCACGGTGGCGTTCTCGGTGCGGCGGGTCAGCAGCAGGCCGAGCGGGCGGCCCACGGTCGTCCCGCGGCCGACGATGCAGACCTCGGCGCCCTTCAGCCCGACGTCGTTGCGGCGCAACAGGTCGACGATGCCGCGGGGAGTGCAGGGTAGCGGCGCCTCGACGCCGAGCACCAGCCGGCCGAGGTTCGTCGGGTGCAGGCCGTCCGCGTCCTTGTCCGGGTCGATCTGCTCGAGGGCCCAGTTGTCGTCCAGGTGGGCCGGCAGCGGCAGTTGCACGATGTAGCCGGTGCAGGCGGGATCCTCGTTGAGCCGGGCGATCTCCTCGGCGAGCCGCTCGGCGGTGGTGTCCTCCGGTAGGTCGACGCGGATGGAGGCGATGCCGACCTCGGCGCAGTCGCGGTGCTTGCCGCGGACGTACGCGTGGCTTCCCGGGTCGTCCCCGACCAGCACGGTGCCGAGGCCGGGGGTGACGCCCTTCTCGACGAGGGCGGCCACGCGGGCCTTGAGGTCCTCCTTGATCGCCGCCGCGGCGATCTTGCCGTCCATCTTCGTTGCCGTCATCGGGCTCCTCCTCCGCCGGGTGGTCGAGGTGTGACGTACGTCCGGGGCCGTCCGCCGCACGCGAACAGCCTAGTGTCCCCGACCGCGCCGGACCGACGGGCCCACCGACGACCCGACCGACATCGGCAGGCGGCCGGGAACGGAGCGGTCGGGCCCACCCCGGAGGGGGACCCGACCGTGCCCGGCGGGCGCTGCCCGCGGGGTGCTCAGTGGAAGAAGTGCCGGGTCCGGGTGAAGTACATCGTCACCCCGGCGGCCTTGGCGGCCTCGATGGTCTGCTCGTCACGGATCGAGCCGCCGGGCTGCACGATCGCCTTGACCTTGGCGTCGATCAGGATCTGCGGCCCGTCGCTGAACGGGAAGAACGCGTCGGAGGCCGCGACCGACCCGACGGCCCGGTCACCGGCCCGCTCGACGGCGAGCCTGCAGGAGTCGACGCGGTTGACCTGGCCCATGCCGACACCGACGGAGGCACCGCCGCTGGCCAGCAGGATGGCGTTCGACTTCACCGAGCGGCAGGCCTTCCAGGCGAACACGAGGTCGCGCAGGGTGGTGTCGTCGGCGGCCTCGCCGGCGACGAGTTCCCAGTTGGCCGGGTCGTCGCCCTCGGCGTCGATCCGGTCGGGGTGCTGCAGCAGCGCACCGCCGGAGATCGGCCGCAGATCGACCGGCCGGTGGGCGTACGCGGGGGCGGTGAGCAGGCGGATGTTCTTCTTCGCCGACAGGATCTCCAGGGCGCCGTCCTCGTAGCCGGGGGCGATCAGCACCTCGGTGAAGATGTCCTTGACCTTCTCGGCCATCGCGACCGAGACCGGGCGATTGGTGGCGATCACGCCGCCGTAGGCGGACAGCGGGTCGCACTCGTGGGCCTTGGCGTGCGCGTCGGCGATGTCGGTGCCGACGGCGATGCCGCACGGGTTGGCGTGCTTCATGATCGCGACGGCCGGCTCGTCGTAGTCGTACGCGGCCCGGTAGGCGGCGTCACCGTCGGTGTAGTTGTTGTATGACATCTCCTTGCCGTGGTGCTGCACGGCCTGGGTCAGGCCCTGCGGCCCGTCCTGGCTGGCGTACAGCGCCGCCGCCTGGTGGGAGTTCTCTCCGTAGCGCAGGGCGCCCTGCTTGATCCAGGAGCCGCCGACCCAGGCCGGGAAGCCGTCACCCGCGGAGGAGTCGGTGAGCACCGAGCCCATCCAGGAGGCGACCGCGATGTCGTACTCGGCGGTGTGCACGAAGGCCGCCGCCGCGAGCTGCTGGCGCTCGGCGAGCGTGTACCCGCCCTCGCCGAGGGCCCGCTCGAGATCCGCGTACTGGCCGGCGGAGGTGATGATCGCGACGCTGGGGTGGTTCTTGGCGGCGGCCCGCACCATCGACGGCCCACCGATGTCGATCTGCTCGACGCACTCGTCGGGGGTGGCGCCGGAGGCGACCGTCTCCCGGAACGGGTAGAGGTTGGACACGACCAGATCGAACGGGGCCACGCCGAGCTCGACCAACTGGTCGCGGTGGGACTGCAGGCGCCGGTCAGCGAGGATGCCGGCGTGGATCTTCGGGTGCAGGGTCTTGACCCGGCCGTCGAGGCACTCCGGGAAGCCGGTGACATCCTCGACCGGGATGACCGGGACGCCGGCCGCGGCGAGCTTCTTCGCGGTGGAGCCGGTCGAGACGACTTCGACGCCGGCGGTGGCCAGGGCGCGGCCGAGCTCCTCCAGACCTGTCTTGTCGTAGACGGACACCAGGGCTCGCTTGATGGGGAGCCGCTCGGGCGTTGCGGACATCGGACCTTCTTCCGTGGGGGGTCGGGACGGTGGACGTTGCGGGCCGGTCCGGGGGCGGGCTCGACCCGTCCGGCGCTGGGGGCGGCGGCTCAGGCGGGCGGGGTGGCGCTGCCGGCCCGCCGGGCACTGTCGGCCAGGTCGGCGACGGCCTCGACGAGCAGGCGCCGTTCCTCGACCTTGATCCGCTCGTGCAGGGTCTCGACGGTGTCGTCGGGGAGCACCGGGACGGCCGCCTGGGCGATGATCGACCCGGTGTCGACGCCCTCGTCGACGAAGAACACGGTGGCGCCGGAGACCTTGACGCCGTACGCCAGGGCGTCGCGGGGTCCGTGCGTGCCGGGGAAGGACGGCAGCAGCGCCGGGTGGGTGTTGATCATCCGGCCGCCGAAGCGTTCCAGGAAGGCGGGGCCGACGAGTTTCATGAAACCCGCGCTGACCACCAGGTCCGGGGCGTACGAGGCGACGGTGTCGGTGAGCGTACGGTCCCAGACCGCCCGGTCGTCGCCCTTGCGCAGCGGGACGACGAAGGTCGGGATCCGGGCGGCGCGGCCACGTTCCAGCCCGTACGCGCTCTCCCGGTCGGCACCGACGGCGACCACCCGGACGTCGTGGGCCGCGGCCCAGTCGGGGTCGGCACAGGCCTCGAGCAGGGACTGCAACAGCGTGCCCGAGCCGGACACGAGGACGACAACCGAGAACGCCACGGGGGCAGCCTACTCAGCCGCGCCCCGCGGGTCAGCCTGGTCCGTCCCCGGGGACGGATCGACGGGACCGGCCGATGACGACGCGGTCGACGGGTCCAGGGAGGGAAGGTCGGGCCCCCGCAGTTCGCCCGGCCCCAGCAGGGTCCCGGCCACCTCGACCGGCGCGGCCGCGCGGGCGGTCCGGCGGGCGCCCAGCCAGCGGCCGATGCCGACCCCCAGTCCGGTGAGCAACCCACCACAGGTGGCGAGGGTGACCGCCAGCACCAGCAGCTCCAGCGGCCGCGGCCCCAGTCCGACCAGCCGGGAAACCCCCAGGTCGCCCCGGGCGAGGAGTCCGATCCCCGCCACGACGAGCCCCAACAGCAGTCCCACGCCGCCCCCCAGCACCGTGCCGGTGTCGGGCCGGGTCCAGCGGGCATCGCGCAGGTACACCCAGGCAGCCAGGCCACCGGCGGCCACCCCGCCGGCCAGCCACAGCAGGTCGAGGTAGCTGCCCGCCCCGGCCCCCGGGAGGGCGGCGGTGATCGGCCAGCCCGGCAGCAGGCCGAGACGGGTGTCGCTGGGCGCCACCAGCGAGCCGTCACCGAGCTCGAACCCGGCACCCAGGGCGTAGCTGACGGCCCACACGACGAAGGTGGGCAGGTACACCAGCTGGGCGAGGATCGCCGCGAGGCTGCCGAAAGCGCCACCACCGAGGGCGTTGGTGAGGACCGCCAACTGGCCCCGGTGGATGACCAGGCCGGTGACCAGCACGGCCGACCCCACGACGGTGAGCGTGAGCAGGCCGACGGCCAGTGCCCGCGGCAGCGGCCGCAACCGGCCGGGCCACCAGGTGCCCAGGTGCCAGCCGGAGATCCGGGCCCGCGCCCACCAGACTGCCAGCGCGGCGACCACGAACGCGCCACCGAACCCCCGGGCGCCCTGTCCGGGACTGCCGATGGCGAGCCCCACGACGCCCACGACGGCCGCGTACAGCAGCGCGACCGACCCGCCACGCAGCAGCCGGATCGGGGCCGGCGTCTCCTCGGCGGTCGGCTGCCGGCGCATCACCTCCCCGCTCACCAGCGCCACCAGCCAGAGCAGCATCAGGGTCAGGCCGTACGGGACCAAGGTCCACCGGGTGCCGCCGAGGTACAGGCCGGCACCGTGGCCGGCCAGCCAGACCTGGGTCGAGGTGGCCAGCACGGCTCCGTACGATCCGACCGGGGCGGTCAGCCAGGCCAGCGAGGCCAGGGCCGTGACGGCGACCCAGCCGATCCCCGCGGCCAGGACGGCGATCCCCGGGACACCCAGCCAGCCGGGCCGCCGCGCGGTGGTCGCCAACGGCACCTCCGTGGGCGGCAGCTCCGGCCGTACGCCGGTGACGCCCTCGACGACGTCGTCGCGTTGCGGGTCGGGGGTACGGGCACGGCCGTCCCGGGGCGTACGGCGGGTCCCGACGGGCCTGCCGAGGTCCGGACGGGTAC
Source organism: uncultured Propionibacteriaceae bacterium (assembly GCA_964402325.1). Lineage (GTDB taxonomy): Bacteria > Actinomycetota > Actinomycetes > Propionibacteriales > Propionibacteriaceae > Raineyella. The sequence goes on along the minus strand of CAYOBI010000008.1, from coordinate 23,132 downwards.
GGGGTGGGATGTTCCGGTTCTGGCTCATGTCGGTGTCCATGCTGTCCTGCGAGGAGGGGATGGGTCGCACAAGACACGCCCCACCGGGTAATGTCGAAACGACCAGTGACCGTCCGGAATGATGCGTCGCGACGGTGCCGCCAGGTGTCGATCCGCCGCCCCCCGGCTCCGTTCGGCCCACCGGATCGGCAGGCAGGACCGGAAGGACTGAAGTGGACGACAACGTACCCGAGGTGCCTCGGCCCCGTCGTGCGGCCTCCCCGCCGCCCGAGGAAGGTCCCAAGCGCCCCGAGAACGCCCCCGGCGAAGGCCCCCAGCGCGCCCGCCGTTCCCTCGGCCCGTTGCCCGGCCAGGCCCGCGCGGCCGAGACCGGCCCCGCGGAGCCGACGAGTCCGGCCCGGCCCACGACCCCCTCGGCAGATCCGGCCCCGGCGCGCAGCGCCACCCCCTATCAGAGCACCAGTCCCTACCGACCGGGGAGCCCCGACCGGCCGCTGAGTCCCACCAGCCCCACCGGGCCGCTCCGCGGCTCCGAGCCGCGACCGCAACGCAGCGCGGGACCCGCCCAGCCGACCTCCGGCCCGTCCGGCCAGCCCTCGCCGTGGACCACCGGCTTCACCCCGGCCCAGACCCCGACCTCGCCGTGGACGACCGGCGTCACCCCGGCCCAGAGTGCGCCGGGACTGCCGACCAGCCCCACCAGCCCGTCGGGCCCCGCCCGCGCCGCGAGCCCGTGGCGGACGGCCGCCCCGACGACGCCGCCGGCCGGGACCACCCCGACGGGCCCGGACGGACCGACGCCTCCGCCCCCCACATCTCCCGCCGCCCCGGCAGCGAGCGCAACACCCGCTCCGCAGGCCTCGCCGCAGACGGCCGTCACGCCGGCCCCGACGCCGCCCGCGTCGACTCCGGCCTCGCCGGACCGTCCGTCCCGCCGGTCCCGGCAGTCGCCGGCCCCGGCCCCCGACCTTCCGCAGTCGCTGACCGAGACCGGCATCACCGCCGCCATCACCGCCGAGCAGGAGATGTGGCGCCCGCCGGGCACCCCGTCCGCCTCGCCAACCACCCCGGAGACGTCCCCCGGCTCCCCGACGACCGGACGTACGGACGACACCACCGGGTTGAGCCGGGCGGTCGACACGACCGGGACGATCACGGCCGCGGAGACCACCAGCGGCATCCCGGCCGTCGCCGCCTCCGGCGACTCGGCCGGTCCCGGCGCGGGAGCCGCGTCACCGACCCGGCCCGCTGCGTCCGGGGTCTCCACGCCGCCCGCCCCGGCGCCGGCCACCGGCGGGGGCGGGACGCCGCCGCGCGGAAAGGGCCCGTCGCGTGCCATGGACGGCGGGGGTGGGTTCAGCGAATGGCTCACCCGGCGCAACATCGTCATCGGCGCGATCGCGCTCGTGGTCGTGATCGGCGTCGTCGTCACGACGGTGCTGTTCCGGGCCCGCACCTCCGGCCCGACCGCGACCGGAACGCAGACCTTCACGGGTGCCCCGATCCTCTCGGCGGCATCGCTGCTGACCGCCGCCGACGCCCAGCGGCTCGACGGCGGGACGACCTGGACCGAGACGCTCACCCAGACCCGGGCCGACTCGAACACCCCGCGGCCCAACTGCCTGACCACCGACGCCCAGGGCGTTCCGCTGCCCCAGGCCACCATGGTCCGCAACATCCAGGGCGGTGGCGACGCCAACACCAACCTGCTCAACGAGGCCTTCCAGTTCGGCTCCGTGCAGGACGCCACCACGGCCGCTGCGATCTGGACGGCCCAACTGGGTGGCTGCGAGCGCCCGGTCAGCTACCTGGAGGGCGGCTGGACGGTGAGCAACGTCGGCGACAGCTCCGCCGGTGTGTCCGCGACCGTGCAGGACAAGACCTCGGTCCACCACACGGTGATGCTGAGCCGCAGCGGTTCGGTGATCACCGTCGTCGACGCCAGCAAGCCGAACACCACCCCGGACGGGGCCGTGGTCGCCGGTCTCCTCGGCACCGCCGTGGGTCACACCTGCCAGGCGGCCGGCGGGACCTGCCCGACGGACCCGACCGCGGCCTCCGGGGTCCCTCCGAAGACGGCGACCGACCCCGAGTTCCTGGCGACCGCGGATTTTCCCCGGATCACCGCCGGGACCGGACGCTGGGGGGCGACCGACCCGTCGACGAGCTTCGACTTCATCGGCAGCCAGTGCGAGGGCAAGGACCTGGCCAACGTGGCCGGCCCGACGGCGCGCAAGCACCGGGCCTACCTGCTGCAGGAGGACGCCGCGGCGCCGCAGACCTTCGGCGTGGACGAGTACGTGCTCACCTTCCCCGACCGGGCCTCCGCGGACTCCCTGGTCAAGGACGTCAGCGGGTCGATCGACGGCTGCGAGAAGGCGATGCTGACCGCCAAGGTGCAGAAGACCGACGACGTCGGCACCAAGGGCGCCGGCGGCAAGGACGTCACGGGCCGCACCTGGGTCGTCACCCAGCAGGTCAACCAGACCTCGAAGCAGAAGTACCGCCTCGCGCTGGTCCAGATCGACAACACCGTGATCTACCTGCTGGCGCCGACCGGCGACTCGTTCGACTTCGACAACGGGCAGTGGAAGTCGATCGGCGACCGCGCCGGCGTACGGTTCAGCCTCACCCTGTAGCACTGTTCGAGCGGGCCGGACGGGGCGCCGTACGCGACCCACACGCACGAGACACACGCCGGACACCACGAGAGGGGCTCCCGGGGAAATCCCAGGAGCCCCTCTCGTGGTGTTGCCGACGTGGTCGCCGACGACCGGTCAGAGTCTCACAGACCCAGCTCGGTGATCAGCTCCTTGGCCAGTTCTGCGGTCTGCGACGGGGTGTTGCCGACCCGTACGCCGACGGCCTCCAGGGCCTCCTTCTTGGCCTGCGCGGTGCCCGCGGAGCCGGAGACGATGGCACCGGCGTGGCCCATCGTCTTACCCTTCGGGGCGGTGAAGCCGGCGACGTACGCCACGACCGGCTTCGTCACGTGCTCCTTGATGTAGACCGCGGCGCGCTCCTCGGCGTCGCCGCCGATCTCGCCGATCATCACGATGACCTTGGTCTCAGGATCGGCCTCGAACGCCTCCAGCGCCTCCACGTGGGTGGTGCCGATGATCGGGTCGCCACCGATGCCGACGGCGGTGGAGATGCCGATCTCGCGCAGCTCGAACATCATCTGGTACGTCAGGGTGCCCGACTTCGAGACCAGGCCGATCGGGCCGGGGCCCGTGATGCCCGACGGGATGATCCCCGCGTTGGACTCGCCGGGGGACTGGATACCGGGGCAGTTCGGGCCGAGGATGCGGCTGGTGCCCTTCTCCTTGGCGTACGTGTAGAACTCCGCGGTGTCGTGGACCGGGACACCCTCGGTGATCACGACGATCAGCGGGACCCCCGCGTCCACGGCCTCCATCACCGCGCCCTTGGTGAACTTGGCCGGGACGAAGATGACCGAGACGTTGGCCCCGTCCTTCTCCATGGCCTCGGCCACGGTCGCCCGGATCGGTACGGAGGCGTGGCCGCCGGCCCAGGAGAAGTCCAGCGACTGGCCGGCCTTCTTCGGGTTGGTGCCCGCGACGACCCGGGCGCCGGAGGCCAGCATCAGCTGGCCGTGCTTGCGGCCCTCGGAGCCGGTGAGGCCCTGGACGACGATCTTGGAGTTCGAGTCGATAAGGATGGTCATCAGTTCTTGCCTTCCGGGGCATCGCGAAGTTCTTCGACGGTGGCCACGCCGGCCGCCAGCTGTGCGGCCATCCGGGCGCCGCCGTCCATGGTGGTGGCGATGACCACGACACCGGCCAGCCGCTCACGCGCCTTGCGCAGCACCTGGCGTCCGCCGGCGGTGTTGTTGCCGTCGAGACGCAGCACCAGCGGCTTGTTCGCCCGCTCGCCGAGCAGTTCGAGCGCCTGCACGATGCCCTGGGCCACTTGCTCGCAGGAGGTGATGCCGCCGTACACGTTGACGAAGACGCTCTTCACGTCGGCATCGGACAGGATGAGCGACAGGCCGTTGGCCATCACCTCGGCGGAGGCGCCGCCACCGATGTCGAGGAAGTTCGCCGGACGCGGCTTGCCGGGCAGTTCCTCCCCGGCGTACGCCACGACGTCGAGGGTGCTCATCATCAGGCCCGCACCGTTGCCGATGACACCGACGTTGCCGTCGAGCTTGACGTAGTTGAGGCCCTGCTCGCGCGCCTTCTGCTCCAGCGGGTCGACCGCCGACCTGTCGGCCAGCGCCTCGTGCGCCGGGTGCCGGAAGGAGGCGTTGTCGTCCAGGGTGATCTTGCCGTCCAGCGCGATCATCGAGCCGTCACCGGCCTTGATCAGCGGGTTGACCTCGACCAGGGTGGCGTCCTCGTCGCGGAAGACCTCCCACAGCTTCTGGAAGATGGCCTCCAGGGCCGGGCGATCAGCCTCGGCGAAGCCGGCCGCCGCGGCGATCTCGGCGGCCTTGGCGGCATCGATGCCGACCAGCGGGCTGATCGCCACCCGGGCCAACTGGTCGGGGTGCTCGACGGCCAGGGTTTCGATGTCCATCCCACCGCTGCGGGAGCACATCGCCAGGTACCGGCGCTCGGAGCGGTCCACAAGGATGGAGAAGTAGTACTCGGCGGCGATGTCGGCGCCCTCGGTGACCATCACCCGGTGGACGGTGTGGCCCTTGATGTCCATCCCGAGGATCTGGCCGGCCAGCTCCTCCGCCTCGTCAGCGGTCCGGGCCAACTTCACGCCGCCCGCCTTGCCACGCCCGCCGGTCTTGACCTGCGCCTTGATGACAGCGGGCCATCCGAGTTCTTCGGCAACCTGTCGGGCCTCGGCGGGGGTGGTGGCGGTCTGCGCCCGCATCACCGATACGCCATAGGACTCGAACAGGTCGCGGGCCTGATACTCGTACAGATCCATCGCGATCCTTTCGCCTCGACGGGCAGCGCCGGTGCACCGCCCTCGCCCCGGCGTCGGCGCTCGGGGCATGCAACGGCGTCGAGTCTAATCCCGGCCGTTTCGGGCCCGACCCCACCCCTCGGATCCGCCCGGAGCACCCCGGGATCACCGCGCGATCCCGCGCCGTCACGGCCGATCGCACGCCTCCGACCGCCCGCTGAACGACGCCCCCGGGAACGGCGACGGCCGGCAGGCGATCCCCGGTGCGGGGACCGACCTGCCGGCCGGAATCCTTGTCGTGGCCGACGCGGCCCGGGCCACTCCCCCGGTTCCGCGTACGCCGTCGCCGTCAGGCGGCTTCGGGGTGGATGTTCTCCTTCACCCAGTCGACGATGCTCTCCATCGTGGTGCCAGGGGTGAAGATATGCGCGGCGCCCATGTCGTAGAGCGGCTGGATGTCCTCCTCCGGGATGATCCCGCCACCGAAGACGACGATGTCGGCGGCGTCCTGCTCCTTGAGCTGCTCGATGACGTCCTGGAAGAGGGTCAGGTGCGCGCCGGACAGCACCGACAGGCCGATGCCGTGCGCGTCCTCGGCGATCGCGGTCGCCACGATCTGCTCAGGGGTCTGGTGCAGACCGGTGTAGATGACCTCCATGCCAGCGTCACGAAGGGCGCGGGCGACAACCTTGGCCCCCCGGTCGTGGCCATCAAGGCCGGGCTTGGCGACTACCACTTTGATCGGTGCTTTCGTATCCACGTGCCATAGCCTAGCCGGGGCCCACCTGGCGCGGGGGGCGACCCCGGCAACAGTTCGCCCCTCTCTGCGGCGCCCCGACAGTGCGCCAGGACCGGAGGGCGACCCGGAACGGGGGCACGGGTCAACGCCCCTCGCCCCGGCAGGTCACGGACGGTCTCCCCCCTACGGGGAATGTGATCTTCTTCACATTTGCCTGCCCGACCCGTCGTGGATCGTCCCACTTCCGACGCCGGGGGGTCCCACCCGGCGGCCTCCCGATTTGTTTCCCGCTTTATCAATCCGTTATGTTCAGCTCGGCACCCGGAGACCCACGAGGGATCGGGCGCCGTCCCGGGTACCCGAACCAAGGAGAGCACGTGTCACGGATCCCGACACCTTCGTCGCATCCTCGACGCGCCGTCGCTGACGAGCCGCAGGGATCGACCGTCGGGTCCGCCCGCGACTCCTTCGCCTCCCTCCGTGACCGCTTCCAGCAGCCCGGCGCCGACACCGGATCCGGCCGCTATGCCGTGATCGCCGGTGCCGAGGAGGCGGACGACAACCGCCACACGCTCAACACCAGCCTCGCGGCCCTGACCGTCTCGGCCCTCGGCCTGGCCGTGGCCGGCGCGGTGTCCCTGACCTCCAGCGCCCAGGCCGCGAACCCCGAGGCCGTCGTCGAGGCCAGGCAGCAGTCCGCCGGGTCCTCCCCGAGCGTCGCCCAGCCGGCTCCGGCGAGCACCCAGGACACCTCGAACGGTGGTGGCGCCGCCAACACCGACACGTCGTCCGAGCAGTCCGGAGCCCTCGAGGGGCGTTCCACCGACCAGACCTCCCGTACGGCGGCCCGTACGGAGCTGGACGCCGCGATGAGCGTCCAGTTGGCCACCGAGCGGTCCAAGCAGCTGTCCGCGGCAAACGACACCGCGTCGACGGCCTCCCGGGACAAGGCGCTGGCCTCGCGCTCCGCCTTGCTCAACGACTCGAAGAACGCGGCCTCCTCGCAGAACGACCGCCTGAAGAACGCCCCGCAGGGCACCTTGAGCGCCAACGCCGCCCAGGCTTCGATCTCCACCTCCAGCGGCGGCGGGGCAACCCCGCTGAAGCCCGGCAGCTACACCCTGGGCGCGTCCTTCGGTGCCGTCGGGTCGTGGGCCCGCTACCACACCGGCCAGGACTTCCCCGCCCCGATCGGCACCCCGATCTATGCCGCGGCCGACGGTGTCGTCGCCACGCCGAACGGCGGCTCCTGGGCCGGCACGCACGTGGTCATCGACCACGCCGACGGCGGCGCCACGCTCTACGCGCACATGTCCTCGACGGCCGTCGCGGTGGGCCAGAAGGTCACCGCGGGGCAGCTGATCGGCTACGTCGGTGTCACCGGCCGGTCCTTCGGCCCGCACCTGCACTGGGAGTACTACCCGAACGCCAAGACCGTCGGCGACCCGTACACCACCGCCAACCCGGTCTCCTGGATCCGCGCCCGCGGCGTCGCCCTCTGACCGTCAGGCACTGATCGTCAGGCACTGACCGTCACCGCCTGATCCCGGCTCGAGCCCGGCCCCGCGAGGGACCGGGCTCGTCATCATCTCAGGGCTTCAGAGCTTCTCCATCGGGGCGTGCCGCAGCGACAGCCGCTTGACCCCCAGCGAGCCGAAGTCGACGTCGGCCTTGGCGTTCTGCCCGGCGCCCATGGTGCCGGTCACGGTGCCGAGCCCGAACGAGGTGTGCAGCACCCGGTCGCCGACCGCGACTGCGTCCACGTGCGGCCCGCGCGGCGCCTGGCCGGAGCCGAAGATCCGTCCGCCCTCGGTGCGCTCCCGGGCCGAGGAGGTCCGTCCGGCGGCGCGGATCTCCCAGGTCGCGCCCGGCTCGATCAGTCGACGCCAGTCGAGCAGCTCCTCGGGCATGTCCGCGATGAACCGGCTCGCCGGGTTGTAGGACGGCTGGCCCCACTGGGTCCGCACCACCGCCCGGGTGAGGAACAGCCGCTTGCGGGCCCGGGTGATCCCCACGTACGCCAGCCGGCGCTCCTCCTCCAGTTCGTCGGGGTCCTCCAGGGCGCGCATGTGCGGGAAGACGCCGTCCTCGAAGCCGGTCAGGAAGACGGTGTCGAACTCCAGGCCCTTGGCGGTGTGCAGCGTCATCAGGGTGACGACACCCTCCTCATCCCCTTCGGGGACCGCGTCCGCGTCGGCGACCAGCGCGATCCGCTCGAGGAACGCGGGCAGCGAGTCATCCGGTTCCGGCGCGCCAGCCCCGAGCCCGCCCAGCTCACCGGCCACCCGTGGTCGGTCCGTACGGTCCCCGGTAGCCTCCGCGTCGGCGGCCCGTGGGTCGGTGACCGTGGCATCGTCGTCCCGGTCCGGGTCGGCCGCGAGCGGGGCGCCCGTCTCCGGGTCGATCGGCCGGCCGGTCTCGTCGTCGATGTCCACGACGTGTGCCTGGGCGACGAACTCCTCGGCCACCGCGACGAACTCGGTCAGGTTCTCCAGTCGGCTCTCGTCCTGCAGGTCGGTGCTGTTGCGCAATGCGGCGACGTAGCCGGAGGCCTGCAGGATCGAGGCGAGGATCTCGTCGGCCGCGGCACCCTCGGCCATCATCGTGCGGTGGTCGGCCATCATCGTGGCGAACGCCCGCAGATTCGATGCCGACCGGGTGGCCAGGCCCTCGATCTCGTCGAGCCGCTCCAACGCGCTGCCGAAGCTGATCCGCTCCCGGTCCGCGAAGTGCTGCACCTGCTCCTGGGCGCGGTCCCCGATCCCCCGCTTGGGCTCGTTGACCACGCGGCGCAGGGAGACGTCGTCGTGCAGGTTGGCGATCGCCTTGAGGTAGCCGATCGCGTCGCGGACCTCCTTGCGCTCGTAGAACCGCACCCCGCCGACCACGCGGTAGGGCAGTCCGACCCGGATGAACACATCCTCGAAGGCACGCGACTGAGCGTTGGTCCGGTAGAACACCGCGGTCTGCCCGTACTTCGTCGTGCCGGCGTCCACCAGCCGGTCGATCTCGTCCGCGACGAACTGGGCCTCGCCGTGTTCGGTGTCGGCCACGTACCCGACGATCTTCTCGCCCCGGCCGGCGTCGGACCACAGCCGCTTCTTCGGCCGGTCCGGGTTCTTGGCGATCACCGCGTTGGCGGCCGAGAGCACGGTCTGGGTGGAGCGGTAGTTCTGCTCCAGCAGGATGGTCCGGGCCCCGGGGAAGTCCTGCTCGAAGTCGAGGATGTTGCGGATCGTCGCGCCGCGGAAGGCGTAGATCGACTGGTCCGAGTCACCGACGACCATCAGTTCGGGCGGGGCCATCGGGACGATCCCGGCCTCGGCCAGCCCCTGCTCGTCGCGGTCCTCGTTCGGCGCGCAGAGCTCGCGGACCAGCGCGTACTGGGCCGGGTTGGTGTCCTGGTACTCGTCGACGAGCACGTGCCGGAACCGGCGCCGGTACTTCTCGCGGACCTCCGGGAACTCGCGGAACAGCCGGACGGTCTCCATGATCAGGTCGTCGAAGTCGTACGCCTCGGCCGCGCGCAGCCGGCGCTGGTAGTCGGCGTAGACCCCGGGATAGAGCTCCTCCTGCCCGCGCGGTGCCCGGCCGGCGGATCCCTCGGGGCGGACCAGTTCGTTCTTGCACGCCGAGATCCAGTTCAGCAGCTCCCGCGGCTGGTAGCGCTTCGGGTCCAGTTCACGCTCCCGGCAGATCATCTGCATCAGCCGCTTGGAGTCGGCGGTGTCGTAGATCGAGAAACTCGTGGACCGGTCGAAGTGGCCGATCTCGGCCCGCAGGATGCGGACGCACGCGGAGTGGAAGGTCGACACCCACATCACCCTGGCCCGCGGCCCGACCAGGTCCACCACCCGGGACCGCATCTCCGCAGCCGCCTTGTTGGTGAACGTGATGGCGAGCACGGAGCCCGGATGGACGTCACGTACGCCCACCAGGTACGCGATCCGCCGGGTCAGCACCCGGGTCTTGCCCGATCCCGCCCCCGCCACGACGAGCACCGGGGCCCCGGCGTGGATCACCGCCTCCCGCTGCGGGTCGTTCAGGCCGTCGACGAGGTCCTCCGGCGTCACCCTGTGCCGGCCGCGACCACCGGACCGACGCCCCATCTGTCCGGCGACCGCCTCCCCGGCACCGGCCGGCTCGCTCCGCTCCGCGCGGGGCGCCCGGGGGTCGTCGGGGCGACCGGCGACCCTCCCGCCGGGACGGCCCGCGTCGGCCGACGCCGGGCCTCGTCGGGTGGATGCCCCGAGGGCACCGAGGGCGGGGAACAGGGTCGGTGATTCAGCTTCGTTCATGGCACGGCCAAGCCTAGATGCTCCCCGGCGCTATTTTGGTTTCCATGCCAGAGCATCGAGGCCTCGCGTCGACCGGGCCGGCAGGTTCCCTGGCCCGGGCCTTCCTGCAGGCGCCCGTCCCGCGGATCCGTGCCGCCCTGACCCGGCTGTTCAGCCTGGTCGGCGTCCTCCAGGCGATCAGCATCGCCGGGCTCCAGGTGGCGGCCTACCTGCGCAAGCGCCGGGCCGGCCCGGCGCGCTTCCCGCGGACCCCACCGGAGGAGTTCAGCACCGCCGAGGGCACCGCGACGATCTTCACGTACGGGCAGGACCTCTACGACGACATGCTGGCGGCGATCCGTTCGGCCGAGCACAGCATCTACTTCGAGACCTTCATCTGGAAGGGCGACGAGGTCGGTCAGGCCTTCAAGGAGGCGTTCATCGAGGCCGCCGAGCGCGGCGTCGACGTGTACGTCGTCTGGGACCGCTTCGCCAACCTGGTCGTCGACCAGGACTTCTTCACCTTCCCCGCCTCGGTGCACGCCCGGCGGCACCCGTTCTACCTGCGCTGGCCGCGGGGCTGGCGCCTGGGCAAGTTCGCCCGCAACCACCGGAAGGTGCTGGTGGTCGACCTGGAGACCGCCTGGGTCGGCGGCTACAACCTCGGCGTGCGCTACGCCAGCGACTGGCGCGACACCCACGTACGCCTCACCGGCCCGGTCGCGGCCGACCTGGGCGATGCCTTCGTCGACTACTGGAACGCCATCGGCGGCCCACGCGACGTGCACCTGGACGAGCCCCGGGAGAGGGCCTGGCACACCGCCTCACGGATCCACCGCAACGTCCCGATGTACGCGACCTACCCGATCCGCGGCCTCTATCTGGAAGCCATCGACCGGGCCAGCCGGCGGATCTGGTTGACCCACGCCTACCTGATCCCCGACCAGGACCTTCTCGAGGGCATCCTGAAAGCGGCGGCGCGCGGCGTGGACGTCCGCATCATCATCCCGGCGGAGTCCAACCACATCGAGGCCGATTGGCTGTCCCGAGGCTTCTACGGGACCCTGCTGCGCGGCGGCGTACGCCTCTTCCTCTACCAGCACGCGATGGTGCACTCCAAGACGGCCACCATCGACGGGGAGTGGGCGACGATCGGGACGGCGAACCTCGACCGATTGAGCCTGGTGGGCAACTACGAGATCAACGTCGAGTTCATGGACCCCGCGGTGGCCCGGCGGATGGAGACGATCTTCTCGACCGACCTGACGAACTGCCGCGAACTGACCCTGCGGGAGTGGCAACGCCGGCCGCTGATGGCGAAGGTGTCGGAGGACCTGCTGCGCCCGTTCCGGCCGCTGCTCTGACAGCTCCCCCTGACGCCCCGGCATCGAGGACGCCCACCCGGTCGCCACCCACCCACCGCCGGAGACCCCTTGGGGGACATCCCGGGGAGATCACCCGAAGCTCCGCGATGTGAGCCACACCACACCCCTCGCCCCTACAGTGGAGGTATGAGTACTGTGCTTGTCGTTCCGTTGGTGACCGGGCTCGGCCTGAGCTGGATCAGTGTCATCATCATCGGCCTCGTCGCCGGTGCCATCGCCAAGGCCATCCTCCCGGGCAACGACCCGAGTGGATGGATCATCTCCCTCGTCCTCGGTGTCCTCGGCGCCTTCGTCGGCGGGTGGATCGCCCAGATGGCCGGCTTCTCCGGTGGCGGGTTCTTCTCCATCGGCGTGTGGCTCTTCGCCATCCTCGGCTGTGTCATCGTGCTGTTCATCTACGGACTGCTGACCAGGAGGCGCAGCTGACGCCCTCGGCGTCGCCCAGCCCCATCGCCCTTCCACCGACCCCATCGTTCCTCGACCCCATCGTTCCCGGACCTCACCTCAGAGCCCCGGCCGGTCCTCCGGCCGGGGCTCGTCACTGTCCGGACCGACGTGGTCGGAACAGGCCTGCTCAGACCAGGCCTGCTCAGACCAGGCGGCGGTCGTTCGCCCAGCGCGCCAGCTGGTGGCGATTGGACAGCTGCAGCTTGCGCAGCACGCTCGAGACGTGCGTCTCGACCGTCTTCACCGAGATGAACAGCTCCTTGGCCACCTCCTTGTACGAGTAGCCGCGGGCGATCAACCGGAGCACGTCGCGCTCCCGGGGGGACAACTTGTCGAGCTCCTCGTCGACGCTGGCGACGTCGATCGACCCGGAGAAGGCGTCCAGGACGAAGCCGGCGAGCCGCGGGGAGAACACGGCGTCGCCGCCGGCGACCCGCTCGATCGCCTCGATCAGCTCGTCGGCGTTGATCGACTTCGTCACGTAGCCCCGAGCCCCGCCACGGATCAGCGAGATGACGTCCTCAGCGGCGTCGGAGACCGACAGCGCCAGGAAGCGTACGTCGGGGTGGCGCTGGTGCACCTGGCGCAGCACCTCGACCCCACCACCGCCGGGCAGGTGGACGTCGAGCAGCACCACGTCGGGGTCGGTGGCGAGGATGGTCTGCACCGCCCCCGGCGCGTCGGCGGCCTCGCCGACGATCGTCACCCGGGCACCGATCTCGTGCTTCACCCCGGCCCGGAACATGTCGTGGTCGTCGACCACCACCACGCGCAGGGCTCCGCTGCGGAGCCCCTCACGGGGAGCCGCGGTCTCCTCGTCGGGTGTCTGCGGATCGGGTTGATCGGTCGTCATCGTGTCATCTCCAGTCGTACGTCGGTCCCCTGGCCCGGCGCCGAGCGGATCGTGGCCCGCCCACCGTGCCTCTCCATCCGTTCCATGATGCTGCGCCGGACGCCCTGCCGGTCGGCATCGATGTCGTCGGGGTCGAATCCCTGCCCGCGGTCGCGGACGAACACCTCGACGGTATCCTCCAGCACCTCCGCGTACACGTCGACCCTGCCGACCCCGGCGTGCTTCGCAGCGTTCACCATCGCCTCGCGGGCGGCCTTGACCAGCGCGTCGAGGTCCGGGGTCATCGTCGCGTCCCCGACCGTGACGAGCTCCACGTCGATGTCGTGCTCGTCCTCCACCTCGAGCGCGGCCCGGCGCACGGCCGTCGCCAGCGTGGTGTCGTCCGGCGGGCGGCCGTAGAGCCACTCCCGCAGCTCGCGCTCCTGCCGTCGGGCCAGCCGCGCCACGGCGCGCGGATCGTTCGCCTGGCGCTGGATCAGCGCCAGGGTCTGGAGCACCGAGTCGTGCAGGTGGGCCGCCATGTCGGCGCGGGCGTCGGCACGGATCTTCTCCTCCCGGATCCGGTCCAGCTCGGCCCGGGTCCGGAAGAACCAGGGTGCGCCGACCACGGCGACGCCGCCGAGCCCGAGGATGAGGACCATCATCAGCTCCGAGGTGCCGCCTCGCCGGGCCTGGTCGGGGACCACCAGGACGAAGGCCGCCGCCAGCAGCAACAGGCCGACGAGGGCCCCCAGCAGCGAGCCGATCCGGTCCACACGCGTGCGTGTCGACCCGGCGCCGGTACGGTTGCTCCGCCAGGTGCCCATCGAGTCGGCCTCGCGCCAGATCACCGCGACGCCGGAGCTCGCCAGCATGACGGGCCAGAAGAACGCCCACGGCATGCCGAAGCGGGTCATCTGGACCAGCCACAGCACGCCGCCCCCGAAGAGGGCCATCGCGAGCGCCGAGCCCATGTCGATCCGCCGGCGGACCCGTGGCGTCGCGGTCCGGGACCCGGTGCGCGCCGCGGACTCCAGGCCGGGCGCGGCGGCGCGCGGCGGCTCGGGCGGGAGGGTCACCCACAGCACCGCGTAGACGACGGCCCCGACGAACTGCGTCATCGTCAGGCCGACGAACGCCAGCCGCAGCAGCATCACCGGCCAGCCGAGGTGCTGGCTCAGTCCGGCGCAGACGCCGCCCAGCCAGCGGCCGTCGTCGACCCGGTATGCCCGGCGGCGCTCCTGCTCGGCCGGGACGGAAGCTCCCCCCGTGCGCACGGCGGAACCGGACCCCGACCCGGACGCGGGGGTCCCCGCGGCGCCGGTAGGGTCCCCCGAGGTGGCCGAGAGATCTTCCATGGTGCGTCCAGCAAACCACGCGCTTCCGACAATGCCACCCCCGGGCGCCTCCGCCCGGCGAGAATGGGGGATGTGCCCGATGGTCCGGTGCGCGGACCCGAGACAGGATGGGGGCATGGAGCCGGTGATCACCATGCATCGACCCGCGACGGGGACACCCATCGCGGGTGTCTGTGCCGCCATCGCCGACCGCACCGGGATCGATCCGCTGATCATCCGGGTCGCCGCCGTGGTCCTCGCCGTCAGTTCCGGCATGGGCGTGGTGCTCTACCTCGCCGCCTGGGTGCTCATCCCGCTCGAGGGACACGAGCGCGGTCCGCTCCTGGAGACGTTCCCCACGCTGACCCGCGCGCCTCGCTGGGTGCTGATCACCGCGGTGGCCCTGGTCGTCGTGGCGGTGGCCGCCGCTCTCGGCAGCGTGACCTCGCTCTCGTTCTTCCCGGCGGTCGTCCTGGGACTCGTCTACTACTTCGGCGTTCACCGTCCACGGCGCGAACGTCGGGTGCCCCGCTCCGGCGTCCCGCCGGTCGGGCCTCCCGGTCAGGCGCCGCAGCCGGGCGCACCGTACGGCCCCGGCGCCGGTCGGGCGTTCGGGGCAGCACCGCCGGCACCGACCGTCGGCTCGACGCCTGACCTCGACCCCGGCCAGCCGTTCGGAGCCCCCCGGGCCACGACCCCCTGGGCCGAGGGTGACGTGCCGACGACGGTCCGTCCGGCTCCCGTTGCGGCACCCGCCGCGGGGCCCGGTGCCCCGGTCGGGAGCGGGCGCACCACGTACGACGCCCAGATGAACGCCTACCTCACCCACCCCGACCCGATCGGGCTGTACACCCCACCGCCGCCCACCCCCCGGGCCGCGCGGCTGCCCGATCCGCAGCGAGTGGGCAAGCGGACGCTCTCGCTGGTCACGCTGACCTCGGTGGGCCTGCTCTGGACCGCCCTGTCCCTGTTCGTCTCGGCCGGCCATCCGGTGCCGGCGTTCGTGTGGGCGGCGTCGGCTCTGGTCGTCGTGGGTGGCGCGCTGGTGATCGGCGCCTGGGTGGGCCGGCCCCGTGGCCTGATCACGGCCGCCGTCATCCTCGGGCTGGTCGCGACCATCGGGGGCTACCAGCACGACCACCCGCGCCCGCTGGAGAGCCACGTGACGGCGACCGCGCCGCTGTCGTTGGTGTACGACGCCCAGCAGCTCCCCGCCTCCGACAGCTGGGACTTCGGCCGGGTGACGGTCGACCTGTCGCAGCTGGACGCCACCGAGGACGTCAGCTACGACGCCCACATGGGCGCCGGGTCCCTGACCATCCTGGTCCCGGCCGATGACCGGGTGGTCGTCAACGCCAACGTGGGGATGGGGACCCTGCAGCTGGGCGATGCGACCACCACGGTGTCCTCCGAACAGCGCAACGGCACCACGTCGGTCCTCGTCCCCGGACGTCCTGGCGCCCCGACGATCACGATCAACGGCTCCACCGACCTCGGCGAACTGGTGGTGAGGACCCCATGACCACCCGCCGCACTCCCCCGCGCCGCCGCCGACGCATCGACGTGCTGTCCCTCGTCCTGGGGCTGATGGCGATCATCTACGGATCAGCCTTCCTGTGGACCCGGATGGTGCACCCCTTCGACCGCGACCTGATCAGCATCGCCGCACCGGCCTCGCTGGTGATCATCGGCGTCATCGGCCTGCTGGCCTCCGGCAACCGCAGCTGACCCCACCCTGGCCCGAAGGCGTGGCGTGCCCCACGACCGACCCCGACCGTCCACGGACGCAGGACGGGGACGGGCCCCTCGGCCCGTCCCCGTCCGTGCTGCCCTCCCGCGTCCCGGACGACGCTGTCGTCACGGCGCGGGGCGGCGGATCACTCCCATTCGATGGTGCCCGGCGGCTTGCTCGTCACGTCGAGGACCACCCGGTTGATCTCGCGCACCTCGTTGGTGATGCGGGTGGAGATCCTCTCCAGCAGCTCGTACGGCAGTCGGCCCCAGTCCGCGGTCATCGCGTCCTCGCTGGTGACGGGACGCAGCACCACAGGATGGCCGTACGTACGGCCATCACCCTGCACCCCGACCGATCGGACGTCGGCCAGCAGGACGACCGGGAACTGCCAGATGTCGCGGTAGAGCCCGGCGGACTGGACCTCCTCACGGGTGATCGCGTCGGCGCGACGCAGCAGCGCGAGCCGCTCCTCGTCGACCGCGCCGATGATCCGGATCGCGAGGCCCGGCCCGGGGAACGGGTGGCGCCAGACCATGTCCTCGGGCAGCCCCAGCTCGGTGCCGACCGCGCGCACCTCGTCCTTGAACAGGGTGCGCAGCGGCTCGATCAGCTTGAACTGCAGGTCGTCGGGCAGGCCGCCGACGTTGTGGTGCGACTTGATGTTGGCCGCGCCGTCGCCGCCGCCGGACTCGACCACGTCCGGATAGAGGGTGCCCTGAGCGAGGAACTCGATCGGCTCGTCCTCGTTGAGTTCGCGGGTGGCGGCCTCGAAGGCGCGGATGAACTCCCGGCCGATGATCTTCCGCTTGGTCTCCGGGTCGGTCACCCCGTCGAGCTCGCGCAGGAAGATGTCGGCGACCTGCTTGACCACGAGTTTCACCCCGGTCGCGGCGACGAAGTCCTTCTCGACCTGTTCGGCCTCGCCCTCACGCAGCAGGCCGTGGTCGACGAAGACACAGACCAGCTGGTCGCCGATGGCCCGGCGCAGCAGGGCGGCCGCGACCGCCGAGTCGACGCCGCCGGACAGGCCGCACAGCACCCGCTTGTCGCCGACGATCTCCCGGATCCGGGAGATCGAGTCCTCGACGATGTTCGCCGGGGTCCAGTCGGGACGGCAGCCGGCGATGTCGTAGAGGAAGTGCTCGAGGACGCGCTGACCGTGCTCGGAGTGCATCACCTCGGGGTGCCACTGCACACCCGCGACGCGGCGCCCGAGGTCCTCGAACGCGGCGACCGGCGCCCCGTCGGTGTGGGCGAGGGCGGTGAAGCCGGCGGGCGCGGCCTGGACGGCGTCGCCGTGGCTCATCCAGGTACGGAATGCGGCGGGCAGGTCACGCAGCAGCGTGCCGGGCTCGGCGACGGTGGTCCGGGTCCGCCCGAACTCGGACAGACCGGTACGCGCCACGTCGCCGCCGAGGGTGGCGGCGATGGCCTGGAAGCCGTAGCAGATGCCGAAGACGGGGATGTCGGTGTCGAACAGGGCCGGGTCCACCTGCGGGGCGCCCTCGGCGTAGACCGACTGGGGGCCGCCGGACAGGATGACCGCCTTGGGGTGGCGGGCGGCGACCTCGGCGGCGGTGGCCGTGTGCGGCATGATCTCGGAGAAGACCCGGGCCTCACGAACGCGACGCGCGATGAGCTGGGCGTACTGCGCGCCGAAGTCGATGACGATGACGGTGTCGTGGGTCTCCGCCCCCGCGGCGCCGCTCGCTGTCTGATCTGCCATAGGGCGCAGTCTAGGGCCTCGATCCCGGGCCACCGGCCGCGCCCGGGGACGGCACATCACATATAGGCGACTTGAATACACATCATAAGTTGGTGTATGACTTGGCTATGGCGCTTTTTGAGAATGTCACCCAGGCCTTCGGCAACACGCCGCTGGTCCGCATCAACCGCCTCTTCGGCGACACCGCGGCCACCGTGTACGCGAAGCTCGAGTACTACAACCCGGCGAACTCCGTGAAGGACCGGATCGGCGTTGCCATCATCGACGCCGCCGAGGCCTCCGGCCAGCTGCAGCCCGGCGGGACCATCGTCGAGGGCACGTCCGGCAACACCGGCATCGCCCTGGCCGTGGTGGGTGCCGCCCGCGGCTACAACGTCGTGCTGACGATGCCCGAGACGATGTCCAACGAGCGCAAGGCGCTGCTCCGCGCGTACGGCGCCGAGCTGGTCCTGACGCCCGGCAAGGAGGGCATGAAGGGTGCGGTCGCCAAGGCCGAGGAGATCGCCGCCGAGCGTGGCGGCATTCTCGCCCGCCAGTTCGCCAACCCGGCGAACCCCGACATCCACCGCCGCACCACCGGCCCGGAGATCTGGAACGACACCGAGGGCAAGGTCGACTTCTTCATCGCCGGCGTGGGCACCGGCGGCACCGTCACCGGTGCCGGCGAGTTCCTCAAGTCGCAGAAGCCCGAGGTGAAGATCGTCGCCGTCGAGCCGGCCGACTCCCCGCTGCTGTCGGAGGGCCGCTTCGGCCCGCACAAGATCCAGGGCCTGGGCGCGAACTTCGTCCCCGACATCCTCAACCGCGACGTGATCGACGAGGTCATCACCGCCGGCACCGAGGACTCGGTGAAGTTCGCCCGCGGGGCCGCCACTCAGGAGGGCCTGCTGGTCGGCATCTCCTCCGGTGCCGCTCTGAAGGCCGCCGGTGAGGTCGCCGCCCGCCCGGAGAACGCCGGCAAGACCATCGTGGTGCTCCTCCCCGACTTCGGCGAGCGCTACCTGTCCACCGTCCTCTTCGAGGGCCTCGTCTGAGCCCTCACCCCCGTCGGCACCTCGCGCTGCCGGGAACCACCACGGGCCCGGGTCCGGAAGCAACGCTTCCCGACCCGGGCCCGCGTTCCGTCCCGGCGTCCGCCACTCACCCGTGCACGACTCACGCCACGGCACAGCTCGCCATGGGACAGCTCACCCCTTCGCGGCCGCGATCTGCGCGACCCGCTCCTCCGCGGCGTGGGCGGTGAGCTCCGCACCGGCCGCGGAGTCCCGGGTGAGGTTGCTGCCGTCGGCGGGGTCGAAGACGTGGACGTGCCGGGTGTCGACCCACAGCCGGGCCGGGTGACCACCGCGGATCCGGCTGGACGAGTCCAGCGTCACCACGACGTTCGAGGGCATCTCGTCCTGGTCCAGGTCGCGGGCCAGCTCGTCCATCAGCCCCTGGACCTTGGGATCCTGCGCGTAGTCGACGTAGCCGTACTGCTCGTTGCCGAGCCATTCGGTGTGGCTCGGGGTCGCCTCGAAGGTGGTGCCGTGCGGGCGGACGGCGGCGTCGACGAGGGCGTCGTCCTCGAAGAACTCGGGACGGATGCCGAGGATCACGTCCTGCTTGCCTCGGGCGGCCGCGAGGACGCGAGCCGGCACGGTGAGCGCGCCGAGCGGGGTGACGAGCCCGTCCCCCTCGACGTGCGCCGCCAGGAAGTTCATCGACGGTGAGCCGATGAACCCTGCGACGAACAGGTTGACCGGCTGCTCGTAGAGCTCCCGGGGGCTGCCCACCTGTTGCAGCAGGCCTTTCTTCAGCACGGCGACCCGGTCACCCAGCGTCATCGCCTCGGTCTGGTCGTGCGTGACGTACACCGACGTGGTGCCGAGCCGGCGTTGCAGCTGGGCGATCTGGGAACGCATCTGGCCGCGCAGCTTAGCATCCAGGTTGGACAGCGGCTCGTCGAAGAGGAAGGCATCGGCCTGCCGGACGATCGCCCGTCCCATCGCGACGCGCTGCCGCTGGCCGCCGGAGAGGTTGGCGGGCTTGCGTTCCAGGTGGTCACGCAGGTCCAGCATGTCGGCGGCGTCGCGGACCCGCTTGTCCAGCTCGGCGGCCGGGAGCTTGTTCTTGCTGAGCCGCAGCGGGAACGCGATGTTCTCGTAGACGGTCAGGTGCGGGTAGAGGGCGTAGTTCTGGAAGACCATCGACAGGTTGCGGTCGCGGGGCGGGACGTCGTTGACACGGGCGCCGTTGATGGTGAGGTCGCCGGAGGTGATGTCCTCCAGCCCGACGATCATCCGGAGCAGCGTCGACTTGCCGCAGCCGGACGGGCCGACGAGGATCATGAACTCGCCGTCGGCGATGTCGAGGCTGACGCCCTTGACGGCCGTGAAGCCGTCGTCGTACGTCTTCACGAGGTTCTTGAGGGAGATCTGGGCCATGGCTTCGTTCCTTGACTGTGGTGGCGGGCGAGGGCTGCGTACGGGGAGGGGCGTCAGCCCTTGACCGCGCCCTGGGTGAGGCCGGAGACGATCTGGCGCTGGAAGAGCATCACGACGATGACGACGGGGACGGTGACCACGATCGCGGCGGCCGCGATCGCCCCGGTCGGTTCTTCGAACTGCGATGCCCCGGTGAAGAACGCCAACGCGGCGGGCACCGGTCTGGCCGCCGAGGTGGACGTCAGCGAGATGCCGTACACGAAGTCGTTCCAGGCGATGAAGAAGGCGATGATCGCCGTGGTGAACACCCCCGGCGCGGCCAGCGGGACGATCACCTTGCGGAACGCTTGCCAGTTCGTCGCGCCGTCGACCTGCGCGGCCCGCTCGAGGTCCCAGGGGATCTGCTGGAAGTACGCGGCGAGGGTGTAGATCGAGATCGGCAGGGTCAGCGACAGGTACGGGATGATCAGGCCCGGCCAGGTGTCGTACAGGCCGATCCGGCGCCACAGATTGAACAGCGGAGTGGTCAGGGAGATGATCGGGAAGATCGACACCCCCAGGGCGGTGTTCAGCACGAGTCGCTTGCCCGGGAAGTCCAGCCGGGCGATGGCGTACGCGGCGAACGTCGCCAGGACCACGGCGATCGCCGTGGCGATGAGCGAGATGCCGATCGAGTTGCGCAGGGCCGGCAGGAAGAGGCTCTTGGCGGCACCGGCGAACAGGCTCTGGTAGTTGTCGCCGACCCAGTGGGCGGGCATGAAGTTGCCCGACGTCACGTCGGACGAGGCCTTGAACGAGGTGACCAGAATCGAGATCAGTGGCCACAGTGCATAGAGCAGCACCACGATCGCGACGCCGGCCCACAGGATCCGCTGCCTGGCGGAGAGACTGTTCATGTCACTTCACTCCTCGGCCGGCCAGGTCGACCCTGAAGCCCTTGATGGCGATCACCGAGATGAGGATCACGAGCAGGAACAGGATCACCGACACGGCTGAGCCGAGCCCGATCTCCAGTCGTCCGATCGAGGTCCGGTAGGCCAGCAGGGAGAGCGCCTCGGTGCCGTACGCGCCGTTGGTCATGATGAAGATGTTGTCGAAGATCCGGAAGGCGTCGAGCGCCCGGAAGAGCACGGCCACCATGATCGCCGCCTTCATGTTCGGCAGGATCACCCGACCCATCCGTTCCCACCAGGTGGCCCCGTCGACCTTGGCGGCCTCGGTGAGTTCGCTGGGCACCTGCGCCAGGCCGGACAGCAGCAGCAGGGAGATGAACGGTGTCGTCTTCCAGATCTCCGAGGCCATGATGACGAACAGTGCGGGGGCGGTGGAGCCGAACCAGTCGAAGTCCGGGCCGATCCCGGGCAACCAGGAGAACCACTTGTTCACGTAGCCCGAGTTGATGTCGAACATGTAGAACCAGGCGAAGGCGGAGACCACGGTGATGATTCCGTACGGCACCAGGATGGCCGTCCGCAGCCAGCCCTTCAGCCCCCGGATGGCGTTGTTCATCACCAGGGCCAGCAGGAAGCCGAGGACGAGCTCGACGGCGACGGTGACGACGGTGATCAGTACGGTGACCCCCAGGTCGCGCCAGAAGATCGGGTCGGTCAGCACCACGCCGTAGTTGGCCAGGCCGACGAAGCTGCGGTCCGCGGGGGCGGTCAGCCGATAGTTGAACAGGGAGTCGTAGACGGCCTGGAGGATCGGGTAGATGGTGACGGCGACCATGATGACGAACGCGGGCCCGGCGAGCGTCCAGCCGAGGCGGCGCTCCCCCTTCGCCCGTTCCGTCAGTGGGGGTCGTACGGCCCTCGCCCGCCCGGCGGGGGCTGCGGTGTCGACGGTGGTACTCATAGCAGCCGCTCTCCTCTCAGCACGGCCTGGACGAAGTCCTGGGTCTGCTTCGGCGTGGAGGCCGTGACGCCGGCCAGCGGGGTCCAGCGTTGCTGGATCGAGGTGCTGATCTCGTTGTAGTACGGGGTCTGCGGCCGGGACTTGGCGAGATCGAGGGACTCACGGATCGTGTCGGCCATCGGGTACTTGGCCCGGACTTCGGGGTCGTCGTACGCCGACTTGTCCGCGGGTGGGTTGCCGTTGGAGACGAAGTAGTACGCCTGGTTCTGCGGCGAGACGATGCAGGAGACCGCGTCGAACGCCAGGTCAGGGTGCTTGCTGCGCGCCCCGACACCCAGCACGATGCCGCCGAAGGGCGGTGCGGTCGGTTCGTCGGCCTTCACCCGCGGGTACAGGGCCCAGCCCATGTCGTCGAGGAGCGACTGCTGGACGGTGCCCTGCTTGACGGCGCTCTGGGTGGCCGCGTACACGAACGGCCAGTTCACCATGAACGAACCGTTGGCACCCTGCCAGTTCTGCATGGTGATGTTCTCGTTCTGGGTGGCGATGCCCGGGCCGCCGAGGCCCTTGGTGCCGATGGTGCCGACGATCCGGGCGGCCTCCTGGCCGGCGGCGGTGTCGAGCCCCAACCTGTAGTCGGTGACCGGCGCAGAGGGGTTCTCGAGGATGCTCTGGCCCTGGGACTCGTAGAGGGCGTTCACCCACACGGTCATCGACTCGGAGCGGATGCCCTGGACGCCGAGCTGTTTGCCGGTCTGCTCGGTCGCGGTTATCAACTGGTCCCAGGTGACCGGCTGGCTCATGTCCAGACCGGCCTGCGCGGCGACCGACTTCTTGTACCAGAGCAATTGGGTGTTGGCCCAGAACGGGACGGCCGCGATCTTCCCCCTCCACGTGGCCGCCTGGATGGCGCCCTGGACGGCGTCCTGGGTCGACGAGGCGGCCAGGGCGTCGGGAACCGGTGCCAGGAAGCCAGGCTCGGCGAGCTCGGGCATGAAGGGGGGATCCAGGCTCATGATGTCCAGGGAGGAGTCACCGGCGGCGAGCCGGCGAGCCAGCTGCTCGCGTTGGGCGCTGGCGTCGCGGGGCAGCAGGGACGTCTGGATGGTGTACCGGCCGCCGGCGGCAGCCGTGCAGCGTTGGGCGATCTGGGCCTGGCCGCCGTCGTCAGGGTTGATGTACCAGGTGAGGGTGGGGGTACCGGTCCCCTGTGCCGAGGAGCAACCGCTCACCGCCGTCGTGGCCGCGAGTGCTGCGGCCGCCACCATCGCGAGTGCTCGCCGTCGCCTCCGAGGAGGCGAACCGGGCTGATGCATGACCATTCCTTCCACAACGATGTCGACAGAGCCGCGTCGGGGGTACGCCAGAGCGGAATGGCCGGCAAGGAAGAAATGAGATGAAGGTCACACCGCACCTGAATCGACAATGCGCAGTCAAAGTGCCGATGTCAAGGGGAATCAGGCAGTAAGCATCACCCGATCCGTACG
>CAYOBI010000007.1:62150-64276 GCA_964402325.1 uncultured Propionibacteriaceae bacterium | reverse complement strand
GTGGTTGTCGATTCCGCCTTCCTGGGGTCGATCGACTGGACTCGTCCCAGCGCGCCGAGGTCCCACGGAGCATGGCCCCATCACCGATCCGGTGACGAGCCGGCCTGACCGCGTTCGGCGACCGCCACCAGCTGCGCGGCGAGTCCCCGGGGCGGCTGCCCGGTCCGCCAGACCGCGAGGAGCGGGCGCGCCAGGTCGAGTCCGGAGACGGGCACGACCACCAGATCGCCGGAGCCGACCAGGTCGGCGACCACGAGGTCGGAGAGGACCCCGGGAGCGACCCCGGCCTGGATGCTGGCGCGTACGCCGGCGTTGCTGTTCAGGACCGCGGCGGGGGCGACCACCACCAAGGGTGCGAGGGCGTGTTCGAGGACCGAGCGGGTGCCCGAGCCGACCTCGCGGGCGACCAGCGGGATGGCGGCCAGCTCCTCCGGCTCGACCGCCGTACGTCCCGCCCAGGGATGGCCGGGCGCGACGACGAGGACGAGCCGGTCCCGGGTGACGACCCGGTGGCCCAGGCCGGGCACCCGGCTCGGGTCCTCGACGAACCCGAGCTCCACAGCGCCCTCGAGCACGAGCCGGCTGACCTCGGCGGAGTTCTCCACCCGCAGGCGCACCCGGTCATCGGGGTGCCGGCGCCGCAGTTCCGCCAGCCACCGCGGGAACAGGTGTTCGGCGATCGTCATTGACGCGGCCACGTCCAGCTGACCCAGTCCGGCCGATTCCAGCGACCGGAGCGCCAGGGCCAGTCCCTCGGCCTGCTGGAGCAGTGGCCGGGCCCAGGCCACCACGGCCTGGCCCACCTCGGTCGGCTCGCTGCCCCGCGGCGTACGCCGGAGGAGCACCACCCGGACCTCGCGCTCGAAGCGGCGGACGGCCCGGCTGGCGTTGGGTTCGGCCATCCCGACGGCGCGCGCACCGGCCCCGACGCTGCCGTGGTCGGCGATGGCGACGAGCAGTTCCAGGACCTCGAGGCTGGGGTACGTGGTCACCCCTGGATGATAGGGACGCGCACCGGGCCGGCGGTGCCCGATCGGGCAGGACGTACGGGTCAGCGGGCCAGGCCACGGCCGGCGATCGCGCGGGCCGACGCCACCAGGCACAGGGCGACGGTGCCGCAGAGCGCCAGGGTGCCGAGTTCGCCGAGGCCGGTGAGTACGGAGACCCCGGTGCCGTGGCCCAGCTGCCAGGCGCCGAGCGCCAGGGTGCCGATCGGGAAGGTGAGCGCCCACCAGCCGGGGCTGAACGGCATCCGGCCCCGGAAGCCCCGTACGGTCACGACGAGGGCCCAGGCGACGAGCGGGAGACCGAGCACGACCAGGACGCCGCCGTAGAGGTTCGCCGCCCGCTGCACCGCGTCGGCTGTCGGGCCGGCGAGCAGCGGCCGGGCGGCGCGGGCGATCGACTGGGCCGCGGCGGTCGACTGGCCGACCATCCCGAGCGGGATCCAGGCCGAGGCGGAGGCCGCGAGCGGGATCGGCGCGACCCGCCAGTGGTGGTGGTACACCACCGCGAAGACGACACCGCCGAGCGCCAGCGACAGGAAGAAGCACCCGATCGCGACGAGCAACAGCCAGACCCGGGCCGGGCCGGCCAGGTTCGCCACCAGGGCGGCGCCGGTCGTGGCGGACACCATCGGCCCGACGACCGCCAGCCCCCACACGGTCGTCGGCGCACCGCAGTCGCGGGCCACCAACCGAGCCGCGAAGACCAGAGCCGTCACCGTCCCGACCACGGTCCCGACCACCCAGAGCAGGCCGTCCACCCGCCAGGCCACCTCCGCCAGGCCCGGCCACCAGGCAGGTACGACGGTCGCGGTGCAGGAGCCGACCGACAGCACGCCCATCGCCACGGTTCCCCACAACGGGGCCGTGCCGACATCCCGGACGGTGGTGGTGAAGGCGGCCCGGTCGCGGGCGATCCGCGCCGCGAAGCCGCCGGTCAGCACCACGAGCAGGCCCCACGACAGCACGAGAGGCACCAGCGCCGCCGGGTGCGCCCCGGGGAACCGCTCGGCGCTCGTCTGCAGCAACGTCCCGAGGATCCCGGTGCCCATCACCGCCGGGTACCAGGCCGGCCCGAGTGGCGGCAGCCGGGCGGCGCGGACCTGTCCGGACACCGCCTGT
>CAYOBI010000007.1:45391-62050 GCA_964402325.1 uncultured Propionibacteriaceae bacterium | reverse complement strand
CGGACACCGCCTGTCCGGCCGGTGCCGGTGGAGGGGCCGTACGGGTCTGCAGGGACGTCATGGCCTCCATGCTCGGCCGTGCGCGCCCGACCGGGTAGGCCCCGATCCGGCACGCACCCCTATCAGCCTGATAGGGGTGCGTCGGGATCAGCGGGTGAGCTCGCGGGTCCCCGGCGGGGCCAGGAACGGGATCCGCGGCATGAGCATGTCGACCCCGACGACGCGTACGGCCGGCGCGACCGACAGCGACCAGACGATCGAGGCGAGGACGTCGGTCGGGTAGTGCATCGCGTCGATCATGATCGACAGCGCCACCACGATCACCAGGACGGTGCCGACGACCTTCCACAGGCCGAACCAGCGGGTGCCGCGCAGCAGGTAGGCGACGCCGATCACGAAGGCGACGATGAAGACGGTGTGCCCGCTGGGGAACGACGGGTCGGTCTGCACGGGGGTGAACGGGTGCGGCAGCAGCGCGGCGTCGGGCCGCGGCCGGTGCACGACCGACTTGACGACGGCCGAGGGCAGCCAGGTGACGGCCACCAGCCCGCCGAACGCGATCGCGGTCCGCAGGCTCTTGCCGACCAGCCAGATCAGGGCGCAGATCACCATCGTGATGAGGATCGCGGGCACCGGGCTGATGATGTGGTAGATCGCCGACGTCACCGCGCCGAAGGCACCGGTGTGCAGCGAGTTCAGCGCCTTGGAGAGGGCCAGGTCGACGGGGTGCTTCTTCAGCAGGAAGCCCGCCACGGTGATCAGCACGATCGCGACGACCGCGACCAGGATCAGGGTCAGCGGGTAGGCAGAGCGGCGGAAGATGCCGTCCTCCTGCTGCAGGGCGCGTCGCGCCGGGGACATCCGGGGTTCCGGGACAGACATGGCAGGGTTCGCGCTTTCTCTCACTCGACGGACACCATCATCCAATCAGACCGGGCAAGCATGCCGGGCCGGCGGTCCGGCGGGGGTGAACGCTTCCTGAGTGGCGCCTTGGGAACGGCTGAGAGCGACCCGGGTCCGCCGCGATCCGCCACCTAGCCTGGCCCTGATCCGGATCAGGGAGTCCCTGTCACCGACCCGCCCAGGAGGAGCATGCCCAGGACCGCACGGGGACCCCGTCACCCCGAGGCCCACGTTGCGGCCCGCCGCGCCCTCGCCCCCGACCCGGGACGACGTCGCCACCTCGGCCGCCGGATCGGCATCTGGGTCGGTGTGCTGGTCATCGCCGTGGTGGTGGCCGCCGTGGCCGTCGTCTTCTCCGTCTACCAAGGCATCCAGCGTTCCTCGGCGCTGGACGGCACCGGCGTCGACACCGCCTCGGGCACCCTGGACGGACCGGTCGACCTGCTGATCATGGGGCTGGACAGTCGCCTCGACGAGAACGGCAAACCCCTCCCGGCCGACATCTACAACGCGTTGCATGCCGGCGAGGCGTCCACCGGCGGGCTCAACTCGAACGTCCTGATGTACGTCCACATCCCCGCCGACGGCTCGGCCGCCAGCGTCTTCTCCATCCCCCGCGACGACTACGTCGACGTCCCCGGCTGTCCTGACGGCACCTGCAAGGCCAAGATCAAGGAGGCGTACGGACTCGCCTTCGACCAGGCCCAGCGCACCCTCGCCAAGCAGGGCAGGACCGGCAACGACGCCTACCAGCAGGCCCGCGACGCCGGCCGGTCCGCCGAGATCGCCACCGTCGACCAGTTCCTCGGGGTGAAGATCAACCACTTCACCGAGGTGACGATGGTGGCGTTCTTCCAGATCGCCCAGGTCGTCCAGCCGATCACCGTCTGCGTCAAGCAGGACACCCAGGACTCGTACTCCGGAGCCGACCTCCATGCCGGAGTGCAGCAGATCAACGCCGAGCAGGCCGTCGCCTTCGTCCGGCAGCGCCGCGACAACGTGCATCCGCAACTGGAGTTCACCGACCTCGACCGGTCCCGGCGCCAGCAGGCGTTCCTGGTGTCACTGTTCAACCAGCTCAAGCAGGCCGACACCTTCCTCAACCCGTCGAAGCTGTCGGCGATCATCGGGGTCGCCAAGCAGAACCTGGTGATCGACGCCGGGCTGAACCCGCTCGCGCTGGCCCCGATCGCGGCGCACCTGTCCGGTTCGAAGCTGCACTTCTACACGCTGCCGGTCGAGCGGTTCGGCACCGATCCGGCCGGCCAGTCGGTCAACATCGTCGACCCCGCCACGGTGCGCGCGACCGTCCGACAGCTGCTCGACCCGGCCCCGCCGGCGACCGCCGCCCCGGCGACCCCCACCCCCTCGGCCTCCGCCTCCGCGACGTCGAGGAAGCGTACGACCTCGACGCCGACCCCGACCGCCGTCGCGACACCGGTCGACGCCACCGGCGGCGGCACCGCCGGCCCGGCCCCGACCTCGCTCACCGACCTGTCCGGCGCCGGGGTGGCCTGCGTGAAGTGACCCGCGCGGTTGTCAGTGCGGCGGCATAGGCTCGACGTCGTGCGTACGACCACCGAGACCCTGCCCGGACTGACCCTGACGAACCTGACGCTCGAGGTGCCGCTCGACCATGCGCACCCCGACGGGCGGACGCTCGAGGTGTTCGCCCGGATCGTCACCGGTGACGGAGGCGAGGGCAAGCCGTACCTGGTCTTCCTCCAGGGCGGCCCCGGCCACGAGTCGCCGCGCCCGACGCTGGTGCCGTCGGCGGCTCCGGGCTGGCTGCCACGCGCCCTGGAGGACTACCGGGTGGTGCTGCTCGACCAGCGCGGCACCGGGCGCTCCACCCCGGTCTCCTCCCCCGACACCGCACCGCTGGCCGGGCTGGCCCCCGAGCAGCAGGCGGAGTACCTCACCCACCTGCGCGCCGACGAGATCGTGCACGACTGCGAGGCGATCCGCGAGGCCCTCGGGGTGGAGCAGTGGACGCTGCTGGGCCAGTCGTTCGGCGGCTTCACCGGCCTGCGCTACCTCTCCGCACACCCCGAGTCGCTCGCCGGGGCGATCCTGACCGGCGGCCTCAGCGCGGTCGGGCACCCGATCGAGGACGTGTACGCCACCACGTGGGCGATCATGGTGCAGAAGTCCGAGGAGCACTACCACCGCTTCCCCGGCGACCGGGACCTGGTGCGGCGCGTCAGCGAGCTCTGCGCGCAGGGCCGGGTCAGCCTGCCGAACGGGGACGTGGTCTCCCCGGAGCGGTTCCGTACGGTCGGGATCCGGCTGGGCATGCAGGGCGGGGCGGAGCAGCTGCACTACCTGCTCGAGCTGGATCCGTCGTCGGCGGGGTTCGCCCACGACCTGGCCGCTGCGCTGCCGTTCGGCGGGCGCAACCCGCTCTATGCGGTGCTGCACGAGTCGAGCTACGCCGACGGGGTCGCCACCCGCTGGGCGGCCGACCGGACGATGCCCGACCGGGTCCGGGAGGACGTCACGCTGCTCGGCGGGGAGCACATCCACCGCAGCCTGTTCGCCGAGGACTCCGAGCTGGTGCCGTTCGCCGCGGCGGCGGACCTGCTGGCCGAGCACGAGTGGAACCGGATGTACCTGGCCGAGCGGCTGGCCCGGGCGGACGTGCCGGTCGCCGCGGCGGTCTACCAGCACGACGCGTACGTACCGCTCAGCCTCTCCCTGGAGACCGCCGCACTGCTGCCCGACTGCCGCGCCTGGGTGACCAGCGAGTACGAGCACAACGGGCTGCGGATGGACCCGGGTGTGCTGGACCACCTGATCGGGCTGGTCAAGGGCCGGCGCTGGCAATAGCCCGATCACTCCGCGATCCCAGGGGCGGTCAGGGCCGGGCGGCGCGGGCGATCAGGGTCGCGACGGTGCCGATGTCGTCGGTGAGGGCCCCGAGGGTGATCCGGATGTGCCCCGGTCCACGACCGGGCACGGCCCCGCCACGGCGACGGGCCAGGTACCGGTCGCCCGCCGTCACCCGGACCCCGGCGGCGAGCAGCCGCTCCACGGCGGCCTGTTCGTCGGCGACCGGGATCCACATCGTCAGGCCGTCCCCGGGCGCCACGTCGACGCCGTGCTCGGCCAGCGCGGCGGCCATCGTCCGGCGGCGCCGGGCGTACTCGACGGCAGCCCGGTCGACCCGGGAGCGGCTGACCGGGTCGGCCAGCATCCGGGCCAGCACGCTCTGCAGCAGCCGGCTGGTCCAGCCGACCCCCATCATCCGGCGGGCGACGAGCGGGTCGATGATCGCGGCCGGTCCGCCGACCGCGGCGATCCGCAGGTCGGGGCCGTGCGTCTTGGAGTAGGACCGTACGTGCACCACCCGGTCCGGCAGGTGCGTCCCGAGGCTGAGGTCCCGGATCCGGACGATCCCGCCGGCGTGGTCGTCCTCGAGAACCACGAGGCGGCGACCGTGATCGTCACCGGTCCGGGCCCGGATCACCGCGGCGATGTCACGCAGCCGGGTCGGGGTCATCGAGACCCCGGTCGGGTTCTGGGCGCGGGGCTGCAGGATGAGCGCCCGGGCGCCGGCGTCGATCGCCGCCCCGATCGAGGCGGGGGTGGCACCGGACCGGTCCAGCTCCAGCGGGACGGGCACCAGGCCCAACTGGTCGAGGATGTCGAAGATCGGCGGGAAGCCCGGACTCTCCACCCCGACCCGGTCACCGAACCGCACCACCTGTTCGAGCGTACGGATCACTCCGTCCATCGCCCCGTCGACGACAGTGATCCGGGTGACCCGGTAGGGCCAACCGTCCCGCAGCACCGACGCCAGGCCGGGCAGCACCGGCGGCGCCAGGTAGGAGTTGACCTCGGTCAGCGACAGCTCCCCCACCGCCGCCAGCAGCGCGCCGCGCAGCTCCGGCAGCAGCGCCGGGTCGGGGGTGCCGGTGGACAGGTCCAGCGCCACCGGGCCCGACGCCTCCCCCGCGCCGCGATAGCGCGGCGGCAGCCAGCTCTCCGGCGTCGGCAGCACGTACGTCCCCGCGCGGCCGCGCGACTCGATCAGCCCGAGCGCGGCCAGGTTGTGCCAGGCGGCGGCCACCGTCCCGGTGCTGACCCCGAGCTCGCGGGCGAGGTCACGGACGACGGGTAGCCGGTCCCCCGCCGCCAGGCCGCCGTCGTCGAGCATCCGGGCGATGCCCGCGGCGATCCGGGCCGGCGTGTGCTGCTCGGGGCCGTAGCCGGCGAGCCCGGCGCCGATCGTCGCCGCGTCGATCCTCGCCATGGCCCTCCCGGGATGCCGCCCGCCCGGTCGGGACGGGTTACGCCGCAGAAATGTTCAAGTGTCACGGTAACAGAACAGGATCGTCGAACACCGGAGGGACAGACCATGTCAGTGACCAGCCCTGCCAGCAGCGCGTCCGAGGCGGACCGCCCGGTCGGCGAGGGGGTGAGCGGAGCGGACCTGGACGCGGCGATCATCGCCGCCGACCACGCCCGGGTGCTGCACTCCTGGTCGGCCCAGGCACACCTGCCGTCGTTCTCCGTCGCCGGCGGCGAGGGGGCCACCCTGTGGAACCACGCCGGCGACCGCTGGCTCGACTTCTCCAGCCAGCTGGTCAACGTCAACATCGGCTACCAGCACCCGAAGGTCGTTGCCGCCATCCGCGACCAGGCCGCCACCCTCACCACCATCGCCCCCGCCACCTCGAACCTGGCCCGGGCCGAGGCGGCCCGCCGGATCCTCACGCACGCGCCGGCCACGTTCGAGAAGGTGTTCTTCACCAATGCCGGCGCCGACGCGAACGAGAACGCGATCCGGATGGCCCGGCAGGTGACCGGGCGCCCGAAGATCATCTCCCGCTACCGCTCCTACCACGGAAACACCGGTGCCGCGATCGTCGCGACCGGCGACTGGCGGCGGATCCCCAACGAGTACGCCCGGGGCCACGTGCACGTCTTCGGCCCGTACCTCTACCGCTCCGAGTTCTGGGCGACCACCCCCCAGGAGGAGTGCGAGCGCGCGCTGCACCACCTCGAGCGGGTGGTCCAGGCCGAAGGTCCCTCGACGATCGCCGGGATCCTGCTGGAGTCGGTGCCCGGCACCGCAGGCATCATGGTGCCGCCGCCCGGCTACCTCGCCGGGGTCCGCGAGATCGCCGACCGCTACGGCATCGTGATGATCTGCGACGAGGTGATGGCCGGCTTCGGGCGCACCGGCTCGTGGTTCGCGTTCGAGCAGCACGACGTGGTGCCGGACCTGATCACCTTCGCCAAGGGCGTCAACTCCGGCTACGTACCGGCCGGCGGGGTGCTGGTCAGCGCCGACATCGCCCATCACTTCGACGAGCAGGTCTTCCCCGGCGGACTGACCTACTCCGGCCACCCGCTCGCGATGGCCTCGATCGTCGCCACCATCGAGGCGATGGAGGACGAGCACATCGTGGAGAACGCCGCCCGGGTCGGCTCCGCCGTGATCGGCCCGGCGCTGGAGGAGCTGCTGGCCGACAACCCGCTGGTCGGCGACGTCCGCGGCACCGGCGTGATGTGGGCCGCCGAACTCGTCGCCGACGACGCCACCCGCGAGCCGCTGCCGGACGCCCGGATGGCGGCGGTCAAGCAGGGCTGCCTGGACCGCGGCCTGATCCCGAGCATCACCGCCAACCGGGTGCACATCGTGCCGCCCTGCGTGATCACCCCCGACGAGGCCGCCCACGGCATGGACATCCTCGCCGACGTCCTGGCCGAGGAGGCCCACCGATGAGCACCCCCACGAACACCCCCACCGGCACCCCGGGCGGACGCCGCCGCGTCCTGGTCACCGGCGCCTCCGCCGGGATCGGTGCGGCCACCGTCCGCCGGCTCCGCGCCGAGGGGATGGCCGTGGTCGCGGCCGCCCGGCGCGCCGAGCGGCTTGCCGCCCTGGCCGAGGAGACCGGCTGCGAGGCGTACGCCCTCGACATCACCTCCGCCGACGAGGTCGACGCCCTCGTCGCCCACCTGGAACGCACCGGCGGACTCGACGCGGTGGTGAACAACGCCGGCGGCGCGCTCGGCCTCGACCCGGTCGCCGAGGCCGACATCGACGGCTGGCGGCGGATGTACGAGCTGAACGTGCTCGGTACCCTGCGGGTCACCAAGGGCGTCCTGCCGCTACTGCGCGACTCCGGCGCCGGGGACGTCGTGGTGGTCACCTCGACCGCCGCGCACGGGGCGTACGAGGGCGGCGCGGGCTACACGGGCGTCAAGCACGCCGAGCGGATGCTCGCCACCACGCTGCGCTGGGAGATCGTCGGGGAGCCAGTCCGGGTCCTCGAGGTCTCGCCGGGCAACGTCGCGACCGAGGAGTTCTCCCTGGTGCGGTTCGACGGGGACGCCGAGCGGGCGGCGAAGGTCTACGAGGGCTACCAGCCGCTGCTGGCCGAGGACGTGGCCGACGTGATCGCCTACGGGCTCACCCGCCCGGCCCACGTCAACCTCGACCTGATGGTGGTCCGTCCTCGGGCCCAGGCGCACAACACGAAGATCGCCCGGCGTCCCGCGGTGGTCTGAGCCCGGGGGCCGGGATGTCCGGAGTCCCTGGCGCGTCGGCGGCGGCTCGGCCAGACTGGCTGGCGCAGCACCGAGACGCCACCGAGAGGGAACCGCCATGCCGCAGTACCTGCTGTCCGTCCACCACGCCGACGCGACCCCCGGGACCGCGGAGGCGCCGCCCGAGCAGGCCATCGCCGACGTCGCGGCCTTCAACGACAGCCTGCTGGCGGAGGACCGAATGGTCTTCGCCGGCGGCCTGATGCCCGCCTCGCAGGCCCGGGTCGTGGACGCGACCGGGGACCGGGTGACCATGAACCGCGGCACCTATCTGCCGGGGAACGAACAGCTGGGCGGCTTCTGGGTGGTCCGGGCCGACGACCTCACCCACGCCTTGGAACTCGCCGAGCGCGCCTCGGCCGCCTGTCGGCTGGCGGTCGAGGTGCGCCCCTTCCAGGACCAGGGCTGAGCGGCTCAGGCGTCCAGCGTCACCAGTTCCACCGGGTCGATCCCGGCCTCGCGCAGGGTGGTGGCGTACGGGTCGGTGGCGTACGCGAACCCGTCGCCACCGGCCTCACGGAGCCGGCGCACACCCAGGTGCGCCCCGCCCAGGTCGAGGGTGAGCCGGCCCTGGGCGCGGGACAACAGCCCGCCGCCGTCGCGGGCCGGGATGCGGCCGGGGTCGCGCGGGTCGAGTTCGCCCAGGGCAAGGACGGCGTCGGCGCATTCCCCGGCGCGGACCGGCTCACCGAACGACGCCCCGGACTCGGTCGCCCGGTACGGCACCACCCACTCGCCGCTGCCCCGGGCCGCGTCGGCCAGGTCGACCACGAGCACGTCGGTGACCACCTCCTCGGCCGCCCCCGGACGGTCCTGGTAGCCGGCCACCGCGCCCGGTTCCCAGTCCGCCCCGGTGGCCGGGTCGGCCTCCACCAGCGGCATCACGGCCGTCCGGACCAGGCCGATCCAGCGCGGGCCGAGGCCCTCGACCAGCGCCGGGGCCGGCACCACGCTCCAGTCCGACGCGACCTGCAGCACGAGGCCGAAGTCCTCCCGGGCCAGCACGAGGGCCTGACCGGTCGACTCGAGCGCCCGGCGGATCACGAGCTCCTGGCAGAAGGTCTCGAACCACGAATCCATGCCCCCTATCCTGCCCTGTCCGGTAGGAGTAGCCTGACCAGCCACCGGCCCGCCCGCCCCGCCCCAGGAGAGCGCCATCAGCGATGACACCGCACCCCACCCGCTCGACCTGATCGTCGAGGGCCGGATCGTGGATCCGGGCTCGTCGACCCCGCCGTATGAACAGCTGCGCCGCCGGATCGCCGCCCGGATCGACAGCGGCGAACTGGAGGTCGGCGCCCGGCTGCCGACGGTCCGGGACCTGGCCCGGGAGACCGGGCTGGCCGTCAACACCGTCGCCCGCAGCTACAAGGAGCTCGAGGCGGCCGGCTACCTGCGCGCCGAGGGACGGCGGGGCACCTTCGTCGCGGCGGCCATGAACCGGCGGGCCGGCTCCGGGTCCGGCCCCGACCCGGTGGCGGTGTGCTCGGCTGCGGAGCTGGCCCTGTGGCGACCCGCCACCCACCGTGACGCCGCACTGCTGGCGACGCTGCTCGACCCGGCGCTGGTGCTGGTCGGGCCCGACGGGGAGTTGCTCGAGGGGTTGGCGGCGACCGAACTGCTGGCCGCCGAGGCCGTCGGGGGTCCGCGGATCGAGGCGCTGCGGGCGGAGGCGCTGGGGCCGAGCACGGTGCTGGTCAGCTGCGTACGTTTCGGTGGAGCGGGACCCCGCGACCCGGGCGCCCGCTGGTCGTCGGTCTGGCTGGCCGGGGTGGCCGGCTGGCGATGCCGCTGGCGCCAGGTCACGGAGCTCGCCCCACCGCGGTAGCCACCTCGACCTCGCCGGGGCCGGCGTGCGCCACCGCGTGGACACTCCGGGGCAGGCCCGGCACCCGGGTCGCCACCGGCCAGGCGATGTCGACGCTGACCACGTAGCGCTGCAGGTCGCCGACCGTACGGCACCCGGTGAGCACGGCCCGGGACTCCGCGTCGGTCTGGCGCCGGGCCGCCGGGCAGGCGTCGCTGCCGGTGGCGTACGCCACGGCCCCGGCCAGGGCGGCCCGGTCGGCGACCCCGCGGACCCGGTGCAGGGCCACGGCGTACCCGCCGCCGACGGCACCGGCCCAGGTCAGCACCAGCAGGATCGCCACCGCCGCGCAGAGCAACAGAGTCCCCGAGCCTCGCTGGTCCCGGCGGGCGTTCATCGGGCGCTCCCCGGTTCGAGCAGCACCCGCGCCTCGGCGACCAGCACGACGTCACGCAGGCGGCCGGGCGGGCCGCTGGGCAACTCGCCACGGACCCGGACCCCGCCGGTCTCCTCGGTGACGGTGAGGACGGTGCCGGCGGGGGCGTCGGTGCGGGCGCTCGCCGCGGCGGCCCGGTCCCCGCGGGCGGACTGGCGGGCGACCTCGGCGACGGCGTCCTCGAGCAGCAGCTGGCGGGTGAAGAGGTGCAGTCCCCAGCCGAAGAGCAGGGTGACGAGGATGACCGCGATGGTGCCGACCGCGAGTTCGGCGGTCACCATGCCGCGGGCATCGCGGTGCTCAGGACGTTCCATGCCGGTGCCTCCCATGTGGATGCGAGCCGGCGGGCACCGGGTGGTGGCTCCCCTGCCGCCACCACCCGATGCACCGCCCGGGGCGGAGGGTCAGAGACCGAGGCCCTTGGAGGCCATGACCGCCTTGAAGATCGCCATCACGAGTTCCAGCAGCAGGTCGAGGAATTCCTTGTTGCGGAAGACGTTGATCAGGGCGGTGACCAGGGCCACGGCGGCCACGGTGCCCACGGCGTACTCGGCGGTGGCCATCCCGCGCTGGTCGTGCCGGCGCCGGCCGCGGGCCGCGACGAGCTCGGCGGCCGGCTCGTCGGTCCCGTCCTCGTCGTACGTGTCGTCGAACTCCTCGCCGAGCACGTCGTCGACGTACGCGTCGTCGACGGGGATGTCGGTGGTCGGGTCGGAGACGGAGGTGGTGGTGTCGGACATGGGTGCTCCCCTTTCGTGGGCCCGGTCCCCTGTGGTCCGGGCTCGGCTGGAGGGTGGGACGCCGGCGCTGTGGCCTTCCGGGAGGCCGGGGGGTTGTGGACGACCGTCGGGGTCGGCCCGGGGCTGTGGAGAGTCAGCCCAACAGCCGGGGAACCGTGCCGGCGATGACCGGGACGATGCCGACAAGCATGAAGGCGGGCAGGTAGCAGGTCATCAGCGGCAGCACGCTGCGGACCCCGACGGTGCGGGCGCGAGCCACGATCAAGGCGTGCCGCTCCTTGCGGGACCGCTCGGCGTGGGTGCGCAGCAGGTCCACCAGGGTCGACCCGCTCTCGACCGATCGGGCCAGGTCGCGGGCGACGAGCGACCACACGGGGTCGTCGGCGAGCCGAAGCCAGGCATGCGCCTCGCTGTCGCCGATCGCGACCTGGGACAGCACCCCGCCGACGTCCTCGGCGAGCGGACCGCCGTACGCCCCGGCGACGGCGGCCGCGGCGCCCCGGACCGGCAGCCCGGCCGCCAGGCAGGCGGCCATCAGGTCCAGCGCGCCCGGGAGGTCGGCCGCGAGCCGCCGCCGGCGCCGCCGGGTGGCCGGGGAGATGATCCGGCCGCTTGCCACGTACGCCACGGCAGCCGACAGCCCGACCAGGACCGGCGCCAGCAGTTGCCCGGCCCAACCAGGGCCGGGCCCGGTGCCGAGGCTGAGTGCGACCACCCCGCAGATGCCGCCCGCGGTCATCGCGATCCGGGACCTGGTCTCGGCGGTGGGCGCGCCCGGGACGCCGCGGGCGATCCGTTCCCACCCGGCAGCGGCCCGGCCGGAGTGGCCGGGGGGCCGCAGTCGGCGCCCCGCCCTGGGTGGTCCGGGCAGCAGCAGCGCGACGGCGGTCGCCAGGGCGAGCGCGGCGACAGTGGCAGCGGGTCCGGCGGGGTCCATCTCAGCCCTCCCGGCCGGGGGTGCGGGCCAGGGCGGTGGTCCACAGGGTGCCGGCGCAGGCCAGGACGACGGCGGCCACCAGGCAGGCGAGCCCGATCGTGGTGTGCAGCAGGAAGTCCACCGGCCGCCCGCCGATCGAGTGGCCCAGGCCGATCCCGACCAGCGGCAGGACCGCCATCAGCCGGCCGGTGGCCTGGGCCGAAGCGAGTTCGCCGCGGACCAGGCGGGACACCTCCGCCTCGCGTTCCAGGCTGTCGGCCACCTGGTCGAGGGAGGGGCCCATCGGGGCACCACAGGCCCGGGAGACCTCCCAGGCCCGGGCCAGGTCGGCCAGCCCGTTGCAGCCGGGGCCGGTGGCCTGATGGCGCCAGGTGCGGACGACGTCGTCGCCCACGCCCAGCGCGGCAGCCGCCGGGACGAGGACGGGACAGTCCCCGGCCACCACACCGACCGCCCCCTCGGGGGAGCGACCGGCCCGCACCTCCGCGGCGACGAGGCTGCAGGCCCGGGCCACCTCGGTCTCCAGCCGGGCGCGGAAGCCCGACCGTCGCCGGCCACGGAGCAGGACGGCGACGGTCAGCGTGGGCACCAGCCCGATCGTCGCGTACGCCGCGCCCGGGGGCCCGGCGACGAGCCCGGCAGCCAGGACGACCGTGAGCCCGCCCGCAGCCCCGAGCAGTCGCCGGCGGGTCGCCGGGGCGCGGACGGCCCGGTCGGGTGCCGTCGCGGGAGCGGTGACCGGCACCAGGCGGTCGGCCGCAGGCCGGGCGGGTGGGCCGACCCGGACGGCGACGGCGAGGGCAGCCAGGGTCGCCGCCAGGGCGGCAAGCGCACTCATCGGCGTACCCGGGCGAGGAACTCCTCGGCCGCCGGTCCGCGCCG
This sequence comes from uncultured Propionibacteriaceae bacterium, assembly GCA_964402325.1. Classification (GTDB taxonomy): domain Bacteria; phylum Actinomycetota; class Actinomycetes; order Propionibacteriales; family Propionibacteriaceae; genus Raineyella. The sequence continues at coordinate 49,784 of CAYOBI010000007.1, read as the reverse complement.
GACGGTGCCGTCGCGCGGGAAGGCGACCGCCTCGCGGACGCACATCCCGCCCTCGTCGTCGCGTCCGAACATGCCGATCTGGGCGACCCGGCGATGCCCGTCGTGGTCGCGGCGCAGGTGCACCACCGCATCGAGGGCCGACAGGGCCTGGGTCCGGGTCGCCTCCCGGCCCATCCCGCCGAGGGCGGCGAGTGCCTCCAGCCGGGCCGGGACGTCCGCGGCGGAGTTGGCGTGCACGGTGCCGCAGCCGCCCTCGTGACCGGTGTTGAGCGCGGCGAGCAGGTCGCACAGTTCGGCACCGCGGACCTCCCCCACCACCACCCGGTCGGGCCGCATCCGCAGCGCCTGGCGGACCAGGGTGGCCAGGCCCAAAGCCCCGGAGCCCTCGGCGTTCGCCGGCCGGCCCTCGAGCCGTACGCAGTGCGGGTGCGGCGGGTCGAGCTCGCGGGAGTCCTCCACCACGACCAGCCGCTGGTCCGGGGGCACCAGGCCGAGCAGGGTGCCGAGCACGGTCGTCTTTCCGGTACCCGTGCCCCCGCTGACCATGAAGGCGAGTCGCTGAGCGATCACCCCCTCCAGCAGCTCGGCCCCAGCGGCCGGCAGCGACCCGCGGTCGACCAGGTCGGCCAGGGTGAACCGGTGCCGGGAGGGGACCCGCAGCGAGATGCAGGTCCCCGGGTCGGCGACCGAGCCGAGCACGGCGTGCACACGGGTGCCGTCGGGCAGCCGGGCGTCCACCCAGGGGGAGGCGTCGTCGAGGCGCCGCCCGACCCGGGCGGCCAGCCGCAGCGCGAGCCGGCGGACTTCCTCCTCCGAGCCGAACACCAGCGCGGTCCGCTCCAGTCCGTGGCCGCGGTCGATCCAGACCTGGTCGGGGCCGTTGACGAGCACGTCGGTCACCCCGGGCAACGCGAGCAGCGGGTCGAGGACGCCGGCCCCGTAAGACTCGCGGTGCAGGCGTTCGACGGCGTCGTAGAGCAGGGCGTCGGTGACCACCAGGCCCTCCGCGCGCATTGCGGCGGCCACGTCGCCGGTCGTCGGCGGGTGCCCCAGCCCGGCGAGGGCGGGGCGGAGCCGGTCGAGGTCCACCAGCCCGCTCATCGGTCGATCCCCCGGCGCGGCACCTCGAGGGTGTCGAGGAGGTCGGTGCAGGCGGCGACCCATTCCCGGTGGGCGACCCGCCAGGGCGGATCACCCCGTTCGGCGGCGACCGGCAGCCGAGGGTCGTGCGGCAGCAGGCCGACGACGGGGAAGCCGACCGTCTCGGCGACCAGGTGCGGGTCCGCCGCGCCGGCCGGTCGCGTGCCGGCGGCCCGGGCGATGATCCGGGGGTCCATCCCCTCCGCGGCGCACTGCAGGGCGACCTGGCGGGCCGCGGCGAGCTGGCGCACCCCCGGTCCGGCGACGACGAGGACGGTGCCGGCGCGGGCCAGGTGCTGTTGCCACGGCGGGGTCAGCGCCACGTCGAGCACCACCAGGTCGTACGTCGCCCGGGCGGCGGCCAGCACGCTGTCCACGGCCGGGTCGTCGGGCAGCGGGGCGCCGGGCGTTCGTCCCATCGTGAGCACATCGACGCCGTCGCCGCGGGGAAACCGGCCGGCCAGTGACCCGACCCCGCCGCGGGCCCGGGCCAGGTCGTCCCAGCGCCAGCCGGGCGCCCGCTCGGTGCCGACCAGCAGATCGATCCCGCCGGCCCACGGGTCCAGGTCGACGAGTACGGCCCGCCGGCCGTCCCGGGCGGCCGCGCCGGCCAGACCGGCAGCGGTGGTCGAGGCGCCGGCACCCCCACCGCCGGACACGACGGCAAGGGTGCGGGCGCCGTCCGGCGGCGGGGCGCCGCCCAGGGCCCGGCCGAGCACGGGGGTGTCCCGGGGCACCACGACGAGGCTCGCGCCCAGCGCCGCGGACCACCGGCACAGGTCGGTGACGTCGGTCTCCGCGCCGAGCAGGTGCACCCCGTCGCGGACCGGCAGGCCCAGCTCGGCGACCGCCGGGGCCGCGTCGACGGTGATCAGTACCGCCCCGGCGGTCGACCAACGGGCCGGCAGGTGCATCGGTGCCAGCGTTGCGGGCGGCGGGGTGGTGAGGGCGGCAGTGACCGACTCGACCGCGCGGAGCAGGTCCGTCCGCTCCCCCACCAGCACGCTGGTGGACATCGGGGTGACCCGCGAGGGGGTCGGCAGGCGTCGACCGGCCGGCACGGCGAATGCCCGGCGGGTCGACGGGTCGGGGTCCGGCCGGTCACGGTCCGCGCGGGCACGACGAGGCAGCACACTCATGACCGGAGGGTGGGCCGCGGGGCCCGGTCGGCCGCCCCGCGACGCCGACCTGTGGACGACGCAGGCTGGGCCGGCCGGCTGTGGACAACCGGCCGGCGGACCCCCGCCGGCACATCCGGTGAGCCGAATCACAGCCGAACGCTTCCCTGACCACAGGCCCTACTGGTATGAATGGACCAAGGTTCACACCCCGCACAGCAGCCAGGCACCCACGCAGCGATCGACCGTCTTCGAGGGCGTGACAGCCGGCCCCCCGGCCGACGAGCACGACACGGCAGTGCGCCTGATCACCTGGCATGAGGTGTCCTGTGGGACCCGCCCCCGGGCGGGTCCCACAGCACGTTCAGGGTGGTTCCGGCCCCTCCCCCGTACAGTGGGCGCATGCCTTCCCCCCGCACCCACCACCCGGCTGCGGCCATGTCGTGGCTGCTGCCGGCGTCCGGGTCCCAGGTCCTCGACCTCTGCACCGGCAGGGGTGCGTTCACCGCCGACCTGGTCAGCTGCGGGCATCGGGTGTTCGCGATCACCGCGGACGCCCGGGTGGCCCAGCAGGTCGCGGCCCGGGCGAGCGGGGCGACCGTCGTCCGGGCCGCCGCCGACCGGCTGCCGTTCCGGCCCCGTTGGTTCGACGCGGTGACGATCGCCGGCCAGCGGGCCCGCCCCGCGGACGCCTTCCCGGAGGCGTGCCGGGTGTTGCGGCCCGGCGGCCATCTCGGGGTGCTGCGGACCACCCGCGACGACACCGTGCCGTGGGTCCGCCGGCTGGCCGGGCTGCTGCAGGCCTACGACCCGACCGCGATGAGCACCACGGCGACCGGGCTGTCCCGGGACGAGATCCTGGCCGGCGGCTGGTTCGTCACGTCCGAGGCGAAGTCGTTCCGGCACTGGGTGCCGATCGACCGGGCCGGGCTGCTGGCGATGGTCGAGGCCCGGCCCCGGCTCCGGCAGCTGCCGGAGGCCGACCGGACGGCCCTGCTCGCCGACGTCGGCGCCCTGTTCGACGACATTGCCCGCGGGCACGAGGTGATGCTGCCCTACCGGGTGGAGTGCCGCAGGGCGTGGCCCGATCCGGAGCGGCAGGCGCTGGAGCCGTCGATCACCGTCGGCATCCACCTGCGCTGGTGACCTGCCCGGAGCGGGTCCGGCTCAGGCGTCGGCCACCGGCTCGTCGATGATCCCGCGCCGTGGCCTGGCCTCCCCGGGGGCGACGACCGGGTCGCTTCGGGGCCTCGTCCGCCGTCCCCGGGCCGGCGCTTCCGGCTCCAGCCGGCGGGCCAGCCGGCTCTCGTGGCGTACGGCCCGGCCCTCCCCGACGCCCTCGACCATCGTGTAGAGCACCGGGACGAGGAGCAGGGTGAGCAGCGTGGACGACACCAGGCCGCCGATCACCACGATCGCCAACGGCTTGGAGATGAAGACACCGCCCCCGCTCAGTCCCAGCGCCATCGGCGCCATCGCGAGGATGGTCGCCAGGGCGGTCATCACGATCGGCCGCAGCCGGTGCCGGGCGCCCTCCCGGACCGCCTCCTCGATGGACCTGCCGCGGGCACGGTACTGGTTGATCAGGTCGATCAGCACGATGGCGTTGGTGACCACGATGCCGACCAGCATCAGGGCGCCGATCATCGACGGGACGCCGAGTGGGGTGCCGGTCAGGACGAGGGCGGCGACGGCGCCGACGGCCGCGAACGGGATGGAGACCAGCAGGATCAGCGGCTGGACCAGCGACTTGAACGTCGCCACCATCACCACATAGACGATCGCGACGGCGACCAGCAGCGCCAGCCCCAGCTGGCTGAACGCCTTCTGCTGGTCAGCGCTGACCCCGCCGACGGTGACGGTGACGCCGGCCGGCACGTCCACCCCGTCGACCGCCGCCGTCACCGCGCGGGTGACCGCACCGAGGTCGGATCCGGCAGGGGTGACGGACACGGTGGCGCTGCGCCGGCCGCGGTCGCGGGCGATCGAGGTAGCGACGTCGGTCTGGCGGACGTCGGCGATGTCGCCCAACCGCACGGTGGTGGGGGTGGCCGCGGCCTTGGCGGCCGCCTGCGCAGCGGCCCGGGACGCGGCGGTCGTGCCGGTTGCGGTGGCGGTGCCGGTGGTGGGCGCGG
>CAYOBI010000007.1:9203-45291 GCA_964402325.1 uncultured Propionibacteriaceae bacterium | reverse complement strand
GGTGGCTGGCACCTTCAGGTCGCGCAGGGCGGCGAGCCCGATCGGCGCGTCGCCGACGCTGATCATCACGTCCTTGGTGACCCCGTCCGCCTCGACCCGGGCGGCCTGCTGGGGCGCCAGGGCGGCCTTCACGGTGGCGGCGACGGTCTGCTCGGCGACGCCCCGCTCGGCAGCCTTGGTCCGGTCCAGGTCCACGACGACGGTCGGGCGGTCTGCCGCCAACGTGTCGGTCACCCCGGCCGACCCCTCGATGCCGGTCAGCGCCTGGTGGACCGCGGTGGTGGCCGTCCGCAACCGGTCGGTGTCGGGCGCAGCGATGGTGACGTCGATGGTGCTGGTGCCGTAGCCGGCCTGGGCGGCGACGGCGACCTCGCCGACGTCGCTGAGCGGAGCCACCGCGTCGCGGACCTGCTGCTGCAGGGCGACCTGGTCGGCCGCGCTGTCGGTGGTGATCGAGAAGGTGGCCTTGTCGGCCCCGCCGCCGGTGAACATCGACTCGGCCCCGGCCCCACCGATCGTGGTCTGGACCGTCTCGACGCCCGCCACGCCGCGCAGCGTGGCCTCGACCGTGGCGGCCTGCCGGTCCTGCTCGTCCAGGGACAGCGCGGGTGCGAACTTCTGGGTGACGGTCAGCGTGTTCTGCCCCGTGTCGCCGAGGAAGTTGGTCTGCAGTCGCGGCACCATGGCGCCGGACATCCCCAGCAGGACGACGGCGGCGAGCACGGTGAGCCACGGGTGGCGTACGGCCGCGCCCAGCGAGGGCAGGTAGAGCCGCTGCATGGGCGTACGTCGTGGCCGGCCGGAGGCGTCGTCGAGCGCGGTGACGTGGCTGCGGGAGCGCTCCGGCAGGAACCAGTACGCCAGCACCGGGACGATCGTCAGGGCGACCAGCAGCGAGGCGAGCAGGGCCAGCGAACTGGTGATGGCAAACGGGCGGAACAGCTCACCGACCTGGCCGCCGACCAGCGCCAGCGGCAGAAAGACCGCCACCGTCGTCAGGGTCGAGGCGGTGATCGCCGTCGCCACCTCCCGGACGCCGGTGAGCACGGCCTCGGACCGGCGCTGCCCCTCGCCGAGGTGGCGTTGGATGTTCTCGATCACCACGATGGAGTCGTCGACGACCCGGCCGATCGCCATCGTCAGAGCGCCCAGGGTGAGCATGTTGAGCGAGTAGCCGGCCGACCCCATGCCGATCAGCGCCATCAGCACCGACACCGGGATCGACACCGCGGTGACCAGGGTCGGGCGGATCGAGGCGAGGAACAGCAGGATGACGACGACCGCCATCAGCAGGCCCAGGCCGCCCTCGACGAGCAGGTTGTGGATGGAGTCGGAGATGAACGGTGCCTGGTCGAACACCACGGTGGTGCTGGCGCCGTGGCCCAGGGCGGCGTCCAGCGCGGGGAGCCGGTCGCGGACCTCCCGGGAGATGGCGACGCTGTTGCCGTCGGGGGTCTTGGTGACCGACAGGGACAGGCTCTCCCGGCCGTTCGTCCGGGCCAGCGAAGTGGCCGGGGCCTCCCGGTCGGTGACCGTGGCGACCTGGTCGACCCGGACCGCCTGGCCGGTGCTGCCGGTCATCGTGACCGCTGCGACGTCGGACGCGGAGGTGTAGCGCTGCCCCACCGTGACGGTGAGGTCCTGGTCGCCGCTCCGCAGCGAGCCGCCCGCCGACGGGGTGCCGGAGGTGCCGATCGCCTGCTGCAGCTGGCTGACGGTGACGCCCTTGTCGGACAGCTTCTCGTCGTGGACCGAGACCAGGACCTGTGGGACCGGGGCGCCGGCCACACTGACCGCGCGGACGCCGTCGACCTTCTCGATCTCCGGCACGACGAGGGTCCGGACCCGCTCGGCCAGCTGGCCTGCGGTGGTGTCGTCGGCGACCGCGAGCTGCAGCACCGGCACGTCGTCGATGCTGCCGGTGAACACCTGGGTGGTCACCCCGTCCGGCAGCAGGCCCTCGACCCGGGAGATCGCCGCCTTGGCGTCCTGCTGGACCGAGGACATGTTCGACCCGTAGCGCATCTGCAGGGTCACCGTGGAGGACCCGGCGGTGGACACCGAGGAGCTGGTGTCGAGGCCCTGCAGCGAGGCGACCGCCTGCTCGATCGGGATCGTCACCCGCTGCTCGACGACCGCCGGCGACGCGCCGGGGTACGAGGTGTAGACCACGGCGACCGGGACCGAGATGCGCGGGATCAGTTCCTGGCGCAACGTACCGGTGCTGATCACCCCGAAGACCAGGACGAAGACGGTCACCAGGGCGACCAGAGCCCTGTTGCGCATGCTCAAGGCGGCGAGTCGGCCCATGTGATCCCCTCCCGGTGTCGGCGCCATTCTTCCAGAACGCGCAACAACCCCGGGAAGGCACTAGGCTCGGGTCACCACCAGCCCGTCCGCCGCAGCACGCAGGAGCTACCCGCCATGGCCGTACAGATCAGTGACCTCCTGAAGTCGATCACCGACGATGTGAAGATCATCGTCAAGGGTGAGATCGATCTCGCCAAGGCGGAGATGATGCCCAAGGCGAAGAACCTGGGCATCGGCGGGGGACTGTTCGCGGCGGCCGGAGTGATGGGCGTCTTCGCGCTCACCCACCTGATGACGGCGGCCGGTTTCGGCCTGGCGGTGGCCTACTCGGGCGGCGAGTTCTCCTCCGGCCCGGCATGGGGCTTCCTCACCATCGGTGGTGCTTTCCTGATCCTGGCGGCGGTCACCGGGCTGATCGGGCTGGGCCGGGTGAAGAAGGCGACCCGGGACGGCATGACGCCGGTCGCGACGATCGACCAGGCGACCAGCACCGTCGAGGGCGCCAAGGCGGCCCTCACGCGCGGCCGGCAGCAGGCCGAGGCCGACGCCGCCGCGCGCAAGCAGCACACGCCGTCCGAGACCTGGGTCGGCGCCGACACGCTCTGACCGTCGCCCCTCCCGACCCGAACCAGTGCCGGGAGTCAGTGCCGGGGGTTGTGGTCCCGGCCGAAGCGGGCCGGCACCGCGCGGACCCGGTCGTGGTCCCACGGCACGGTCCAGCCTGCCAGGTCGATGATCGCGTCCACCAGGTGCGCGGTCAGCCCCCAGATGAACAGGTCGTCGATCAGGAACGCCGGCCCGCTGCGCCCGCCCGGGTACCGTACGGTCGCCCGGTTGACGGGGGCGACCAGCCGTCGCACCTCAACCTGGTGCAGGGCGGCGATCTCGCCGGGGTCGTTCACCTCGACCGGGTGCGGGGTGTGCCACCAGGCCACCACGGTGCTGACGTCGAAGCCGCTGACCGCCACGTGGGCGGCCGGCAGGACGCCGAGCACCCGGAAGGAGTCCGGCCGGACGGCCGCCTCCTCGCCCGCCTCGCGCTGCGCGGTGCCGACCGGGCCTTCGTCCCCCTCCGCCCAGGTGCCGCCGGGGAAGGCGATCTGGCCGGCGTGCTTGCGCAGGTGCGCCGCCTTCTCCACGAACAGCAGCCGCGGGGCCGGGGGGCGGGTGTCGAACAGTGCCAGCACCGCGGCCCGGCGGCCGCCCCTGGCCACCCGGTCGACCAGGATCCGCTGCTGGGTCTGCGGGTCGCCGAGCCGGGTGCGCAGGGTGTGCAGCAACGACGGGACGGGCCGCTGGGCGGCGGGGCGCTCGTCGAGTTCGAGGTCGCGTTCGCCGAGGTCGCGCGGGTAACCGGTGAGCGGCCGGGGACGTTCCGGACTGTCTGTCGCTTCGTCGAGGAAATCCGGTCCCTCGACGTCGGGGATCTGCTCCGGCATGCCCGCCACTGTACGCAGCCGGGCCACCCCCGGCCAGCCGGGCCGGGAGGGTGCCTAGCCGACGCCGAGGTGGTCGCGGATCAGCCCGCGCAGCTGGTCGGCCGAGGTGATCGCACCGGCGTGTCGGTAGACGATCCGGCCGTCCGCGTCGACGAACAGCGTCTGCGGGATCCCGACCACGCCCAGGCTCGCGGACAACGTACGGTCCGGGTCGGCCACCTGGGCGTACGTCCAGCCGCGGCCTCCGGCGAAGTCGAGCGCGGCCGCCGGGTCCGGGTCGGCCACGTCGACGCCGACGAACCGCACCGCACCGCCGGACTGCTGCGAGACCTCAGCCAGGAACGGCGCCTCGGTGCGGCAGGGGCCGCACCAGGTGGCCCACAGGTTGACCACCATCGGGGTGCCGCGCAGCGTGGACAGGTCCACCGTGGAGGAGCCGTCGAGGCAGCGGCTGGCGATGCCGGGTAGTCCGCCGCTCACCGGGGTCGCCGAGCCGGAGGCGGGGCAGCCGGCGATCCCGGCCGCCTCCCGGCGCGCGACCAGGTCGGCGCCGGTGGTGGGGTCAGTGCCGGTCGTGGTGGTGGTGGCAGCCGGGCCGGCCGGGCTGGAGGACGCGGTGACCGGCTGGGTGGCGGCGCAGCCACTGGCCAGCAGCAGGCCGGCCACGGCGAGCGGCAGCGTCCACCGGCCCCCGGACGCCCGGCTCACCGGCGCGGCTCCCGGACCAGCGCGGCGGCCTTCACCGGGTCGGTCTCACCCTCGCCGTACGACGGGCAGAGGGCGGCGACCGGGCAGGCGCCGCAGGCGGGGTTGCGGGCATGGCAGCGGCGCCGGCCGTGCCAGATCAGATGGTGGCACAGCATCACCCAGTCGGCCGGCGGGAACAGCTCGCCGACCTCGGCCTCGACCTTGTCCGGGTCGGTCTGCACGGTCCAGCCGAACCGCCGGGCGAGCCGCCCGAAGTGCGTGTCGACGGTGATCCCGGGGACGCCGAAGGCGTTGCCGAGCACCACGTTCGCGGTCTTGCGGCCCACCCCGGGCAGGGTGACCAGCGCGGGCAACGTACGCGGCACCACCCCGCCGAAGTCGTCCAGCACCCGGTGGCCCAGCTGCAGCAGCGACGCGGCCTTCGCCCGGTAGAAGCCGAGCGGGCGCAGCAGCTCCTCCAGTTCGGTCCGGTCCGCGCCGGCCAGGGCCGGCGGGTCGGGCCAGCGCCGGAACAGCTCCGGGGTGACCGAGTTGACCCGGACGTCGGTGGTCTGGGCGGACAGGATGGTCGCCACCAGCAGCTGCCACGGGGAGGCGAAGTCGAGCTCGGCCCGGGCGTCGGGATAGGTGTCGGCGAGGATCCGGTCGATCCGGCGGGCACGCCGGACCAACGCCGTCCTGGTCTCCCGGCCCTGCCGGGCGTCGTGCGCCGTCACCCCAGCAGGGTAACCGCCCCGGCCGGACCCGGCCGATCGTTCCCGTTCCGCGGGTCACCGTGTGATCGCGGTGCTCACCCAGGTGCGACACGGTCACACGAACCGGCTAGTCTGGGGCCGTAACCACGGCCAGCGCAGGAGGAAAAGTGGATCCGGACGTGCTCAAGCAGGCACCCCTCTTCCGGGGGCTGGACCGTGAGGCCACCAACGCCCTGGCCCACTCGATGTCGAGCATCCGGCTGAGCCGCGGAGCTGTCCTCTTCCATGAGGGGGACAGCGGCAACCAGCTCTACATCGTCGTCTCCGGCAAGATCAAGCTCGGCCGGACCGGCGCGACCGGCCGGGAGAACCTGATGGAGGTGCTCGGCCCGGGCCAGATGTTCGGCGAGCTGTCGGTCTTCGACCCGGGGCCGCGGTCCACCACCGCCACCGCCGTGACCGCCGCCGAGCTGCGCTGCCTGGAGCACGAGGACCTGGTCCAGTGGCTGAAGGACTACCCGCAGGTGGCCCAGGGCATCATGGCCCAGCTGGCCCGCCGGCTGCGCCACGCCAATGACTCGGTCAGCGACCTGGTCTTCTCCGACGTGCCGGGCCGGGTCGCGAAGGCGCTGGTCGACCTGTCCGGCCGGTTCGGCGAGCAGCGCCCCGAGGGCATCCTGGTGCACCACGACCTCACCCAGGAGGAGCTCGCCCAGCTGGTCGGCGCCTCCCGCGAGACGGTCAACAAGGCACTGGCGGACTTCGCCGCCCGGGGCTGGATCCGGCTCGAGCCGCGTTCCGTCACCATCCTCGACATGGACCGGGTCTCCCGGCGCGCCCGCTAGTCTGGGCGCCATGACCAAGTGGGAGTACGTGACCGTCCCGGTCCTCACGCACGCGACCAAGCAGATCCTCGACAACTGGGGCATCGACGGCTGGGAACTGGTCCAGGTCGTCCCCGGGCCCAACCCGGAGAACCTCGTCGCCTACCTGAAGCGTCCCCTCCAGGACGCCAGGTGACCGCCACCGCCCGGCTCGCCGAGCTCGGGCTGGCGCTGCCCGCGGTGGCGACCCCGGTCGGGGCGTACGTCCCGGCGCTGCGCCATGGCTCGCTCGTCATCACCTCCGGCCAGCTTCCGCTGGTGGACGGTGCACTGCCGCGTACCGGCAAGCTCGGGGCGGACGTGACCGCCGACCAGGGCCGGGAGCTGGCCCGCACGGCGGCCCTCAACGCCCTCGCCGCGGCCGCCTCGGTGGCCGGTGGCCTGGACGCGATCACCGGGGTGTCCCGGGTCTGCGTCTTCGTGGCCAGCGATCCCGGCTTCACCGCGCAGGCCGTGGTCGCCAACGGTGCCAGCGAACTGCTCGGCGCCGTCTTCGGCGAGGCCGGCCGGCACGTCCGCAGCGCCGTCGGCGTGGCCGTCCTGCCGCTCGACGCGCCGGTCGAGGTCGAGCTCACCGTCACCCTCTCCTGAGGCGGGCCCCAGCAGCATCCCGAGGGCAGCGTCGCCCGACGGCCCCACCCGTAGTCACCACAGTCGGGCCGCGCCGGGCGCGGTCGCGCGACGAGGAGTTGCCTTGACCGAACCGCTGCGCCTGCTCGTGCCCAATCCGGGCGCGATGACCCTGGAGGGCACCAACACCTGGATCCTGCCCGGGCTGGACGGCTCCGAGGCCGTGGTGATCGACCCCGGGCCCGAGTCGTTCCCGCACCTCGAACGGGTCCGGGCCGCCTGCCCCGACGGCATCTCCGAGATCTGGATCACCCACGGGCACGCCGACCACGTCGGGGGCGCGCTCCGGCTGGCCGAGTGGGTCGGCTGCCCGATCCGCGCGTACGACCCGGCGATCTCCATGACCGATCCGCTGCGCGACGGCGAACGGGGCCGGGTCGGCGGCGACGCGGTGCTCTGCGTGACGCTCCCCGGGCACACCCGCGACTCCATCGGCTTCATCGTGTTCCTGCACGACGGGCCGGTGATGTTCTGCGGTGACACCGTCCTGGGCCGTGGCACGACCCAGATCAGCTGGCCGGACGGCAACCTCGCGCTCTACCTGGCCACACTGGACAAGATGGAACGCCTCGCCGAGCAGTACGGCATCCGCCGGTTGATGCCCGGGCACGGGCCGATCGTGACCGACCCGATCGCCCGAATCCACGCCTACCGCGAGCACCGGCTGCAGCGACTCGATCAGATCCGGGTCGCCTACCAGGCCGGACACACGTCGGTGCCGGCGCTGGTCGACGCGGTGTACGGCGACCTGGTCGGCCCGACGCAGAAGGCGGCCGAACTGACCGTCAAGGCCCAGCTGGAGTACCTGGAACTGCTCTGACGCGGGCGCCGGGGCCGGGGAACGATCCCCGGCCCGGCCCTCGTGCTCAGGCGGTACTGACTCAGACGGTACTGACTCAGACGCCTGCGGTCGCGCGCCGCTGCACCGGATGGTGCGCAGTGCCGGGCACCTTCCCGTCGTGCGCCCGCAGGATGTCGGCCCATTCCGTGATCTCGGGGTTCTCGCGGAGGATCTTCCGGCGTTCGCGCTCGGTCAGACCGCCCCACATCCCCCAATTGATCCGGTTGTCCAGTGCCTCGGCCAGGCATTCAACCCGTACCGGGCACCCCATGCAGATACCCCGTGCCTTGCGCTGGGCTGCTCCTTCTGCGAAGAGTTCGTCGAAACGACCCCCGCAGTTCGCGTGTACTGCCCAGTCCTCACCGACAAGTGCGGTCACGATGACCCCGCCTTTCGATCCGTCGTTGGAGCGGTGCGGCTCATTGCTCTCCCGGGAATCTCCCCCGACCCCCGGCGTCCCACCCCCCGGCCGACCGGCCCCCGTGACGTACGGCGCCTGTTTGCCGCCCGCCCGGTTCAGTGGACCAATCACCCAAGTGGTGTTACTCGAGCCATCGTAGCCCGAAGCGGTTCACTGCAACACCACAGCCCACTCGGCGTACCATGACCTCTACACGAGAGGCTCGTCACGTCGAGCCCCGACCGACCCTCCGGGCCGAACCATTGGGTCGGCACCCCGCGTCGCGTAGGCTCATGACCGTGTCGCAAGATCCTCGTCCCGGTAGCAGCACCCAGGCCGTCCTGACCCTTCTGGTGGTCAGCGTCCTGATCGGCGTGCTCGCCGCCGGTTTCGTCATGCCGGGGGTCGGCGTCGCCACGTCGACGTTGAAGGCGGCCTCCGCCGGCCTGCAGGACCTGCCGGCGAACCTCGAGACCCCGCCCCAGGCGGAGCGGTCGACCCTGCTGATGGCCGACGGCACCACGCTGGCCACCTTCTACGACGAGAACCGCGTCTACGTCCCGCTGACCCAGATCGCCACGGTGATGCAGCAGGCGCAGATCGACATCGAGGACAACCGGTTCTACCAGCACGGCGCGGTCGACGTGAAGGGCACGATCCGCGCGTTCCTGCGCAACAGCGCCGGCGGGGTGACCCAGGGCGGCTCGTCGATCACCCAGCAGTACGTCAAGCGGGTACAGATCGAGACGGCGCTGGCCAACGGTGACGAGCAGGGCGTGCAGCAGGCCCAGGAGAAGTCGTACGGCCGCAAGGTCCAGGAGATGCGCTACGCGATCGCCCTGGAGAAGCGGCTGTCCAAGGACCAGATCCTCGAGCGCTACCTGAACATCGCCTACTACGGCGACGGCGCGTACGGCGTCGAGGCGGCCGCCCGACACTTCTTCAACAAGTCGGCCAAGGACCTCGACCTGGGCGAGGCGGCGATGCTCGCCGGCCTGGTGCAGAGCCCCGACGCGTACAACCCACGCCTGCACCCCGAGGCGGCGATCCAGCGCCGCAACGTGGTGCTGGACCGGATGGCCCAGCTCGACCCGAGCCTGCAGGACCAGGTCAACCAGGCCAGGGCGACCACGTTCGACCCCTCGAAGGTGAGCGCGACCCGCAACGGCTGCGCGTCGAGCACCTATCCGTTCGTCTGCGAGTACGCCGTCCACCAGCTGATGCAGTCCCCTGCGCTCGGTTCCACCGTGGAGGACCGCGATCGGATGCTCAACCGTGGCGGGCTCACCATCCGGACGACGATCGACCCGCGGGTGCAGGAGTCCGCCCAGCAGTCGGTGTCGGCCGTGGTGGCGGACCGGGACCCGGCACTGGGGACGATGGTGATGGTCAAGCCGGGCACCGGTGAGATCCAGGCGATGGCGCAGAGCCGCCCCTCGATGGGCAGCAGCTCCGGCCAGACCTTCTACAACTACAACGCGACCGGCGCGATGGGCGGCGCCGAGGGCTATCAAGCCGGCTCGACGTTCAAGATCTTCACCCTGGCCGCGGCCCTGGAGAAGGGCATCTCGGCCAACAAGACCTACGCGGCCGATTCACCGATGAGCTTCCAGGGCACCACGTTCAGCTCCTGCAGCGGCCCGTTCGTCCTCCGCGAGCCGTGGACGGTCTCCAACTCGACCATCTCGTCGTCGTCGATGGACCTGCAGACCGCCACCGACTGGTCGGTCAACACGTTCTACGTGCAGCTGATCCGCGACGCGGGCATCTGCAACGCCACCCGGATGGCGCAGAAGGTCGGTGTCCAGGAGGCGACCGGCGGCAACATCGTCGACGACTACAACCGCACGCCGTCCTTCGTGCTCGGCGTCGCCGAGGTCGCCCCGGTCTCGATGGCCGAGGCGATGGCGACCTTCGCCTCCGGCGGCATCCACTGCACCTCGATCATCATCGGCTCGATGACCACCGTCGACGGCAAGCCGCTGGCCACCCCGTCCGCGAACTGCCAGCGGACCGTGGACGCCGGGGTCGCCGCCCAGGTGAACAAGATCCTGCAGAGCGTGTCCGCGAACGGCACCGGCCGCCCGGCGCGGGTCGACGGCTTCACCGACCAGGCCGGCAAGACCGGCACCACCGACAGCAACCAGAGCGTCTGGTTCGTCGGCTACACCCCGGAGCTGGCCGGCGCCTCGATGATCGCGATCGACAAGACCAACTCCTACTGGAACTCCCACGCCAAGACGCTGAAGGGCATCCGGCTCCCCGCCTCCGGCACGTACCTGACCGGCACCGGCTCCGGCGACGCCGGACGGATCTTCAAGGCCGCGATGACCGCCGGGCTGCGCGGCAAGCCGGCGACGCCGTTCGGCGCCTCGAAGCCGGAGTTCCAGACCGGGCAGATGGTCGACCTGCCGGCCGGGGTGGACAAGATGAAGCCGGACGACGCCCGCAAGGCGCTGGAGGACGCCGGGTTCCAGGTCGAGCAGACCTACCTGTACGACTCGTCCGCGTACGGTACCTTCCTCGGCGTGTCGCCGACCAACCAGGCGCCCCAGGGGTCCACGGTCTACCTGAACTTCTCCGCCGGCCCGGCGCCGCAGGGCGGCCAGGACCAGACCCCGACACCGAGCCCGAGCGCGAGCGGGGGCAACTGACATGGGCTGGGGGCGGGCCGTGGGACGTACGGTCCTCGGCGGAGCCGCGTTCGGCGCCGGCTGCGTGGCGTACGGCCACTTCATCGAGCTGACCGACTTCCGGCTGCGCCGGTCCGACCGCCGTCTGCTCCCGGCCGGGACGGCGCCGCTGCGGATCCTGCACCTGTCGGACGTCCACCTGCTCCCGTCCCACCGCAAGAAGCTGGCCTGGATCGCGATGCTGGCGGCGTTGGAGCCGGACCTGGTGGTCAGCACCGGCGACAGCCTGTCGTCGAACGCGGCCCTGGACCACCTCGAGGCGGCGCTCGGGCGGCTGCTCGACAAGCCCGGGGTCTTCGTGTTCGGGTCGAACGACTACCACGCCCCACGGCTGAAGAACCCGCTCGACTACATCCTCAAGGGCCCCAGCTCGTCCGACGTCCGCGACCGGGCCGGCCTGGACACCGAGGCGCTGCGCAGCCTCTTCGTCGACCGTGGCTGGGCGGACCTGAACAACGCCGCGACCACCCTGGACCTGCAGGGCCACCACGTCGAGTTCCGCGGCACCGACGACCCGCACATCCGCCGCGACGACTACGCCGCGGTGGCCGGGCCCGCCGATCCGTCGGCGGACCTGCACGTCGGGGTGCTGCACGCCCCGTACGCCCGGGTGCTCGACGCGATGACCGCCGACGGGATGGACCTGCTGCTGGCCGGCCACACCCACGGCGGGCAGGTCTGTGTGCCCGGCTACGGAGCCCTGGTCACCAACTGCGACCTGGACCGAAAGCGGGTGAAGGGCCTGTCCACGCACTCGGCGGAGGGACGTACGGCGGCCCTGCACGTGTCCGCCGGGCTGGGCACCTCGCCGTTCGCGCCGTACCGGTTCGCCTGCCGGCCGGAGGCGACGCTGCTGACCCTGCTGCCCCGGACCATGTGAGCGCCCGCCGGGCGCGCCCGATTTTTCTCTCCGGGACGGGTGCGCTATGGTTCTCTAGTGCTCGCGAGGGCATGCAGGACCGCCCGACAGGGCGGACGGGGTGTGGCGCAGCTTGGTAGCGCGCTTCGTTCGGGACGAAGAGGCCGCAGGTTCAAATCCTGTCACCCCGACCCATCACCAACGGCTCTGGCAGCGGGAACGCCGCCAGAGCCGTTTGCCGTGTCCCCGCGCGGTCAGGCGCCGGCCTCCCCGCCGGCCGGCGGCTCGGGGGTGGGAGCGGACGACGCGGTCGTCCGTGACCGCCTCGCACTGCGCGGAGCCGGCGGCAGCGGCGGCATCTGGTCCGGCGTCGTGGAGGCCAGCAGTGGGGCGACGTTCAGCTTCGTGCCCGCCATCTGCTTGAGCATGAAGTCGTGGTTCAGGTCGAGGATCGCGCGGGTCTCCGCCGCGATCACGGCGTTGCGGCTCAGGCTCAGTTCGTTGTCCTGTTGCTGCTCCCCGGACAGGGACCAGTTGGTCGATCCCTTCACGGTGTAGACGCCGTCGACGATGACGATCTTGAGATGGGAGATGGCGCTGTGGACCGAGCTGGTCCCGATGGCGATGCTGTTGCCGAACGCGTCGTTCTGCCAGCGCTGGAGGATCTCCCGCTCGTGGACGCCGGCGGCTTGGCTGCGGTCGAGGCTCATCTGGACGTAGACCTTCTGGTCGGCGAGCTTCTGCTGGATGATCGCGTTGAGCTCATCGTCGTCGTACCCGAACATGTTGACCACGATCGAGTGCTGTGCCGTGCCCAGCAGGGCCACCAGCAGGCCGTGCAGGTCGTCCCGCGGGGCGAAGAAGGTGCGCTCATCGGGCGGATAGCCCTCGAGGAAGCGGCCTTCCTGCTTGTAGACGCCGAGCCCGTCCCACGAGAACGGGGCAGCCGGAGTATCGGTCATCGCAGGCCTCCCTCACCGGGTCACGGCTGGTCACCGCGACCACTGACCACCATGGTTCCAGCCGGCGTCCGTGCCCGACCTCTGACCGCACGTTCTCACAGCGAACCCCGACCCGGCGGGGACGGCGGGGCCACCGGCCGTCACGACGGGAACCGCGCATCGATCCAGGCGATCACGTCGGCGATGACCTCGTCCCGATTCGTCTCGTCACCACGCCGAAGGGCTGGCGACCGGCGACGTGATCTCCTCCGCCACGTCAAACCTATAACCCACCGGGGGGCTTGCCGCAAGGCCCCCGGGCGGGCGCACAATCGGTGGCCCGACGCCCGAGAGGGCGGGCCACGCCGCCGCGTGGCCGATCCACCCCGCCCAGGGAGCTGCTGGCATGACACCCGAGTCACCCGAATCCTTGACGACGTTCGACCTTCCCCCGCGGCTGGCCGGCAAGGCCGCCCCGACCCTGATCGATCGGGACGAGGCGCAGTTCGCCCTGGTCGCCGGTACGCTCCGGCGCCAGGTCGGCGCCCTGACCGACCGGCTGGACGTGCTGCGCCGCTCCCCCGGCGGCCGCGGGCCGCAGGCGCTGGAGCGTGACCTGGAGATCCACGAACTGTCGGCCCGGCTGCGGGTGCTCCAGCGGTTCGGCCCGGAGGTGTGCCTGGGCCGGATGGTCGGGGCCGGGGAGCCCGATCCGGTCTACCTGGGCCGGCTGGGACTGACCGGCCCGGACGGCGTCCAGTTGCTGCTCGACTGGCGGGCCCCGGCGGCCGAGCCGTTCTTCGCGGCGACGCACGGCGACCCGAGGGGACTGGTGAGCCGTCGCCGCTACCGGTGGCACCGCGGCCGGGTGGTCGACTACTGGGACGAGGTGTTCGCCCTGGAGGGCCTCGAGGGGCGCGCCGCGCTGGATGACCAGTCGGCCTTCATCGCCGGTCTGGGCGGGGCCCGTACGCCGCGGATGCGGGACGTGCTGGCCACCATCCAGGCCGACCAGGACGCCGTCATCCGGGCCGGCTCACACGGCACCCTGGTCGTCGACGGCGGGCCGGGCACCGGCAAGACGGTCGTCGCGCTGCACCGGGCGGCGTACCTGCTGTATGCCGACCCCCGGCTGGAGGGGCATCGCGGCGGGGTGCTGTTCGTCGGCCCGCACCAGGCCTATCTCGACTACGTGGCGGACGTCCTGCCCGACCTCGGCGAGGACGGCGTGGTGACCTGCCTGCTGCGGGAACTGGTGCCGGAGGGTGCCACCGCCGGCGTCGAAGCCGACCCCGAGGTCGCCCGGCTGAAGGAGACCGCCGCCATGGCGTCGGCGGTCGGCCCGGCGGTCGCCCTGTACGAGGAGCCGCCGGGCGAGGCCATGACGGTCGAGACCGACTGGTCGGACATCCGGCTGAGCCCCGACGACTGGGCGGAGGCCTTCGGGGCACCCGATCCGGGCACCCCGCACAATGAGGCCCGCGACGAGGTGTGGGACGCCCTGGTGGAGATCCTGCTCGACAACAGCGAGGACGAGGACGTGCCCCGGGAGGCGTTGCGGCGCTCGGTGCAGCACCACGAGGAGCTGCGCGACACCTTCCGGAAGGCGTGGCCGATCCTGCAGCCGACCGACCTGGTCGCCGACCTCTGGGCAGTGCCTGCGTACCTGCGCCACTGCGCACCCTGGCTCGCCCCGGAGCAACGACGCCTGTTGCGGCGGCCCGAGGGCTCCCCCTGGACGGTGTCCGACCTGCCGCTGCTGGACGCGATGCGCCGACGGCTGGGCGACCCGGAGGCCTCCACCCGGCGGCGTCGCCGTGAGGCCGCCGTCGAGGAGGAGCGCGGCTACCGCGCCGACCTGGCCGACTACCTGATGCAGCACGACGACACCGAGATGCAGGTGATGTCGATGCTGCGCGGTGCGGACCTGCAGCAGGCGCTGGTCGACGAGGCCGGGCTACCCGCCGCCGACGCGGACCCGCTGGCCGGCCCGTTCGCCCACGTCGTCGTGGACGAGGCCCAGGAACTCACCGACGCGCAGTGGCAGATGCTGCTGCGCCGCTGCCCCTCGCGCAGCTTCACCGTCGTCGGGGACCGGGCCCAGGCCCGGCACGGCTTCACCGCGTCATGGCAGGAACGGCTGGAACGGGTGGGGTTCGACGAGATCACCCACGCCACCCTGACGCTCAACTACCGCACCCCCGAGGAGGTGATGGCGGTGGCCGAGCCGGTCATCCGGGCCGTGCTGCCGGAGGCGAACGTCCCCACGTCGGTGCGCCGCAGCGGCATCCCCGTACGTCACGGCTCGACCGCCGAGCGGGACCGGATCGTCCGTGACTGGCTCGCGGCGCACGACGAGGGCCTCGGCTGCGTCGTCGGCGACCCCACGTTCACCGGCACCGACCGGGTGCGGTCGCTGCCCGCCGAGGAGGTCAAGGGGCTGGAGTACGACCTGGTCGTGCTGGTCGAGCCCGAGCGGTTCGGCACCGGGATCGAGGGCGCCGTCGACCGGTACGTGGCGATGACCCGCTCCACCCGGGAACTGGTCATCCTCACGGCGCCGTAGGGCGCCAGACCCCGATGAGGACCAGCCCGAGGGCGAGCAGCACCGCGACGACCGCGGCGACCAGCGAGGTGACGGTGGCCCACCCGACCAGGCCGGAGAGCAGCCGGGCGTAG
Source organism: uncultured Propionibacteriaceae bacterium (assembly GCA_964402325.1). Classification (GTDB taxonomy): domain Bacteria; phylum Actinomycetota; class Actinomycetes; order Propionibacteriales; family Propionibacteriaceae; genus Raineyella. The sequence continues at coordinate 30,212 of CAYOBI010000007.1, read as the reverse complement.
AGGACCTGCAGCACCTCGGTGGGCACCGTCGAGGCGGGCACCCTGGCGACGAGCACCCGCCGGATCACCGGGACGGCGACCAGGACCAGCCCGGACCCGGCCGCCACGCCGGCGGCGGCCACGGCGAGGGTACGGACCTGCCGTCGGGCCACGAGCACGCCCGCGAGCAGCAGCACCGCGCCGAGCACCGGCGCCCAGGAGCCGATCCGCAGCGCCTGCAGAACGGTCCGCAGCCGGGTCAGGTCCGAGCCGGGCGCGATCACGATGGTGGCGTCGGGCACCGGGACGGACCGCGCCAGCGGGACGCCGCGCTCGGCGACCTGGTCCAGGGCGGCGCGGCCGAGCGGGGCGAGGCGGACGCCGATCCCCTGCTGGGTGATCGTGAGGGAGGCCTGCGGATCGCCGTCCAGGGCGGCGACGAGTTCGCGGTGGGACAGGCCGATGGCCTGCGACCAGGCGCCGGGGAAGCTGTCGGAGTCGACGATACGGGCGGTGGCGGCGTGGACGGTCGAGCGGGCGGTGTCGGTCAGCGACGTGCCGAGCGAGCGGAGCGCCTGCCCGGCCGCACCCGGTAGCAGGTCGGCCGGGCCGCCGAAGGCCCGGTCGAGCACCCCGGCCACGTCGAACTGCCGCATCACCGCGTCGGTGGTGAGGTCGGTGGCGTACGCCTTGACCGCGGGGTCGCCGGCCAGCGGGGCCAGCGTGGCGACCGCGACGTCGGTGTCGGTGAGCAGCACCCGGCCCCAGTTCGCGACCAGGCCGAGGGGGACGAGCAGGGAACCGACGGTCAGCAGCACCACGACGATCGCCGACCGGCCCCGGCCCGTACCGCTGTCCACCCTCATCGGTCCCCCCTCGTCGCGCCGCGGTCAGCTCCGGTCGGCGCCCCCGGACCCGCCCTCGGAGAGCTGGGCGCGCTCGCTCACCCGCCGGGTCCACCGGTACAGGCCGAGCACCAGGGCGACGAAGACGATCACGCCGACCCAGTCGGCGCCGGGCGCGAAGCTGTCCGGGACGAAGCCGAGCGGCGAGTCGTTGCCGGTGGCCGCCACGATACCGGCGAAGACGACGCCGAACAGGCTCTCCCCCACGATCAGGCCGGTGGCGAGCAGCACGCCGAGCCGCTGGGCGCGTTCGGGCTTCGCGGTGCGGGCGGCCCACCGGTCGTACAGCTTGCCGAGCAGAGCGCCCACCGGGATCATCAGGGTCAGGTCGATCGGCAGGTACATGCCCATCCCGACGGCCAGCGGCGGCAGGTGCAGGTGCTCGGTGGTGCGCCCGAGGATCTCGTCGATGACGATGACGACGACGCCGACCACCGCGCCGATGCCGAGCAGGCCCCAGTCGAGCGACCCGCCGAACACCCCTTGGGCCAGCGAGGAGATCAGCGAGGCCTGCGGGGCGGCGAGCGCGTCGGGGCCGGCGCCGGGCGCCCCGGCGAAACCGAAACCGGTCTGCATCAGCTGCAGCACCGGCGGGATGATCAGCGACCCGAAGAGGACGCCGACGATCAGCGCCACCTGCTGCTTCCACGGCGTCGAGCCGACCAGCTGGCCGGTCTTGAGGTCCTGCAGGTTGTCGTTCGAGATGGTCGCCACGCCGAAGACGACGGCCGCGGTGAACAGGGCGTACGCCACCAGCGCCGGCACCTGGGACTGGTCGGTGCTGCCGTGCACGGCGCGGATGAGCAGCGCGACGGTGAGGATGATGAGGATGCCGACGCCGGAGATCGGGCTGTTGGAGGAACCGATCAGACCGGCCATGTAGCCACAGACGGAGGCGACCGCGAGGCCGACCAGCAGCACGTAGATGATGCTGACGATGACCAGGCCGGCCGCGCCGGTGGCCAGCGGAGTGCCGCGGACGAACAGCCACAGCATCAGGCCGATCGGCACCATCGAGGCGAGGGTGACCCCGGCGACGACGGTGATCGGCAGGTCGCGCTCGGTGCGCGGCAGTCCCTCGCCGCTGCGGCGGGTCTTCATCACGCCGACGGCCTCGGCGATACCGCGGAAGATCGGGCCGGTGATCTTCAGCAGGGTCCAGATCGCGGCGACCGCGATGGTGCCGGCACCGATGAACCGCACGTCATGGGAGAAGACGTGCTGGACGGCGGAGGCGAAGCCGGCGCCCGCCGGCACCGCCCCGGCGGTGAACACCGGCAGCAGGACGCCGTAGGCGATCAGCACGCCGACGATCATCGCGATGCCGACGGTGAGGCCGACCAGGTGCCCGACGCCGATCAGGGCCAGCGACAGGCTGGCGCCGAAGACGGTGCCGCCGGAGCCGACCCGGAAGGCAGTGGTCAGGTCGTTGGAGGCGGCCTTGAACGCGGCGAGCAGGGAGAAGGCGGCGGCGCTCAGCCCGCCGACGGTGATCACCCGCAGGCCGCGCCGGTTCTCCTCCGCGCCCTCGCTGGTGTCGCCGACGCGCAGTACCTCGGCGCCCGCGACGCCCTCCGGGTAGGGCAGGTCGGAGCCGGTGACCAGGGCCCGGCGCAGCGGGATCGAGTACATCACGCCGAGGATGCCGCCCAGGGCGCACAGGGCGGCGGTGGTCCAGTAGGGGAAGCCGCTCCACCAGCCGACGATGATCAGGCCTGGCAGCACGAAGATGATCGCCGACAGGGTGCCCGCGGCCGACGCGATCGTCTGGACGATGTTGTTCTCCCGGACCGAGTGGTCACGGAAGTAGCGCAGCACCGCCATCGAGATGACCGCCGCCGGGATCGAGGTGGCGAACGTCAGGCCGACCTTGAGGCCGAGGTAGACGTTGGCGGCGGTGAAGACCAGCGTGATCAGGCCGCCGATGATGACCCCTCGCAGGGTCAGTTCTCGCACGGAGGTCTCCGCCGAGGATGTTGTCGTGGACACGGCGCACACCTGCACTTTCACCCTGACCGGTCACCGGCGCCGGTGCGACCCCTCCCCCGGATCCATGACGTACGCCCCGTGAACGCGGCACCCTGAGTGTGAACTATGTCACTTCCAGGGCTCCGGTGTCCATCAGGCGGCCTCGACGCCCAGGTAGGTCTGCCGCACCCGGTCGTCGTCGAGCAGCGCCCTGCCGGTGTCGGCGAAGGCGACCGAGCCGACCTCGAGCACGTACCCGTAGTCGGCCAGCGCCAGCGCGGCCTGAGCGTTCTGCTCGACCAGCAGGATGGTCGTCCCACCCGCCTTCAGCTCGGCGATGGTCCGCATGATCGTCCGGGTCATGATCGGTGACAGGCCCATCGACGGCTCGTCCAGCATCAGCAGGGTGGGCCGGCTCATCAGCGCCCGGCCCATCGCCAGCATCTGCTGTTCGCCGCCGGAGAACAGCCCGGCGGCCTGCTGGCGGCGCTCCCCCAGCACCGGGAACAGCGAGTAGACCTTGTCGATGTCGTCGCGGACGCCGGCGGCGTCCTTGCGGGTGTAGGCGCCGAGCATCAGGTTGTCCTCGACGCTCATCCGCTGGAACAGTCGGCGCCCCTCCGGCGACTGGGCGATGCCCAGCTGGACGACCTTGTGGGCGGGCAGGTTGTCGATCCGCTGTCCCCGGAAGGTGACCGAGCCGCTGACCGGCCGGATCAGCCCGGAGATGGTCCGCAGGGTGGTCGTCTTGCCGGCACCGTTGGTGCCGAGCAGGCAGACGACCTGGCCCTCGCCGACCTCGAAGGAGATGCCCTTCACGGCCTCGACGCGGCCGTACGCCACCACCAGGTCCTTGACTTCAAGCACGGTCGTGCTCCTCTCGTTCGTCGCGTCCGTGGGCCCGGTGGCTGGCCGCGTTGGGCGGCATCTCGAGCAGTGGCCGGGTCGGGGGCGGCACCTTCCCGGCCGCGGCGGCCGGCGCCGGGGCGGGCCCCGGCGCGGCCGACTCGTCCTCGTCGTCGACCGGGGCGCCGATGTAGGCCTCGATCACCCTGGGGTCGTTCTGGACGGTGGCCGGGTCCCCCTGGACCAGCACCTCGCCGCGGACCAGGCAGGTGACCCGGTCGCAGAGGCTGAAGATGAACCGCATGTCGTGCTCGATCACCAGGATCGCCAGGCCGAGCCCCCGGATCCGGGTGATCAGCGCCTCCGCGTCGCGAGTCTCCTGCGGGTTCATCCCGGCGGTCGGCTCGTCCAGCAGCAGCAGCTTGGGGTCGGTGGCCAGCGCGCGGGCGATCTCGAGGCGCCGCTGGTCGCCGTACGGCAGGTTGCGGGCCAGCGCGTCGGCGGACCCCTCCAGCCCGACGAACTCGAGCCACTTCATCGCGTGCTCGCGGGTCTCGACCTCCTCGCGCCGGTGCCGCGGCAGCCGGAAGACGGCGTCGATCGCATTGGTGCGGGTCCGGCAGTAGCGCCCGACCATGACGTTCTCCAGCGCCGTCATGTTCTGGAACAGCCGGATGTTCTGGAACGTACGGGCCACGCCGGCCAGCGCCACCCGGCGCGGCTTCGGCGGCAGTACGTCCCCGTCGAACCGGACCTCGCCGGAGGTCGGCCGGTACATCCCGGTCAGGCAGTTGAAGAAGGTCGTCTTGCCGGCGCCGTTGGGGCCGATCAGCCCCATGATCTCGCCGGTGTGGACGGTGAGGTCGACCTTGTTGACGGCGGTCAGGCCGCCGAACTGCATGGTGACCTGCCGGGCCTCGAGCAGCGGGGTCGAGCCGGCCCCGTCGGCGCCGTCCGACGTCGGCAGGAGTGCGGTGGTGCTCATCGGTGGTCCTTCCTGGTGCCGGGGACGGCCTGGGCGCCGGCCAGCGACGGGACGACGTGTTTCTCCACGTCCTCGCCGATCTCCTCGGCCAGGCCCTCGTCCTCGTCGTGGAACTCGAGCTGGCGGCGTTCGTCCGGCATCAGGCCCTCGGGCCGGATCCGCATCATCACGACCAAGAGGATGCCGAACATCAGCAGTCGGTAGTCCTGGAAGAAGCGCAGCTTCTCCGGCAGCAGCTTCAGGATCGAGGCGCCGACGAGGACGCCGCCGACGGTGCCCATGCCACCGAGCACGATGCCGGCGACGAGGAACGCGGACTCCATGAAGACGTACTGGTCGGGGGTGACGGAGACGTCCTGGTGAGCCTTGACCGCGCCGGCGACGCCGGCGAGGAACGCGCCGCCGGCGAAGGCGAGCAGCTTCAGCCCGAAGACGTTGACGCCCATCGCCTCGGCGGCCCGCTCGTCCTCGCGGATGGCGACCCAGCCGCGGCCGATCCGGGAGTGGTTGAGGTTGGTGAAGACCAGGATGATCAGGCCGATCACCAGCAGCATCAGCCAGTAGTAGTTGGAGAACCGGCCGATGGTGACGCCCAGGATGTCGTGCGGCTTGCCGAAGTCGAAGCCGAAGAACTGCAGGTTCGGGATGCCGGGGATGCCGTTGGAGCCGTGGGTCAGGTTCGGGCCGTCCTGGCCGTCGAGGTTGTTCATCGTGATCCGGAAGATCTCGCCGAACGCCAGGGTGACGATCGCCAGGTAGTCGCCGGACACCCGCAGGGTCGGCGAGCCGATGATCAGGCCCAGGGTGGCGGAGATGGCCCCGGAGATGAGCACCACGACGATGAACGGCGGGTGCCAGTTGATGGTGGCGAAGGCGGAGGTGGACAGCGTGGCGGCGGTGAACGCGCCGGCGCCGAGGAAGGCGATGTAGCCGAGGTCGAGCAGGCCGGCGAGCCCGACGACGATGTTGAGGCCCATCGCGGTGGCGGCGAAGATCAGCACCTGCGAGGCGATCGACATGTTGGCGTCGGAGCCGTTCTGGGTGAACGGGAAGGCGAAGGCCACCACGAAGGCGGACAGCACCAGCACCCGGCGGTTCTGGGCGGCGGCGGTGCCGAGCCAGCCGAGGAGGCCGCTGCGCTGGGAGACGGCGACGACGGAGCCGAGGAAGACGGCGAAGGCGATGAACGAGCCGCCGTCGTCCTGGCCGAGGCCGTACGCCGCGGCGAACAGCACGCCGGCCATCGAGGCGACGATGCCGAGGATCTGCAGCCAGCTCGGCGACCGGACCCATGCCAGGGTCGGGGTCACCCCGGTCGGCAGGGTGAGGGTGCCGGCCAGTGCCAGCACCGCGCCGACGAGCGCCAGCCAGCCGCCGGCCTCGACGTTGACCAAGCCGCCGAGCTCCAGCGCGATCGAGGCGACGATCACCGCCAGGTAGGCGGTGGCGCCGATGGCGGCGGCACGGGCGCCGCGGTTCCAGTTGACCCGGTCCTGCTTGCGGGTGTGCAGGAAGCGGCGGGCCGGGAACGGGGCCACCAGCAGGGCGAGCAGGGCGACGCCGCCGATCAGCGAGAACAGCTGCAGCCCGGAGGGCCCGCCCAGGTAGGTCATGTCATCGAGGGCCTCGCGGCCGTACGCCCAGGGCAGGTACGGTGTGCCGATCAGCAGCACCGCGCCGACGAGGGCGGCGATCCGGCCGGCCGGGGCGAACCGGGACCAGCGCTCGGGGGTCGTGTCGGGGGCGGTGCCGGGGGCACCGGGCGTGGAGCTGAGGGTGTCGGTGGTGGTGCTCATGCCCGATCCACCACCTTCGCGCCGAGCAGGCCCTGCGGCCGGAAGACCAGCACCAGGATCAGGATGGCGAAGGCCCAGACGTCCTTCCACGCCGAGCCGCCGAACTGACCCGGGATGAAGGTGGTGGCCATCGACTCGGCGACGCCGAGGACGAGGCCGCCGACGACGGCCCCGTTGATGTTGCCGATGCCGCCGAGCACGGCGGCGGTGAACGCCTTCATGCCGGCCATGAAGCCCATCTGGAAGTCGATCGCGTTGTAGCGCAGACCGTGGGCGACACCGGCGATGGCGGCGAGCACGGCGCCGAGGCCGAAGGCGGTGACGATGGCCCGGTCGACGTTGATGCCCATCAGGCGGGCGGTGTCGGGGTCCTGACTGGTCGCCTGCATGGCGCGGCCGATGGCCGTACGGTTCACGAAGTACCACAGGAAGGCGGTGCAGGCCGCGAGGGCGACCAGGGTGAAGATCGCCGAGTTGGGCACCAGGACCTCACCGAGCTTCGTGGAGGTGCCGGAGATGCCCCGGATGGTCGGGAAGGCGACGTTCTGCCGGGAGTCCGGGAAGCCCGGGATCCGGCCGAAGAAGAGGCGGACGATCTCCTGGAGGCCGATCGAGATGCCGATCGCGGTGATCAGCGGGGCGAGCCGCGGGGCGCCGCGCAGCGGACGGTAGGCGAGTCGCTCCATCAGCAGGGCGATCGAGACCGAGACCACCACGCCGCCGAGGATCATCAGCGGCAGCACCACGCCGAGCGCCTCCCCGAGGGAGAGATCGGTGGGCCGGCCGAGGATCACCCAGGTGGTGTACGAGCCGAAGGCGCCGACCATGAAGATCTCGCCGTGGGCGAAGTTGATCAACTGGACGATGCCGTACACCACGGTGTAGCCGACGGCGATGAGCGCGTACAGGGCGCCCAGGGAGAGCCCGTTCACGAGTTGTTGCAGGAAGAGATCCATCATGTGCCTTCCCGGCGGCCGGGGGTGGGTCGCCGTACCGTCCGCCCCGCCCGGCCGGGGACGGCTCCGCGGAGCCGCCCCCGGACAGGGGATGCGGGGACTGGTTGCGATCCGGTTACTTGACTTCGTCGGTCTTGGTGGCCACCCACTGGCCGTTGTCGACCTTGTAGACCGTCAGCACGCGGGTCTTGTTGTCGCCGAACTCGTCGAAGGCGACCTTGCCGCTGGCGCCCTCGAAGTCGACCTTGCCGAGCGCCGTGACGGTCGCCGACCGGGCCGAAGTGACGTCGGTCGCGCCGGGCAGCGAGACCTTGAGCGCGTTGATGATCGCGTTCGCGGCGTCGTACGCGTACAGGCCGTAGGTCGAGTAGCCGCTGGAGTAGCCACCGGCGGCGTAGTCGGCGACGAACTGCTTGGCCGACGGGAGCGACTCGGCCGGGGCACCCACCGAGGTGACCAGGTCACCCGCGGTGGCCGAGCCACCGTTGGTGATGTAGGCCGGGTCGTACATGCCGTCGCCGCCCATCAGCGGGATCTTCAGGCCGGCGTCCTTCATCTGCTTGGTGAGCAGCGAGCTGACCGGGTGCTCACCGCCGTAGTACAGGGCCTTCGGCGCGGTGGGCTTGATCTTGGCGATCACCGCGGCGAAGTCCTTGTCGTCCGGGTTGACCGTCTCGGCCGCCACGACCTTGCCGCCGCCGGCGGTGAAGGCCTTGGTGAACTCGGTGACCAGGCCCTGGCCGTACGCCTTCTTGTCGTGGACCGTCGCGACCTCGGTGATGCCCTGGCTCAGCAGGTACTGGGCGGCGAACGGACCCTGGATGGCGTCGGTGGTGCAGGTACGGAAGTAGCTGGCGTAGGTCCGCTTCGGGTTGGTCGTCGCGTCGGCGCCCCGGGTCAGGGTCGGGTTGGTGTTGGCCGGCGACACCAGGGAGATGTTCGCCGGGTCGAGGATCGGCTGGATCGCCTGGCCGACCGAGGAGTTCAGCGGGCCGACGATGCCGACCACATCCTTGTCACCGGCCAGCTTGGTGGCGGCGTTCTTGCCGACGTCGGGCGACGCCTGGTCGTCCTGGGCGTCGATCTGGATCGTCCAGCCCGGAATGGCGTTGCTGGCGTTGGCCTGCTTGATGGCCAGGTCGACGGAGTTCTGGATGCCGGTGCCCATCGAGGACAGGTTGCCCGACAGGGGTGCGATGACTCCGATCTTGACGATTTTCTTGGCGCTCGGGTCGCCGGTAGAGGAGCTCGCGCGGGTGCCGCAGGCGGTGAGGCTCAGCGAGGCGATCACCAGGCCGGAGATCCCCATCGCAAGGAAGCGACGTCGTTCGGTCACAGTAGTTTCCCTCCCATTTCGGACCGACCGCAGGTCTGGCCTGCGGGATGTCCGGAACGCTAGGAGCCGATTCGTTCGGTCGTGTTACGGCACCGGGTCGCGCCGATTTCCGTCGTTGCGCGCAACAGGACTGTTACCCGGCCGGAATCCCCGGACACGGTTCGGGCCCCGCCGCGACCCCAGCGGCAACGTCGTGCAACCACTGCGGTGCGCCCGCTCCCCGATGGCACTCTCGAATCACCAAGGCCCCGGTCCCCTGCATGGATCGAAAGGGCGGCACCACTGAACACAACGAGGTGAGTCATGCAGAACGCAGTCGGCACGGAGGTCCCGGTCCTCCAGCCCACCGCCAAGCGCCCCTTCAGCTTGCGGGACAAGATCGGCTACATGTTCGGAGACTTCGGCAACGACTTCTCCTTCATCCTGCAGATGATGTTCTTCATGCTCTTCTACACGAACGTGATGGGCATCAAGCCGGCGCACATCGGCACCCTGTTCCTGGTGGTCCGGATCGTCGACGCGTTCGTGGACGTCGCGGTCGGTCGTCTGGTCGATCTCTCCAAGCCTCGCGAGGACGGCAAGTTCCGGCCGTGGATCCGCCGGTTCGCCATCCCGGTGGCGCTGTCCTCCGCCCTGATGTACATGTCCTTCATCCAGGACTGGTCGTACACCGGCCGGCTGCTGTGGATGATCGTCTCGTACTGCCTGTGGGGCTCCCTGTTCTACTCGCTGATCAACATCCCCTACGGCTCGATGGCCTCGGTGATCTCGAACAAGCCCGAGGACCGCGCGGCCCTCTCCGTGTTCCGCTCCACCGGTGCCACCCTCGCCATCCTGGTGATCCAGGTCGTGCTGCCCCTGGTCGTCTACAACAAGGTCGGCGGCAAGGCCGTCCTCGACGGCGGCCGGATGACGATCGCTGCGATCGTCTGCGCCGTCCTCTCCGTGGTCTTCTACGCCCTGTGCTACCTCAACGTCGAGGAACGCGTCACCCCGCAGCAGAAGCCGGCCGCCGAGCGGCAGAGCTTCGGCAGGATGATCGGCTCGCTGTTCCGCAACCGCGCCCTGATCGGCATCATCGTGGCCGCCCTGCTGCTGCTCGTCGCGAACCTGCTGACCAGCGCGATGACCGGCTACCTGTGGCTGGACTACTTCAACTCGACGAGTCTGCAGTCCGTCGCCGGTTTCGCCGGCCTGGCCCCGACCCTGCTGCTGCTGGGGATCGCACCGTGGCTGTCGAACAGGTTCGGCAAGAAGGAGGTCGGCGTCGCCGCCACCCTGCTCACCGGCGTGGTCAACATCGTCACCTACTTCCTCAACCTGCAGAACAGCCCGGCCGCCTTCATCGTCCTGTTCGCGGTCGCCCAGTTCGCCCTCGCCACCTTCAACTACCTGATCTGGGCGTTCATCACCGATGTGATCGACTACCAGGAGGTCCGCACCAACGAGCGTGACGACGGCACCATCTACGCGATCTACTCCTGGGCCCGCAAGGTCGGCCAGGCCCTCGCCGGCGGCATCGGCGGCTGGGCCCTCGGCTGGATCGGCTACCAGGCCGTCGCGAAGGGCCAGCCCACCTCCGGGCCTGCACACCTGACGAAAACCCCCGACGACAGACGTACGGGCCGCTTCCTCCGGGAGGCGGCCCGTACGCCGTGCCGTCACGTACGTCTGTCGTGGCTCAGCGGTGCCGGAAGACGGCCTCTCGCTTCGCGACGAAGGCGGCCATCCCCTCCTTCTGGTCCTCGGAGGCGAAGGCGGAGTCGAAGAGCCGCCGTTCCTGGCGTACGCCCTGCAGCAAGGTGGTCTCGAAGGCGGCGTTGACGGCCTCCTTGGCGAGCCGGGTGGCGACCCGGGACTTCCCGGCGATGGTGGTCGCGACCTCGAGGGCCACCTCGAGCAGCTGGTCGGCGGGCACGACGCGGCTGACCAGGCCGGAGCGCTCGGCCTCGGCGGCGTCCATCATCCGGCCGGTGAGCACCATGTCCATCGCCTTGGCCTTGCCGACGGCGCGGGTCAGCCGCTGCGAGCCGCCCATCCCGGGCAGCACGCCGAGGTTGATCTCCGGCTGGCCGAACCGGGCGGTCTCGGCGGCGATGATCGTGTCGCACATCATCGCCAGTTCGCAGCCTCCGCCGAGGGCGTAGCCGGCCACCGCCGCCACCACGGGGGTGCGCACCCGGGTGAGCTCCTCCCACTCGGCGAACCAGTCGGCCAGGAACATCTCGGTCGCGGACCGGTCGGCCATCTCCTTGATGTCGGCGCCGGCGGCGAAGGCCCGCTCCGACCCGGTCAGGACGATGCAGCCGATCCCCTCGTCGGTGTCGAACGCGCGGGCGGCGGCGACCACCTCGCGCATCAGCGCGGAGTTCAGCGCGTTCAGCGCCTTGGGCCGGTTCAGGGTGATCAGGCCGACCCGGCCCCGGGTCTCGACGAGGATGGTCTCGGGTGCGGTCATGGGGTGCTCACTTCCTGACGAGGACTGCTGACCCCCCGATCCTGCCGCACGCCGGGCCGTACGCCCAGCGATCAGTCGATGGCGAACTCGTACAGTCGCACCTCGCCGTCCCGGTCCGGGTTGCGGTTGACGTAGACGATCGAGCCGACGTAGTCCTCGAACGCGGCCGCCTTGTCCCGTGGGGCGCCGATCACCAGCTGGAAGCCGAGGCTCTGCAGGGCGTGCAGGGCGCGGCCGGTGTACTCCGAGTCGGCCTTGACGAAGCCCTCGTCGAGCACGATCGGGGCGAACCGCGGCGCCTGGTCGGTGCCGTCGCCGAGCTGGTAGCGCAGCGCCGCGCCGAGGATGAAGGCGATCAGCTCCTGGCCCTCGCCGCCGGACTTGCCGGAGACGCCGTCGTGGACGATCGGTTCCCCGCCGGGGCGGTGCTCGACGGCCCGGAACTCGACGTGCTCGCGGGCGTCGAAGACCCGTCGCCGCCAGGCCTCGGCGGTGGTCGACTGCTCGTCCAGCCGGGCCAGGTCGCGACGCATCGCGACGAACATCCGCTCGGTCAGCTCCTCGTCGATGTCGGCGGTGCCGACCGCGGTGTAGCGGGTGATCGTCGCCCGGAAGTCGTCCAGGTCGGCGGTGGCGATCGGGCGGTCCTCGATCTGCAGCCGGGAGCCGTCGCGGAACTCGACCCCGGACAGTGCCCGGTTGACCGGCAGCAGCCCGTCGCGGATCGAGCGGCGGTCCTCCTCGATCTGCACCAGCAGGGTCCGCAGGCTGCGCTGCATGTCCTCGCGGGTCTTCGCCAGCCATTCGGCCCGGGCGCGGGGCAGGTCGTCCGACTCGAGGTCGGCGAGGATCGCCTCGACCGCGGCCAGCGACGCGATCGTCTCGTCGATCTCGGCGCGCGGGTCGACCCGCAGGTACTCGCGGAAGATCCCGACCAGCGCGGTCTCGGCCAGCTCGACGGCGCCGGTGTGCTCGTGCGCGAGGGCGCGGAGCCGCTCCGCGGCCAGGCCCAGGGTGTCGCGCGCCCGGGCGGCGTCGGCCGGGGCCGGGAAGCCGAGGCGGCCCAGGGTCGTACGGTCCTCCTCGGCCAGCGTCCCGCGGGAGGCGACGTCGGACATCTCGTCCTGCAGGTCGACCAGAGCGCCCCACTCCTCGTCCAGCCCGGCGCGCTGCTCACGGGCCTTCGCGGCGGCGGTGGTGTGGGAGACGTAGCGGTCGCGGGCGGCGGCCCGCTCGGCCTTCAGCGCGTCGAGGGTGCGGTGGCCGTGGGTGAACTTCCCCAGCAGTTCGGCGGCGTGCGCCTCGGCCGCCCGGGCCGAGGCGACGTCGATCGACGCCCAGGTCTGCTCGGACAGCCAGCGCAACTCACCGGCCACGTCGATGCCGTCGCGGCGGCGCCGGTCGAGGTCCTCCAGCTCGGCGTCGTGGCGCCCGATCGCCTCGCGCAGCGCCGCGGCCCGCTCCTCCAGCGCGGCGATCGTGGCGGCGTTGTCCAGACCCAGCCACGACGGGAGCGTGCGGTCGTCCTTGATCACCCGGCCCTGCGCCGCCGTCCGCATGCCGGCGACGGTGACCGCCCCGGTGTAGCCGGCGCGGCGCGGGGCGTCCAGGCCGGCGGCGTCCTCCACGCAGAGCACCGAGTAGCCGGCGACCAGGTGGTCGAGCAGCCATTCGGCGTACGGTCCGGACCCGTCCATCCGCAGCTTGTCCGGCACCGAGTCGGGCAGCACCGCCGGGGCGACGTTGTGCGCCGGGCGGGCCGGCACCAGGACGACCCGGCCGCGCATCCGGTGGTCGTTGACGTACGTCGTGACGGTGCGCCAGTCCTCCGGCGCGACGATGATGTTCTGCGCCAACTGGCCGAGCACCCGGTCGACGGCGGTGGCCCACCGGCGTTCCTCGGGCTTCACCTCGAGCAGCTCCCCGACGTACGGCAGCCGGGCCGGGTCGAGGCCGCAGGCCTCGGCGATCTCGCGGCGGGTCCGGTCGGCCTCGGCCGGCACGTTGGACCGGCGTCGCTTCAGCGAGGCGATCTCCTCCTTGACCGACCGCAGCTCGTCGCGGGTCCGGCCGCGGGCGGAGGCGGCCTCGTACGAGGCGCTCTTCCACTCGGCGTCCTGGTCGGGCAGGCCGCGCAGCCGCTCGTGGATGGACCCGACCAGCGCGACGAAGGCCGGCTCGTCGGCCGGCACCTCGAAGCCCTGCCACTGCGCCCGGTCCAGGTACGCCTGCCGGGCCGCGGTGCGCTCGGCCAGTTGGGTCGCGGCCTGCTGGCGACGCCGGACCAGGTCCTCGGAGTCGCCGCCGCCCTTGGCGTAGTAGCGCTGGGTCAGCGCCTCCTCCTCGTCGCGGGCGGCGATCGCCTCGGCGTCGTGCTCCTTGGCGACGGCGCCGAGCTCGGTGGCCCGGGTGCGGTTCTCGTCGATCCGGGTCGCCGCCCAGTCGAGCAGGTGCCCGGCGTTCCACAGCTCCAGCGGGCTGGGCCGGTCGTCGTCGGTGTCGTCGTCGGTGCCGAGCAGCCGCCATTCGGTGGCGGAGTCGGCGAGCGCGGTGCGGTAGCGCCCGGCCAGCTCGGGGACGTCCTTGAGCACGTCGTGGCGGGTCCGGGCGTCCTCGAAGACGTCGTACAGCTGGGCCGCCTCGCGGTAGGTGACCAGCGCGGTCTCCCAGCGCTCCAACGCCAGCGGTCGGTCGAGGACGAAGTCCTTGAACAGCGCGTTGATCGAGAAGATGCCCTTGGACGCCTGCGCGTTGCGGAGCAGTTCGAGGGCCCGGCGCGACGACTCGTCGCTGCGGCCGATGCCGAGCAGCCGGCACATCTCCTTCTCGAACTCCGGTTGGGAGGCGGTGACCAGGTCCCGGTTGGGGTTGACCAGCCGCTTCAGGGCGTTGCTGTCCAGCGGCCAGGTCCGGGTGCCGCGCAGCGGCTGGTCGATCGCCTCGTTGAGCCGCGACAGGTCGAACAGGCCGCGGACCAGCAGGTAGCGGGTGGTGCTGTTGAGGTCGGAGTTGGCGGCGGCGTCCGTGCCGACCCACACCACCCGGGCGCCGGTGACGTGCTCGTCGAGCCGGTTGGTCCAGGTGATCGCGGCGGCCGACGGGAACGGCCGGTCCCCCGGCGGGCGCAGGTAGTGGGTGCGGGTGGTGCGGCCGTCGGCGGCGAGCACGTCGTCGATCTTGCCGCGGGCGTACGAGTAGACCGTACGTTCCGACCGCTTGCCGCCGTCGTCGCGGGCGGCCCGGTTGAACGCCGGCGGGTTGGGCATCATCACCGCCGACATCGCGTCCAGGATCGTCGACTTGCCCATGCCGGTCGGGCCGAGGATCGCGGTGCCGTCGGGGCGGACGTGCATCACGTGGTGGCCGCCGTAGCCGCCCCAGTTGACCACCTGGACGGCGCTGATCCGCCACTGGTCCGGGCCGTCGGTGAGCAGCTCCTCCAGCACGGTCTCCTCGGTCACGGCCTCCTCGGTCACCGTCTGCTCGCTCATGCGTCCTCTCCGTCCGCGCCGTCGTCGGTCCCAGCGGCTGCCGCGGCACCCGGCGCCTCGCCGCGGGCGAGGGTCTGCATCTGGTCGCGGATCGCCGCCAGCCGGTCCGGGGTGACCAGCGCCACGACGGCCGGGGAGACGATCCAGGTGTCGGGGGCATCCGGGTCGAGGCGCAGCAGGCCGAGCCGTTCGATCCCGCGCAGGGCGGTCTCGACGTCGCGCTGGAAGCCGGCCTCGTCGGTGTCGCTGGGGTCGCGGAACCGGGCCAGGAAGTCGGTCGCCTCGCCCAGCGTGATCGCCACCGCAGCGTCGGCGGCGTCGGTGAAGGCGTGCAGCTGGCGCAGGTGCACCAGCAGCAGGGTGGCGTCCTTGCCGAGCGGCTTCTCCCGGCGCAGCACGATCGGCGCGTCCGGGTCGTCGACCTGGCGCTTGAACGCCACCTCGTGGTCGTGGTCGATCACCAGCTCCAGGAACATGTCGGCCAGCCGGGCGCGGATCCGCGGCTCGTGGTCGACCAGCCCCTCCCAGGCGGCAGCGTGCCCGCTGCGGGTGATGAACCGGGAGGTGAGCAGGGTCGCCAGGGTCCGGCGGGCCTGGTCCGGCAGCACCTCCGGGTCGGCGTGGGTGCCGAACGCGTCCTCTTCCGGCTTCCGTGCCTCGGCGTGGGTGCCGAAGGCCTCCTCGTACGGGTCAGTCATTGCCACCGTCCTTGATCGGGAGTGGTCCGTCGAAATGCACCAGCGGCACCAGGACCGTACGGGCCCGGCCGCCGGGGGTGACCAGGGTGACGCTCTCGGTGGCGCCGACCTCGACCCGGCCGTGCGCCAGCCCGAGGTCGAGCACGCCGAGCAGCACGACCAGGCGCCGGCACGCCTCGGGGGTCGCGTCGAACACCCGGGCGCCGGTGGTCGGGCCGACGGCGAGCAGGTCGTTGACCGTCGCCGCGACCGCGCGGGTCGAGGTGCCGGCCTGGATCATCATCAGCTCCCGGTCCTCGGGCAGCATCGTGCTGGGGCGCAGCGCCTCGAGCGGCTCGGCCTTCACGTCCTGGCTCGGCTGCCAGAGCGCCGCCTGCGACATGTCGCGGACGTCGAGGGTGCCGACGCCGAGCACGTCCTCGATCATCGCCCGCCCGGAGCGCCGGCTCAGTTCGTCGCCGGCCTCGAGCACCTGGTCGACGAGGGTGAGCAGTCGTTGGTGGCGCCCGCCGGAGGAGCGGGTGAGGAAGCGCCGCAGCGAGGCGGTCCACCGGGTGTAGGCGGCCTCCACCTCATGTTCCTCCTCCAGCAGGGTGGACATCAGGGTCCGCAGGGAGGCGCGGTCGGCGTCACCGAGAGTGGTCGCGGCGAACTCCTGGTCGAGGATCAGGTCGATGTCGCTGCGCAGCGCCTCGGCCTCCCGGGAGACCAGCAGGTCGGAGAAGCCGCGGTAGGCCCGGCCCTCGGGGGTCTGGGCGAGCAGGTCGTGCTCGTGCAGGAACTCCTCGACCGCGGCACCCTTCGGCGTGCCGGCGCTGGAGATGCCGGCGGCGACGGCGTGGTGGCGGCGTTCGATCATCGTGGACAGCTGGCGGAAGTCGGCCGGCAGCGAGGACAGCAGCCGGCGAACCTCGTCGAACTGGCGGCGCATCTCCTCGTCGGTCGCGGGGCGTACGTCACCGGCGCGCAGTGCCTGGCGGCGTTCCTCGAGCTCGGCGATCCGGGCGTCGATCCGCGCGATGTGGGCGTCGATGTCGGGGCTGGCCATGTCCGCCAGCCGGCGCACCGCGTCGGAGATGGAGCCGAGCCGGGAGTCGGAGACGGTGCTGGACTCCCCCGAGGTGTCGCGGACGATCCGGATCGCGCGCAGGGCGTTGTCGGACAGCTCGTAGAGGAGGCGCCCGTCCTCGGGGTCGCGGCTGCGGACCAGCCAGTGGTCCTGGTCGACCCACTTGCGGCAGTGCTCGGCGGGGGTGGGGCTGTCCGGCAGGCCGAGCGCCTGGAGCGCCTCCGCGACCCGGCGGTGGAACCAGGCCGCGGACACCGGCCCCTGGGTCGGCTCGAGGTGCTCGGAGAACAGCGGCAGCACCCACCACGCGGTGTGGGCCGACAGCAGCTTCAGCGTCGGGCTGTCGAGCGCGCCCCGGACCCGTTCCGGGTCGAGCGGTTCATCGGTCACGTGCCCTCGGTTCGTACGACTGTTCCGGCGAGGGGCCATTCTTCCAGCCGATCGGTCCGGACCGAAATCCGCGACCGTCCCGCAACCCTCCCGGGACCGTCCGGCGCCCGGTCGGAGCTCGCCTGTCGGGGCCCTACCCTTGGAGGCGTCGCCGTCCGTCTCCGTCAGCTTGGGGTCCCCACCGTGTTCCGCCTGCCTGTCCGGCTCCTGGCCGCGGGGTCCAGCATCCTCGCCGCCGGTTCTCTGGCCTTCGCGTACGTCACCAATCCGTTCTCCCGGTTCACCATCGTGCGCAACACCTACACGGCGCGGTTCACCGACGGGCGGCTGGAGACGACCGATCGCAACGACGCCCTGGTGCTGCGCCAGGGCCGGCTGTGGCGGGCGCTGGCCTACTACTCGTGCGGGGTGAACGTGCTGCGGACCCGCTATCTGACCAGCCCGCGATCGGGCGCGGACACCGTCGACGGGGTGATCCGCGACATCCACGCGCTGCGGTTCGACCCCGACCGGCTGCTGCTGATCTCCGGCGACCAGTTCAGCGCGCTGTTCGTCCGCAACCTCGGGGTCTTCTACTACCCGATGCTGGACCGGGCGGTGCCCGGCGACGAGGCCGACTGGCAGGCGCGGCAGTTGGTCTACCTGCAGACCGTGGGGTACGCGCTCGGCGTCTTCGCCCGCCAGCCCGAGCTCACCACGACGATCGTGGCGACCGGGCCGCGGTCCGCAACCTGCGTCAACATCTACGCCTACCCGTCCGACACGCTGTACGGGATGCTCTACGCGCTGGCCGCGCTGGCCGGGCTGGAGCCGGCCCGGCCGGTGGCGTACGGCCCCGACCTGCACCGCCCGGCCACCGCGGAGGCCGCCGCCGACCTGGTCACCCGCTACGGCGACGCGCTGGCCCGGCACTTCACCGGCTACCGGGCGACGGTGCTCGACCCGGCGACCGGGCTGGTCCGCACCGACCTGCCGCTGTCCGGCGCCAAGGACATCACCCGGCGCTCCTCGGCGTTCTACGACAACGTCATCCTGTGGAAGACCAGCCAACTCGCCGGCCGGCTCGGGCTGGTCCCGCCGGACCGGGAGGCGCTGGACGAGCTCAAGCAGCGGATCCTGGCGACCTTCTGGCTGCCGGAGGCGGGGCACTTCCTGGAGGACCTGTCGGCGGAGGGGACGAGCCGCGGCTACTACTCCTCGGACTGGCTGATCGTGCTGGCGACCGGCTTCCTGGACCCGGCCGATCCGGTGGAACGCGACTTCTTCGTCCGCTCGGTGGAGCACATCCGGGCGACCGGGGTCGCCGAACCGTTCGCGGTGAAGTACCACGTCGACACCCGGGCGCACCGGCAGTACCCGGTGGTCCGGCTGGCCGTCGCGTCGTACGGCGGCGACGCGATCTGGAGCTTCTGGGGGATGGAGTACATCAAGGTGCTCCTGCTGCTGCACCGCGCCACCGGGGAGGCGGGCTACCTCGACGAGGCGGGCCGGCACCTGGCTGCCTACGCGGACGCCATGGTCCGCGACGGCGGCTTCCCCGAGGTGTATGACGGGCAGGGCCGGATGCTCACCACTCCCCTCTACCGCAGCATCCGCCAGACCGGCTGGGTGATCGGCTTCGAACAAGCCCGGGAGATGTATCGGGCGGCGGCGGGCGGCGCGGAGCCCGGGCCGGGGGCCGGCGCCCTCGACACGTGAGCGGATCCTGACAACTGACCCCTGCCGAAGCAGGCCCGGGCAGGGGCGACCCACGGTTCGGCGCGGTTCTCGACGCGAGGCTTCCGGGGCAGTTGTCAGGATCCGCTCATCGAGCAGGGGCAACATCCCCCTGAGGGGGCCCGGACAGCGACGAACCGGCCGCGACCCTGGGGTCACGGCCGGTTCGCGGCTGGTCGGGGCTGCGGCTCAGCGGCCGGTGCCGGCGTAGACGACGGCCTCGCCCTCGGCGTCGAGGCCGAACGCGGTGTGCGCGGCCCGGACCGCGGTGTCGAGGTCGTCCTGGTCGACGACCACCGAGATGCGGATCTCGGAGGTGGAGATCATCCCGATGTTGACGCCGGCCTGGGCCAGCGCCTTGAAGAACTTCGCGGTCACGCCCGGGTGGGAGCGCATCCCGACGCCGATGACCGAGACCTTGCCGATCTGGTCGTCGTACAGCAACTCCTGGAACTGCACGCCGTCCTGGATCGACTTCAGGGTCTCGATCGCCTTGCGAGCGTCCTTGGTCGGCAGGGTGAAGGAGATGTCGGTCCGGGAGGTGTCCACCCGGGACACGTTCTGCACGATGATGTCGATGTTGATGTCGGCCTCACCGAGGGCCGTGAAGATGGTCGCCGCGCGACCGACCTGGTCGGGGACGCCGACCACGGTGACCTTGGCATCGCCACGCTCGTGCGCGATGCCGGTGATCAGTGCCTGTTCCATGCCTGGTCCTTTCTGGACGTCATCGAGGTCCTTGACCCACGTGCCGGGCCTGTCCGTGAACGATGAGCGTACGTGCACCGCGACGTGTTCGCGGCGGGCGTACTCGACGCACCGCAGGTGGAGGATCTTGGCGCCGTTCGCCGCCATCTCCAGCATCTCCTCGTACGAAATCTCCGGGATGCGGCGGGCGCTGGGGACGATCCGCGGGTCCGCGGTGAAGACCCCGTCGACGTCGGAGTAGATCTCGCAGTAGGCCGCGTCGAGGGCCGCCGCGAGGGCGACGGCCGTCGTGTCGGAGGCGCCACGACCAAGGGTCGTGACGTCCTTGGTGTCCTGGGAGACGCCCTGGAAGCCGGCGACGATGACGATGTTACCGGCGTCGAGCGCCTTCTCGATCCGCCCCGGGGTGATGTCGATGATCCGGGCGTCGCCGTGCTTGGCGGTGGTCAGGACGCCGGCCTGCGAACCGGTGTAGGAGCGGGCATCCGCCCCCAGGTCCGCCAGCGCCATCGCCAGCAGCGCCGCGGACTGGCGCTCGCCGGTGGTCAGCAGCATGTCCAGCTCGCGGGCCTTCGGCATCGGCGAGACCTGCAGGGCCAGGTCCATCAGTTCGTCGGTCGTGTCGCCCATCGCCGAGATGACGACGACGACCTCGTTGCCGGCCTGCTTGGCAGCCAGGACACGACGGGCCACGCGCTTGATGGCCTCGGCGTCCTCCACCGACGATCCGCCGTACTTCTGGACGATGCGGGGCATGCGGCCTCCTTCTTCCACTCTGAGTCGGGCTCCACGATATCGGGCGGATCGCAGAACGGGACAGGCATCCGCCATCCGTGGCTGCAGGGCGGCGAAGCGGTCGGCGGCGTCAGCGCAGGTCTCCGTAGTCGTCGCGATGGTCGTCCAAGAACTCATCGACCACCGGACTGGTCGCCAGGACTTTCAGCCCGTCCTCGCGGGCCTGATCCAGGCCGGCCCGGATCAGTTCGTCCTCGACGGCCGTGGCGTCCTGCCCCGCGACCGGCTCCACGTCGGTCCGGGACATCTCGACGATGCCGCAGTTGACCTGGTAGTCGAGGAAGCCGATCTCGTCGCCGTTCAGCAACGCCTCCCAGCGGGAGCGGTCCGGGTTGAACCGCACGTTGATGTCGGGCATCACGGCTCCTCTCGTCCGGCTGATCCGGCAGTCTGGATCGTACGTGGCCGTCGGGCAGCGGGCGTTCAGCGCTCGATCACGACCGAGGCCAGCTCACCTACCGTGACACCGGCCGAGGACGTGTTGGACATCGGCAGGGTTCCGGACTGTCCCAGCGCCGTCCAGGACAGCTGCCAGTGGTGGGTCGCGCTGATCGTGAAGTTGCCGGGGGCGGAGTAGACATGGCCGCAGTTCGGGGACGGCGTGCCCGGGGGCTGGGCCCCGGCGACCCATGGCGTGGACGCCGTGCAGGTGACCTTCGTGCCGTCGCCCATGTCGAACGTCGTCGACTGGTGCTTCGCGGTCATGTTGAGCGTGACTCCCGCCAGCGACACCGTCTCGGTGGTCGAACTGGCGCCATCACGCCACAGCCAGACGGGATGACCGACGGCCATCATGTTCCACCGATTGCGCGACGGATCGGGACCGATCCGAACCGTCTGACTCGGCAGGCGGAGCGTCGTTGCGGCCTCTCGGGCCAAGACCGCTGGGTCCACGCGCGGGGCTGCTGACCCC
>CAYOBI010000007.1:4927-9103 GCA_964402325.1 uncultured Propionibacteriaceae bacterium | reverse complement strand
TCCCGGTAGGCGAACTCCGCCTCGGCGTACGCCTTGGCCTCTTCGGCCTGGGCAGCGGCCAGTTCCGCGGTGCACGGAGCCCCGGAGGGGTCGGGGGTGCAGGAGAACGAGGGCGTCGGAGTGGCTGCGGGACGGGAGTCGCCACATCCGGACAGGAGCATGGCGACGCCGATCATCGTCCACGCCGGTGTGAGCTTGCTGATGCGTCTTTGCGGCATTTCTCATCCCCTTCGATTCGCTGGGCCCCAAGCTTGGCTCATGGATGGTTCACCCCACCGTCACGCACCTGACTTGTCCACAGCAGGGGGGCGGGGCCGGACTCGTCCACAGGCGGGCGCATCGCCTACAGCCGGAGGGGCACACCACGGCACGGGCGCCGGGCCATCCGAGGTGGTCCGGGCGGGTGGGCATAATGGCGACCATGACGAGCGACCCGGGCTCCGCCGACGAGCCGTACCCCCTGCCCCGCATCGGCGATGCCGAGCGGCAGGCGGCGGTGGACGAGCTCTCCGAGCACTTCGTCGCCGGGCGGCTGGACGATGCCGAGTTCAACCAGCGGATGGACGCCGCCCTCCAGGCACGTACGGTCGCCGACCTGATCCCGCTGTTCGCTGACCTGCCGGGTCTCAATCCCGGTGCACCCTGGGCCCAGGCGCCGACCCCCGCGGCGTCGGCCCTGCCCGTCCCCCTTCCCTACGCCGGCCCGGACGGCTACCAGCCGGCCACGAGCCCGCGTCCGGGGCAGGTGGAAGCCGGCTGGGTGAACGTGCTGCGGACGGTCCGGCCGATCATCTGGCCGGTCGCGATCGGCCTGATGATCTTCACCCACATCCCCGCCGGCCTGCTGATCGTCGCCGCCATCGTCCTCACGATCGTGAGCAGCCGCGTCCTCGGCGACCGCAAGCATCGCCGCGACCTGCCGCGCGGCAACGGCGGCGGCCCGCAGCTCCCACCCGGCCAGTGAGCGAAGGGGCGTACGCGGCCGAAGCCACGTACGCCCCGCACAGCCCGCGAGCGGCCAAGGCCTCAGCCCCGGCGCGCCACGCTGAACCGCAGCCCCAGCTCCTCGAGCGCGAAGCCGTCGGCCGCTACCGCGCCCTCGGACATCTCGACCGCCAGCACCTCGTCGGCGATCAGCGCGGCGTGCTCGCGCACCGCCTCGCCGGTGGCGACGCCGGTCTCCCCGTCCAGCACCGTCCAGACCAGCGAGATCCGGTCGGAGACCTCGAAGCCGGAGGTCTTGCGGGCCTCCTGCACCTCGCGGATCACGTCGCGGGCGACGCCGGCCTTGACCAGCTCCGGGGTCAGCTCGAGGTCCAGCGCGACGGTCTCGCCCTGCTCGTTGAGCACCGACCAGCCCTCGCGCGGACGTTCAGTGATCAGCACGTCGTCCGGGCCGACCTCGGTGCCGCCGTCGAAGTCGACGGTCACCTTGCCGTCACGGGCCAGCGCGTCGTGCAGCGCCGCCGCGTCGGCCGCGGCGATCGCCGCCGCGACCTGCGGGGTCTGCTTGCCGAAGCGCTTGCCGAGGTTGCGGAAGTTGCCCTTGGCCGAGTAGTCGACCAGATCGCCGGCCGAGGCGAACGACGCGACCTGCTCCACGTTGAGCTCGTCGGAGATCTCGTCGCGCAGTGCGGCGTCCAGCCGGGCGTACGAGTCGCCGGCGATCAGCAGCCGGGACAGCGGCTGGCGGATCTTCACCTTGGCCTCGGCCCGGGCGCCGCGGCCCAGCTCGACGACCCGGCGGGCCAGGCCCATCGCCCCGTCCAGTTCCTCGTCGATCACCGACGCGTCGGCGACCGGCCAGTCGGCCAGGTGCACCGACGGGGCGGCGTCGCGCTCGACCGGCACGACGATCTGCTGCCAGACATGTTCGGTCAGGAACGGCACCATCGGCGCCATCAGCCGGGTCAGCACGTCCATCGTGTCGTGCAGGGTGAGCAACGCCGAGTCCTCGCCGCGCCAGAAGCGGCGCCGGGAGCGGCGGACGTACCAGTTCGACAGGTTGTCGACGAACTCCGACAGCAGCTGCCCGGCGCGCTGGGAGTCGAAGTCCTCCAGCGCGGCGGTGACGTCGCGGACCAGCACGTTGGTCTCGGAGACGAGCCAGCGGTCCATCACCGGCCGGTCGGCCAGCGGCACGTCCTTGCGGGTGCCGTCGGCGTTCTCCGGGGTCCAGCCGTTCGCCCGGGCGTACAGGGCCAGGAACGAGGCCGAGTTCCAGTAGGTCAGCAGCACCTTGCGGACGATCTCCTGCATCGCCGTGTCACCGACCCGGCGGGCCGCCCACGGCGACCCGGAGGCGGCCATGAACCAGCGCACCGCGTCGGCGCCGTGCTTGTCCATCAGCGGGATCGGCTCGAGGATGTTGCCGAGGTGCTTGGACATCTTCTTGCCGTCCTCGGCCAGGATGTGGCCCAGGCAGAGCACGTTCCGGTACGACGACCGGTCGAACACCGCAGTGCCGACCGCCATCAGCGAGTAGAACCAGCCACGGGTCTGGTCGGTCGCCTCGCAGATGAAGTCCGCCGGGTAGGCGTGCTGGAACGCGTCCTGCGACCCGTCGACGTACGGGTAGCCCCACTGCGCGAACGGCATCGAGCCGGAGTCGTACCAGGCGTCGATCACCTCGGGCACCCGCCGGTAGGTGCCGGGCGCACCCGACTTGGTGAAGGTCACCTCGTCGATGAACGGCCGGTGCGGGTCGAGGTCGGCCAGGTCGCGGCCGGCCAGCTCGCCGAGCTCGGCCAGCGAGCCGATGCAGACCTGGTCGCCGGTCACGTCGTTGACCCAGATCGGCAGCGGCGTGCCCCAGTAGCGGGTCCGCGACAGGGCCCAGTCGACGTTGTGGTTGAGCCAGTCGCCGTAGCGGCCCCACTTGATCGTCTCCGGGTACCAGGTGGTCCGCTCGTTCTCGCGGAGCAGCTCGTCCTTGATCTGGGTGGTGCGGACGTACCAGGACGGCGTCGCGTAGTACATCAGCGGGGTGTGGCAGCGCCAGCAGTGCGGGTAGGGGTGCTCGTGGTCGAGGGTGCCGAAGAGCAGCCCACGCCTGTCCAGGTCGGCCAGCACGGCCTTGTCGGCGTCCTTGAAGAACATCCCGCCGACCACGTCGAGGTCGTCGTGGAAGTGGCCGTTCGGGCCGATCGGGTTGACCAGCTCGATGCCGTGCCGCTTGCTGGACTGGAAGTCGTCCTCGCCGTACGCCATCGCCTGGTGCACCAGGCCGGTGCCCTCGCCGGTCGCGACGTAGTCCTCGAGCACCACGAAGAACGCGTGCCCGGGCTGCTCGACGACCTCGAACGGCCGCCGGTAGGTCCAGCCCTCCATCGTCGAGCCCGGGAACCGGTCCTGCACGGTCCAGCCCTCGCCCAGCGCGCTCGCCACGTTGTCCTCGGCGACGATCACCGTCGAGGCGCCGTCGGTCGCGGTGACGTACGTGATGTCGGGGCCGACCGCGACGGTGGTGTTGGCCAGCAGGGTCCACGGGGTGGTGGTCCAGATCACCAGATCGGCGATGCCGGCGTACGGGCCGGAGCTGACCGGGAAACGGACGAACGCGGTGGTGTCGACGACGTCCTCGTAGCCCTGGGCGACCTCGTGGTCCGACAGCGTGGTGCCGTCCTTGGGGCAGTACGGCGCGACCCGCTCGTCCTGGGAGAGCAGCCCGCGGTCGAAGACCTCCTTCAGCGACCACCAGACCGACTCCACATACGAGGAGTCCATCGTCCGGTAAGCGTTGTCCAGGTCGACCCAGTAGCCCATCCGGTCGGTGAGCTCCTGGAAGGCGTCGACGTGGCGGCTGACCGACTCGCGGCACTTGGCGTTGAACGCCTCGATGCCGTACGTCTCGATCTCCGGCTTGCCGTTGATGCCGAGTTCCTTCTCGACGGCCAGCTCGACGGGCAGGCCGTGGCAGTCCCAGCCGGCCTTGCGCTCGACGTAGTAGCCCTGCATCGTCCGGAACCGCGGGAAGATGTCCTTGAAGACGCGCGCCTCGATGTGGTGCGTGCCGGGCATGCCGTTGGCGGTCGGCGGGCCCTCGAAGAAGGTCCAGCGCTTCCCGCCGCGGGTGCGCTCCTCGGAGCGGGCGAACACGTCGTGCGCGGCCCAGAAGTCGAGGATGCGGTGTTCGGTCGCGGGCAGGTCGATCTGTGCCGGGACCGCGTGGTAGGC
>CAYOBI010000007.1:0-4827 GCA_964402325.1 uncultured Propionibacteriaceae bacterium | reverse complement strand
CGCGAAGCCGTCCTCGTCGCAGCTCGGTGCGACCCGATCAGCGACGGCGAGCAGTTCGGGCTCGGCGTTGGCCACCGCCACACCCAGGCCCGCCCACTGGAGCATGTCGAGGTCGTTGAGACCGTCGCCGAACGCCACCACCTCGGCGGCGCTGATCCCGAGCCGCTCGGTGAGCCGCTGCAGCCCGTAGGCCTTGCCGATCCCGGCGGCGGAGACCTCCAGGAACGGGGCGCCGGACGAGGTGGCGCGCAGGCCGGGCAGGCCGAGGGCGTCGAACGCGGCGAGCAGGTCACGCGGCCCCAGGGCGGGGTGGCGGGCGACCATCTTGAGGTTCGGCCGGTCCGCCAGCGCGGGGCGGTCGACGACCTGCATCAGGCGCGGGTCGCGGTTGTGGTCGGCCCAGACGCACAGGTCGGCGTAGCCGGCCTCGACCAGGAAACCGTCTCCCCCGTCCCGGACGGCGCAGAACCGTACGTCGGGGACCGCTGCGGTGAGCCGGACGACGAGGTCGCGCTGCGCCTCGACGGTCATCGTGGCCTCGAACAGCCGTTCGCCGCTGACCAGGTCGAGGCCGAGGGCGCCGTTGGAGCAGATCGCCCAGCCGCCGAACGCCCCGGCGAGGTCCAGGAAGAGCGGCGCCACCGCGAGCAGCCCCAGCCGCTGCCGGGCGGTGACCGGGACGACGGCGATGCCCGCGTCGGCGGCGGCCCGCAGGGCGGCGTCGGTGCGCGGGCTGATCGACCGGTCGGAGCGCAACAGGGTGTTGTCGAGGTCGGTCGCGACGAGACGTACGCCCCTGGGGCCGGCGGGGTCAGGTGAGGGCACGGCGTCCCTCGAAAGCCCGGCCGAGGGTGACCTCGTCGGCGTACTCCAGGTCGCCGCCGACCGGCAGCCCGCTGGCCAGCCGCGACACGGTCAGCCCCATCGGCAGCAGCAGCCGGCTCAGGTAGGTCGCGGTCGCCTCGCCCTCGATGGTCGGGTTGGTGGCGATGATGACCTCCTGAACCGCCCCGTCGGCGAGCCGCCCGACGAGTTCACGGATGTGCAATTGGTCGGGGCCGACGCCGTTGACCGGGCTGATGCAGCCGCCGAGCACGTGGTAGCGGCCGCGGAACTCGCGGGTGCGCTCGATCGCCACCACGTCCTTGGCGTCCTCCACCACGCAGATCATCGCGACGTCACGGCGCAGGTCGCGGCAGATCGAGCAGGTGTCGCCCTCGGACACGTTGAAGCAGGTGGTGCAGAAGTTGATCCGGTCCTTGACCTGCACGAGGGCGTCGACCAGCCGCATCACGTCCTCCTTGTCGGCGGACATGACGTGGAACGCGATGCGCTGGGCCGACTTCGGCCCGATCCCGGGGAGCTGACCGAGCTCGGTGATCAGGTCCTGGATCGGGCCGTCATAGATGGCTGCCACTCAGAGACCCGCCGCTCAGAACCCGAGGCCCATCCCACCGGCGAGCGGACCGAGCTTCTGCTGCGCCAGGGCGGCCGCCTGGTTGTTCGCGTCGCGCAGCGCGGCGACGATCAGGTCACCGAGGCTCTCGGTGTCCTCCGGGTCGCAGGCCTCGGGCTTGATGGAGACCGAGGTGACTTCGCCGGACCCGGTCATCAGCACGGTCACCAGTCCGCCGCCGGCGGTGCCGGAGACCGAGGTGACGGCCAGCTCCGCCTGCGCCTGCTGCATCTGGGCCTGCATGGCCTGCGCCTGCTGCATGAGTGCGTTCATGTCGAATCCCTGGGGCAATCCCTCGGTCATCGGGGTCCTTTCGCCGTGCGTCGCGGTGTGCGGTCCCAGCCTAGGCGCATCCCCTGACAACGGCGGCACGGCGGACGTCGAGCAGGCTGCCCGGCGTCGACTCCGGTCAGTACGACATCGATGCCAGGCCGGGCTCCCCGGCCGGCCAGCGCCATCGTCGCAAGGATCACCGGAATCGCTCCGGACGTGGTGGACTGGCTCCAGCCGCGATCACCACCGCGGAGGAAGCGAGACGATCATGCGCGCATGGCAGGTGCGTACGCCCGGCCCACTGGACGGCGGACCGCTCGAACTCGTCGAGAAGGACCTGCCGACCCCCGGCCCCGGCGAGGTGCTGGTCCGGGTGCTGACCTGCGGGGTGTGCCGCACCGACCTGCACGTCGCCGAGGGTGACCTGCCCGTGCACCGCGAGCACGTCACCCCGGGCCACGAGATCGTCGGGCAGGTCGTCGGCGCCGGGCCGGGCGCGGACCGGTTCGCCGCCGGGGAGCGGATCGGGATCCCGTGGCTGCGGCGCACCTGCGGCGTCTGCCGGGCCTGCCGTACCGGGCGGGAGAACCTCTGCACCCGCTCGCAGTACACCGGCTGGGACGCCGACGGCGGTTACGCGGAGTACACCACCGTCCCGGAGGGGTTCGCCTACCGGCTGCCGGAGCGGTTCGACGACGCGACCGCGGCCCCGCTGCTGTGCGCCGGGATCATCGGCTACCGGGCGCTGCGCCGGGCGGACGTCCCGCCGGGCGGACGCCTGGGGCTGTACGGGTTCGGCGGCAGCGCGCACCTGGCGGCGCAGGTGGCGCTGGCGCAGGGCGTCGAGGTGCATGTCCTGACCCGCGGCGAGCAGGCCCGCCGGTTCGCCCTGGAGCTGGGCTGCGCCTCGGCCGGCGACGCCCGGGACATGCCGCCGGTGCCGCTGGACTCGGCGATCATCTTCGCCCCGGCCGGCGACATCGTTCCGTACGCCCTGGCCGCGCTCGGTGCCGGCGGGACCCTCGCCTGCGCCGGCATCCACATGTCCGACATCCCGGCGCTGGACTACCACGCCGCCGTCTTCCACGAGAAGACGCTCACCAGCGTGGAGTCGAACACCCGCAGCGACGGCGAGGAGTTCCTCGTCCTGGCCGACCGGCTCGGCCTGCACCCGACGACCCACGAGTACCCGCTGGACGAGGCGGACCGGGCCCTGCACTACCTGGCCCACGGCGACATCGAGGGCGCCGGCGTGCTCCGGGTCGCCGAGGCGCTCTGAGGCCACCTCTTCCCAACGGCACCGTCGCCGCATAGCGTGACGGACCATGCGAGAGTTCCCCGCACTGCGCGTCCCGGTCGTCGCCGCCCCGATGGCCGGAGGCCCGTCGACCCCGGCCCTGGTCCGGGCGGTCGGCGAGGCGGGCGGGCTCGGATTCCTCGCCGCCGGGTACCGGAGGCCCGCCGGGCTGGCCGCCGAGATCGCCGAGGTGCGGGCCGGCGGGACGGCACTGTTCGGGGTGAACCTCTTCGTCCCCGACCCCACCCCGATCGACGTGGCGGCGGTCGAGGCGTACCGCCAGGCGCTGCTCCCGCTCGCCGCCCAGCTGGGCGTCGACCGGTTGCCCGAGCCGTGGCCCGACGACGACGCCTGGCAGGACAAGGTCGAACTGCTGGTGGACGATCCGGTGCCGGTGGTCTCCTTCACCTTCGGGCTGCCGGACCGGAGCACGGTGGAGCGGCTGCACGCCGTGGACAGCTTCCTGGTGGGCGGGGTGACGTCAGTCGACGACGCCCTCGAGGCGGTCCGCCGCGGGATGGACGCCCTGGTGGTGCAGGGGCTGGAGGCCGGCGGTCACCAGTGCACCTTCCGGACCACCGATCCGGCGCCGACGACGCCGCTCGCCGCGCTGCTCGCGGCGGTCCGGGCGGCGGTGCCGGTGCCGCTGGTCGCCGCCGGGGGCCTGAGTGACGCGGCCGAGGTCCGCCGGGCGCTCGAGGCGGGGGCGGTGGCGGCCCAGCTGGGCACGGCGTTCCTGCTCACCCCGGAGGCCGGCACCAACCCGACGCACCGGGCCGCCCTGACGCACCCCGTCTTCACCGAGACAGTGCTGACCCGCTGCTTCTCCGGGCGTCTGGCCCGCGGCCTGCGCAACGCGTTCGTCGAGGCGTACGACGCCCTGGCGCCGGCCAGCTACCCCGCGGTGAACCAGGTGGCGGGCCCGATCCGGCGGGCCGCCGCGGCCGCCGGGGATCCTCAGCACACGCACCTGTGGGCGGGGACCGGCTGGCGACGCGCGGTCGAGGAACCGGCCCGCGACGTCGTCGCGCGGCTCTGGCCGGGCACCGACTGAGCCGGGCCCGGGCCAGGGTCAGGCCTGCGCCTCGGCGCGCAGCCGGGCCAGTTCGGCGCTCAGCTCGGGGTCCTCGCGGACCAGCCACACCAGCCCGCAGTCCTGCGGGCCGGTGGCGCCGGGGTAGCACAGGCTGCAGGTGTCACCCGGACGCACCGGGCACTTCGGATCGGGTCGAGGCGCCATCGAACGTCCTTCCGCTGACCGGGCATCCAACCCCCTCAGCCTACGTCCGCCACCCGAGGTGATCAAAAACTGAACCGTCCCGGATTCAACTTCCGGCAACCCGCGGTCAGGTCCCCGAACCGACGTCCTGTTGCTCCTCGAGCAGCAGTTCGGCCCCCAGGACGTTGGTGAGCAGCTCGGCGGCGCTCTCGTAGCCCTCACCGACGGTCTCGTCGTCGTCCGCGTACGCCGCGGACTCCTCCTCCGGGGTGAGGTCGCGCGGGGGCGGCGGGGCGGCCGCCACCTGCGAATAGCGGCTCGGCCGCGGCGGAGCCGCCGCCGGCTCCGCGGTGGCCTTCGGCTGGATGGCCGGCGGCTGGGTCACGGCCTTCGTCTGGGTGGCCGGCGGCGCGGGCGTCGCCGCCAGCGACTCAGCGGGTGCCGGCGGGGCGTACGGGTCGCCGTACGGGTCGTCCTCCGGCGGCGGTTCGTCCCAGGGATCGTCGGGCGGATCCATCGGCGGCGGGACGTCCTCGTGGGCAGGACGGTGCACCGGATCCGGCGCGTCGGGCCCGCCGGGCC